>CAYUTI010000001.1:0-123978 GCA_964447685.1 Candidatus Woesearchaeota archaeon
AACTTTAAACAAAAAACTTGGACTTTATTTATTTTTCTTTTATTCCGGACATAACTAAGTAACCAAAAGGTTTATATATAAACTTCATATTTATAATCTCTATTAAATTAAGAGGTGCATGTTTAAAATGATGAAAAACAAAAAAGGTGCTGAACTTTCTATGAATTTAGTAATTATTGGTGTAATCCTTATCATTGTACTATTAGTTGCTGCTACTTTCTTTTTAGGAGGTACTAGCAATGTTTGGCAAAGAGTTAAAGATGTGTTTGGAGGAGCAGCAGGTAATGACCGGGCTTACGTAGAACAAACTTGTCAACAGTATTGTATAACTGCACAAAGTTCTGTTAATCCTCAAAATTCTGCGTATTGTACTAAGGGATTTGATATTATAGATGTCGAAGGAGAAGATTTAAAGTGTTGGGGTAATGAGATTAATGTTCCATGTTCAGGTGTAAGTTGTCCAGGTGATGAAAATATCCCTGATGAAGCTTATAAGGGGATTTAATTTTTTCTTTTTTTAAAATGAACAAAAAAGGTGATGCGAATACAATTTGGATAGTGGTAGTTGCTGTTTTAGCTTTGGTAGTTCTTATTACTATGATTTGGATTTTTAGAGAACCTGCTTTGCAAATGATGGTTAAATTAAGACAAGTTATGATTGGAATTAATAATACTGATGTGAATGTTACGAATATTGTTAAGACATAAGTTTTAAATATATGGTTCTATTTTAAATCCTTATGAAAAAAAAAGGTGATTTGAGTTTAAACTATGCAGTTAGTTTAATTTTAGCTATGATTATCTTTTTAGCTTTGATTTTTGCAGTTTATATTAACTGGCATCCAAATATTGATCCTAATGCGAGGTTGAATTTTAATGAATTTATCCAGACGTATATACCTTGTTTAGATATTGAAGGAGAAGGTTGTATTTGTAGTTATTATAATTTGAGTAACCTTGCTTATGATCACAAAATAATTTTTTCTAAAATGGTGGATTCAAATGGTGATTATTATCTTAAGGCTTATATGCAGGTTAAAGATAAAGAGTTGGGTGAACTTTATCAGTACTTTGAGGAGGAAGAGCTTTGCGTTGTTAAGGACCTTAATCAATTTACAAAAGTAGATGAGGGTTCATTAGTTTTTGAAAGATCTAGAGAAAAGCTCGGGATTAAGTATATCGCTTTATTGAAAACGAAAGAGGGTGCAACTTGTTTTTACCCTTTTACAAGTTTTGAAATTAGTAATGTTGTTGCTTTATTAGACTGTGAAAAACCTAAAGATTTATTGGTTTTAGATACTTTTCAGGTGAATAACCCTTCTCCTGTTGAAGACTTTTTGGTAAGTATGCAGAAGGGCTTACAAGAGAAGGTTTCTGAACAAGTTAAAATAACTCCTTGGATTTATGAAAGAGATTTACAGCTTCAAACAGAGTTGGATAAGGAACCATCTTTAATTCGTGCAGATTATTATCTCCCTTCTGCTCAAGATAGAGTAGATTATCTGGTTAGAGAACTTGATAATGTTAATTATTATATTAATGTGTTTTTTGGTGCTAAAAAAACTGATTTTTTTATAATTGTTTATTATATCCCTGGAAATGAGGAGAGTAAAAAGTTAGCAGAATCTGTTGTTAATCATCTTAATGGTAATTTAAAGGATAGTACTTTTGCTAAAATAAAAGAGACCGGATTACAGGATAGTGAAGAAAGTAAAAACAGCCTTAAGGAGGAAAATAAACTTATTTTTGAGTTACAAAATTTAGTTACTTTGAAAGGCATCAATCCTTTAAATAAGAAAAAGGAGACCCTTCCTGCTATTTCAATTTATATTAATGAAGGTTATTATAATAAAGCTGGTCTTGGAGATACAGCAAAAACTACTCTATTAAGGGGCATTTTAGGGGGTGTTATAAATTATGTTGAAGGTAATGCTGGAGAGGTTGTAAATCCAGGAGATTTGACTTTTGAACCAAATTAAGAGGAAATTAAATGTTTAATAAAAAAGGTGAAGTTGATAAAGTAACATTAGATGTAGTAGAATTAATTCTATGGGTAGTTATTGCTTTAGTCTTAGCTTTTTCTCTTTATGGTTATTTGAATAGTGATTATTATGGGGGTTATGCTGCAGAAGATAATGCTTTAATGTTAGGTGTTGTTGAAATTGCTCCTGGTGATGTTTCAGTTGAACAAAATTTTAGAGGTTTGGTTTATGATGTTGAGTTTGGGAAAGATAAGAATTATTTCTTAATGTTTAGTAGTCAAACTGATTTTTGGAGTTGGGTGATGCACAATGAGAGATATGACTTAGGTCCTTTTAAATATAATGATAGAAGTAATTTATTATTTGAAAAGAAGAATGAAGAGGTTAGCATAAGATGAATAAGAAAGGAACAGTGATACCTCAGAAAACTTTTCATTATTTGATTTTTGTATTATTATTTATCTTTTTAATGACTTTTTCAATGGTCTTTGTTAATAAAGCAATTCGTTCTTCTGGAAAAGACCGTTTGGCTGTTGATTCAGTTTTAGTTAGAGAGGCAGTTATTGTTCACAAATTAATTAATGATTGTTTTGTTTATGAATCAGATGGATTAAGAGAGCTGGGGGTTGTTGATGTAAATAAATTAAGTAATGATATTCTTAAAACTTGCATCGGAACTTATTATAATGTAACTATAAATATTGATGGTTATACAGTTTGGAATGGGTATGCAACCTCTTATCATTATTATCGACCTATTGTTATTTTAGATAGTCAAGGTGAAAGAAAAGATGTAATCATGGAGATAGGTGTTGCAAAATGAATAAGAAAGGAGCTTTACCTGAGGACTTTTTGAATGATTGGATACTAAGTTCTATTTTATTAATTATTTTTATTTTAATCTTTGCTTTTTATGAGCCTGGAGATACTTTTGGTTTAGAGATTAAAAGCATTCAAGAGGGAATCTCTGAGAATGAAGCCAATTTGTTGTTAATGACTTATTTGAGAAGTGAAGTTCCTGGGATGGATATTAGTTTTTCTGATCTAATTATTTTAGTTCATTCTGATTCAAGTTACTATGATAAATTAGTGGATGAAACTAAGAAGTGGGTTAAGGATAGTAATTACGCTCTAAATCTAGAGGTGGATAAAATTAATCTTCATGTATCGGAGGGTGCGCTAGGAATAGAGGATTCTTTGAGTGGTTCTATACAGGTAGAATTAGGAACTGCAGAAATTTATTTGCCTATTGAGGGGGATATGAGTTTGGTAAAATTAGAGATGAATGTGGAGGTGGGTGAATGAATAAGAAAGGAATGCTTCTACTTTCTGGAACTATTGTAATCTTCATAGCTGGTTTACTTATTTTTGGAAGTATTCTTGGGACTAAAGGAAATGCTTTGGGTATTAAAACAATGGGTATTGGTCAGATGGAATTGTTAGATCTATATTATGAGGGAGGACTTAATAATCTTTATCTTGAACAGTGTGCGGATAGGGCAGTTTATTCTTATCTAGATGGAGGCACTTTTGAATATAATTCTATTCAGGAAGATTTGTTAAAATCATTTATTCCTTCTTTTGAAGAATGTATTGGTTATAATTCTAATTTTGAAGATATTAATTTTAGATATTCTTTTGAAAATGGAGTTTTGAAGGTTCATGCTGATTCTGGCTTGTTATTCAATAAGGATGTTAGATCTGAGAAAGAAAAAGAGCTTATTGATAAACAAAATACAGTAGCTTTTAATAAAGAACCTACAGATTATGATAAAATTATTGAAAAAGTTGCTAAAGATGTTGATGTAGATAAACTTTTATTGAAATCCCTTATTAAAACAGAAAGTGATTTTGATCCTAAAGCTGTAAGTGTTGATGGAGCAATGGGCCTTACCCAACTTATGCCTTGTACTGCTAGAGAAGTTGGATTAAAAGTTTCTGAAAAACATTTTATTATTGAAAATGGAATATGTAAAAATGTTAAAAACTGTGTTTCTTCTAACAAAGCAGAATGTGATTTTGCTAATGATGAAAGGGCTACTCCAGAACAATCTATTCTTGGTGGTGCTAAATATCTCAAGAAGATGTTAGTAAAGTTTGGAGATGTTGAGTTGGCTTTGGCTGCATATAATGCTGGTCCTGGTAGAGTCAGTAAAGATTGTAAAGGTTCTAGTTTTGATAAATGTAAATCTAAATTGCCTGATGAGGCAGAAAATTATGTTCCAAAAGTTTTGGCCTTTTATGAAGAAGATACTAATTCTATAACTGGTGCAGCTTTCTTTGAAACAGCCCTTGTGGAAATTGTTCCGGTTAAGATTAAATATGAATCTGAAGTTGGTTTAGTTAAGAAATATGATGTGTTTGATCGGATTGGAAATGTTGATAAGAGAATTATGACGGGAGTTTTTAGATCTACTGATGAGTATGATGTTAGCTGTAAAGATTCTGGAATTGTTTTTAAAACTAATGAAAAATATGTTATTGAAGGAAAACTTAAGCAGATTGAGTTTGAAATTAGTGATTTGAGTTGTGAACGTTCAACAACTGCTGAAGAAGAAGCTCAAATAGGAAATTTAAAGACTTTTGGAGCTGTTTCTAATTAGAATTTATGTTTTAAATTACCTAAATGTTTATTAATGAATACTTCATTTCTAGTTTTTATGTTGATGAGAATAAGCTATGATGATATTGTAAAACGAATAATACAAGAAAAAGGGATGAGTAAAGAAGAGATTGATGCTAAAATTAGTTATAAATTAAAACAATTGTCTGATTTGATAAGTAAGGAAGGTGCTGCACATATTGTAGCTAATGAATTGGGTGTTAAGGTTTTAGATGATGTTTCTGAAAGGTCTTTTAAAATTAATGATTTAGTTGCTGGATTAAGAGGAGTGAGTATTGCTGGTAAAATTGTTAGAATTTATGATATTCGTGAGTTTGAAAGAGAGGGTGTTAAAAGAAAAGTTGGAACTTTTATGATTGGAGATGAGTCCGGTGTTATTAGAACTGTTATTTGGGATGAACCTTTACTTGAGAAGTTTCCTGAGTTAAAAGAAGATGCTATTGTTAAAGTTTCTGGGGGTTATATTCGAGATAATAACATGGGCTATAAAGAAATTCATTTAGGAAATGGTTCTGCTATAGTTTTAAATCCTGAAGGTGTTAAGATTGGGGAAGTTAAGTTTAATACTTCTGGAGAAAGTTCTGCTTATATTAAAAAACAATTAAAAGATATTAATGAGACTGATAGAAATATTGGGGTATTAGGGACTATTGTTCAAGTTTTTGAACCTCGGTTTTATGATGCCTGTCCTGAGTGTAATAAAAAGGTTCTTGAAGGTAGATGTGTTGAACATGGTGCTGTTTCAGCTAAAGCAGTTCCTATTTTAAATGTCTTTTTTGATGATGGAACTAATAATGTTAGAGCTGTATTCTTTAGAGAACAAGTTTCTGCTGTGTTAGGTGTTTCTGAAGAAGAGGTTGTTGCTATGCGTACAGATCCTGCTAAATTTGAAGCTGTTAAAAACAATTGTTTGGGTAAACAAATCCGTATAATTGGAAGGGTTGTTAAAAATGATATGTTTGGTCGTTTAGAATTTATGGCTTCTAGAATTGAGGAAGTTGATCCTAGTAAATTGATTGAGGAAATGGGTGGTCATGTTGAAGAGAGCGTTTCTTCTGAGGTAAAAGAGGATAGTGGACCTGTTTCAGAGAGTGTTTCTGAAACGGTTCCTAGTACTTCAGAGAATTTAGCTGTTGAAGAGAATGTTGAAGAAGAGAGTGTTTTTGAAGAAGAAAGTATTGATTAGTTTTTATTAAAAGAGGTGGTAATTGTTGATGTGGAGAACGCATTTAGCATTTGGAATATTTTTAGGATTAGTTTTGTATAATTTTATTAATATTGAAATGAGTGTTTATTTGTTTGTTGTTTTGGTTGGTTTTTCTAGTTTAATTGTTGATATTGATCATCCAGATAGTAAGGTGGGTAGAAAAGTAAAACCTTTGAGTTATTTGACTAACTTTTTTTTAGGACATAGAGGGATGATGCATTCTTTGATTCCTGTTATTGTGGTATTTGTTTTTGCTTTAGTGTTAGGTTATTTTGAGATTGGTTTAGCTTTAGGTCTTGGTTATCTAAGTCATTTAATTGCTGATATGTTAACCTTGGAAGGTATAAATTTCTTTTATCCTGTTAAGTCTAGAGTTAGTGGATTTATTAGAACTGGAAGTTTTCTTGAGAGTTTATTGTTTATTTTGTTGGTTGTGTTGATTTGTGTTATGATTTTGTATTAAGTTTGGCAAGTGAATTTTTAGGTTTGGGGCTTTGTAGTTCTTGAATTCTTTAAAATTTAAAAACACTTGTCACACTTGCCAGTAGTGCGTGAGATTTATATAGTAGGGGGAATTATTAGAGTATATCTTAACAGATAATAATTGAAAAAGAAGCGAAAAGCGGAGGAATTTAAAAATGGCAAATAACTTACCTATAAAAAAATGGCGTTCTGGCTCCATTGATGGAGCTGTTTGGTTGAATAAGCACAAAAAAGGAAATGAAGAGATTGAGTTTAAAACTGCTACCTTGAGACGATGTTGGAAAGATAGAGATCAAGATTTGTGGAGAGATGAAAAACTTAATCTAAGAAAAGCAGATATTCAAAGAGCAATTCTTATCTTGCAAAAGATTCATGAAGAAATGCTGTTAAGTGATGGAGGAGATGAAGATGAGTGAAAAAGAAGTGAAGAAAAAAGAGGAAGTTGAAGAAAAAAAGGAAAAAGTTGATCAAAGTATTGAAAGCTTACCAGGTGTTGGTGCTGCAACTGCAGAAAAATTAAAAGATGCAAATTATGATAGTTTAATGGCTTTGGCTGTAGCTAGTCCCGGTGAAATTACTGAAGTTGCTGGTGTTGGTGAAGCTGTAGCTAGGAAAATAATTAATATTGCTAGACAAAGATTAGATATGGGCTTTGAGACTGGTGAAGATTTGTTGAGGAAAAGAGAACAAGTAATTAGAATTTCAACAGGTTGCAAGGCTTTTGATGGTATGATTGGTGGTGGATTTGAAACTGGAAGCATTTCTGAGTGTTTTGGTGAATTTGGTGCTTCTAAAAGTCAGATTGCTCATGTTTTAGCAGTTCGTGCACAGTTGCCTAAAGATAAAGGGGGTGCAGATGGAAGTGTTATATTTATTGATGGTGAAAGTACATTTAGACCTGAGAGAATAATCCAAATTGCTGAAGGTTTAGGAATGGATCCTAAAAAGGTTTTGAAGAACATCAAGGTTGCTAGAGCATTTAATTCTGATCATCAGATGTTATTGGCTGAGAAAACTGAAGACTTAATTAAAAGTGCTGAGACACCTGTTAGATTGATTGTTGTTGATTCTTTAACAAGTCATTTTAGAGCTGATTTTTCAGGAAGAGGGCAATTGGCTGATCGTCAACAGAAATTAAATCGACATATGCATACCTTAATGAAGTTAGCGAATAGTTATGGAATCTGTATTTATGTAACTAATCAAGTAATGGCTAAACCCGATACTTTCTTTGGAGATCCAACTGCTGCTATTGGTGGAAATATTGTAGGGCACAATTCTCAGACTAGAATTTATCTTCGTAAAGGAAAGAAAGGTTCAAGAGTTGCTAAGTTAATTGATAGTCCTTACTTAATGGATTCTGAAAGTGCGTTTATGGTTACAGAGAAAGGAATGGAGGATTTGTAATTATCTTATAATCTCGTAAGGTTTTTTGTTTGGGAAAAAGAATTCTCTAACCCAGAATAAAGTGGTTTTAATATAACCTCTTTTTTCTAATCTTCTCATTGAAAGTTCTACTTTTGATTTTGTTATTTTAAATGCTCCGTGTTTTTTTGCTTTTGAAATTAAATTGGAATCTTCTTTTTTGGTTAGGTTTTCATTGAATCCATTTATTTTATTGAAAGTGTCTTTTGTTAAGTAGATTATTCCATTGGACCAATTGAAGAACCATAAGTTATTTTTAGCTGTTGAGTAGATTGTTGATTTAATGTTTTTAGGATTAGGTGTTATTTTACAGGTGCCTACTCTTGCTTTTTGTAGTTTTTTGCTGATTTCTTTTATAGTATTTGGATTTTTAAGAATAACATCTGCATCTTGGAATATTAGAATTTGTCCCTCTGCATTTTTAGCTCCTAAATTTCTTGCTTTTGATACATGACCTTCTTCTTGGATTAGAACTTTTGTGGCTAGTTTTTTTGCTAAGGCTTCTGTAGAATCTGTACAACCATTACAAACTACAATTGTTTCAAAATCTGGATAATCTTGAGAATTTATGGATTTTAAGGCGGATTCTATGCATTTTTCTTCATTGCAGGCAGGTATTATAATAGAAGCTTTCATGTAATATTAGGTTCAATCAAAAGCTTTATAAACGTTATGAATCAGGTTTTAGTTATGAAAACAATGAAATGCACTTCATGTAAGAAAGAAGTAACTAATGACCAAGCTGTAGCTAAATTTAAGTGCCCTAGTTGTGGTGAAGAAGAGATAGTTAGATGTGGACATTGTAGGGAAATCGCTGCTAAGTATAAGTGTAAAAAGTGCGGTTTTGAGGGTCCTAATTAAAATGGCTGAAGTTGTAATTACTGCAAAAGTAATGCCTGAGAGTCCTGATGTTGATTTAATGGCTATTGAAGAAAAAGCTAATGAAGTTATTAAAAAATATGGTGATGTTGGTAAATCTGAAACTGAAGAGCTTGCTTTTGGCTTGAAAGCTTTAAAATTAATTTTTGTTATGGATGAAAGTAAAGGAAGTCCTGATGCTCTTGAAGAAGATATTGCTAAAATTGATGGTGTTAGAAGTGTTGAGATTGTTGATGTTAGAAGAGCAATTGGTTAAATTTAAATAGTTCTTTAATTCTTATTTTTTTATGAGTGATAATCCTTTAACAGAAGAGCAAATTGCTAAGATTAATGAAATTGCTAAGATGCCCCCTGAACAACAACAGGTTGAGTTGTCTGAGTTTTTGAAAACTTTGAGTCCTGAGCAGATTGAGTTTTTAAAACAACAACAGAAAGGTTCTAGTGGTCAGCAGTGTCCTTTTTGTTTAATTGCTGAGGGGAAGTTAGATTCTAAGAAAGTTTATGAGGATCAGTTTTTTATGGCTGTTCTTGATATTAATCCTGCTTCTTTAGGTCATGTAATTTTATTTCCTAAAAAACATTATCAATTATTATTCCAAATGAGTCCTGAAGAGATAAGTCATATGTTTAATGTTGCTGCAGAGTTAAGTAAAGCTGTTTTTGAGGCTGTTGGTGCAGAGGGTACGAATATTTTAATATCTTTAGGTGCTGTTGCTGGGCAGAGGGTTCCGCATGTTGTAGTAAATATTATTCCTCGTAAAGCTGGCGATGGTGTTGATTTTGATTGGCAACATGTTCAAGTAAGTGAAGAGGAAATGAATTCTGTGTTTGCTAAAATTTCTGAGAGAGCTTCTGCGATTGGTAAGGTTTCTGTGAATAAGGTTCCTGAAGTAAAAGAAGAGAAAACTGAAGAGTATTATGAAGAGCAAAGGATTCCTAGATAACAGGCATGTAAATTATTTTGTAACTTTTTAGAACTCTGAAATATATTATTTCTCTTATGGTTGAGAACTGGTTTTCTAGAGATTCTATTATCTTAAAATATTGTTCTGAATCTTTTACTTCTAAATCAAATTCTATATCATAACTTCCTATTGCTTCAGTCATTGCTGTAGTTTCTGGTATTTGTTTAATGTATGATTCTATTTGTTTTACTTCTTTTAAACTGTTTAAGTTTATTTTTACTGAATAGAAATCTCTTTTTAATAAGTTGAAGTTTAGGTTTACTTTATAACCTTGAATAATTCCTAATTTTTCTAACTTTTTAATTCTGTGGTGGATGGTCATGCTATCTAGTTTTAGTTCTTTTGCTATGTCAATTAAAGGTATTCTTGCGTTTTTTGAGAGTAGGTTTAGAATTTTTAGATCTATTTGATCATGTTTAGTTTTTGGACCTTGTGCTACTATTTCTTTTTTTGTTGTTCTTGTGTTGATTAAGTAAGATCTATTGTAGTGTTTGTAAGCTGTGATTGGACAAATTAGTTGTTGTTTGATATTTTGTTTAAAGTTTTGTAGGAAATCAGTGTAGAAGTCTTTGAATTCTTTGTTTGTTTTAAACCAAGCTGCAAAAGCGAAGTTCCAAGATCCATCTAGTTTTGCTATCCACCAGGTGTTTTTTTGGTCTTGGAGGAATTTTATAATATTGTTTAATTGAGGGGGGGGTGTGTCTATTAGATTTAGAAAGATTCTGTATAAGTTGTAACCTAGTTTTGTTGAGTCTATTAATGTTGTGTATGATAGGATTATGTTGTCTTTTTCTAGATTCTTGATTCTATATGAGATAGCGTCTTTGCTTAGCTTTAGAGTTTTAGCTATTTTTGAGTTAGGTTGTCTAGCATTTAAATCTAGTTGATATAGTAATTGATAATCTTTTTTATCCATAATTATCTAAAATAGAGTTTTTTATATAAATCTTTCTATTTTTGCTTAAAATCTCTCGGAAAGTTTCTTATATGTCACTAGTATTACTATATAATAACAACTTAAAAGGTTGAAAAGGAGGATAACTAAAAATGAAAGAAATTCGTGAAAAACTATATGGGATGTTATATGAAAAGATGGGAGGGAGACTTTTAGAGAGTCGTTTTAAAGGAACTTTGTATAATGAGTTAGAAGAAGGTAGTGATTTAAATCTTAGAGGGGGAACTCTTGAACACCCTAAGGGTCCACATTGTTATGGTTTTTTAGTTTCAGAAATAAAGAACTTTTTTGAAGCTAATGGTTATGAATTCCTTTGTTATGATGGTCTTCATAGATTTAGATCTAAGGAGGGTGATAAATTATTTATTAACCTTACCCTTTTGGATGAACAGGAATTGGATGACACACATTCCTTAGTTGATATTTTGTTGTCCTGTAGACCTTGTTAATTTTTTTTAATAAATTGATCAATGGAGGAAAATAAAAATGGAAAATATAGAAATATTGGTTATAGAAGATAACACAAAACATATGGAAGACGCAAGAGCTGAAATCCAAAAAGGAATAGACGCAGGTTTACCAATTAGAGCAGATTATGCAAAGACTGGAGAAGAAGCCGAAGCTTTAATGCAGAGTAAGCAATATAAGGGGATTGTTAGCGATGTATTTTTTCCTTGGTCTGAAAAAAAATGGAGCTTGAATCCTCAGGGTTGGGATGGCACACTAAGTTACATTTGTTATGAAACTTTAAAGGATTTTATTCCTGATAGCCTTGAAATTCGAGAATCTGTTTGGGATTGGAGAGAGGGTAAATCTATGCACCCTACAGGGGTATACTTTGCTAAAACAGCTAAGGAAAAAAATATTCCTGTTGTGTTATGTACTGATACATATCATCATGGATTTGCTACAGAACCTGTTAATAAATATGCAGATAAGAATAATGTGATTCTTGTTGATTTGATGTTAAGAAATGAAGAGGGAAGTATTATTCTTGATAAAGGCTCTAGTGGTTCTACTAAAGATTGGGCAAGTGCCTTAAGATACTTGTTGAAATCTTCAGAATTGGATCAAGAGTCTTTAGATCAGGTTTGGGGTTCTGAATCAAGACGTAAATCAGAGGTTTTGAAAAGAAATTTTTAATTTTTTTCTTTTTTATATTATTAATAATACAATATTTCCAAAAAATAAAGCAATTAAAGTTCCTATTAAGAAAGCAGGAATAAATGGAATACCTTCTTTTATTTGAACTGATTTAATTTTAGCTTTAATTAGTTTTTGAATATCTTTCTTTTCTATACCATAGTTTTTCTTTGAGTAGATTAGTTTGTTGTTTTTGTAAACATCTCTTGAAACCCAGTCACCTTCTGTTAGTCTTTTTACTGGAACTATTTTATAAAATGATATTTGTTCTACTATTTTGATTGCTAGGTATAGGTAGGGGTAAATGATAATGATTAGAGCTAAAGATAAGATTAAGAATTTTAGTTCGGGGATAAGTAATATTATAATTATTGCTAAGATTAATTCTAAGATGGTTATTTTCTTTAGGTGTTTTGTTTTATTTATTGAGGTTGTGAAAGGTTTTTTGAATTTTTTAAAGTGTTTAATGATTAAGAATAGACTCCATAGTATTCCATAGATTGAACCCACTAATAGAATGTTGAATAGAATTGTAATTGGGAAAGGAACTGAGCTTGTTACAGGGTTTAGAGTTAAAGGAGGTGTTGCATATAAAACGCCTAGAGCCATTAAAAGTTTTGAATCTCCTCCGCCCCATTGTTTTGTGTAGTACATGATTGCACCTAAGATATAGAATATGATTAACCAGATTAAAGCTGTTGTAAAGTATTTCCAATCTGAAGTTATTATTGAATTTGAGAGTCTTAGAATTAAACCTATTACAATTAAACCTATGCTTATAGTGTCTGGAACTTCTCTTGTTCTTAAATCGGTTATTGAAGCAATTAGTAAACCAAGAATTCCTAATGTTATTAATATTAATTCAATCACCATTTTTTCTGAAATATATGTTATAGGATATATTTATAAAGCTTGTTAATTTGGTTTTTAATTATGGTAGCAATAATCGGAGGAGGACCTGCTGGAGCTTATTTAGCATATTTATTAGCTAAAGCTGGAAAAAAGGTTTCAGTGTTTGAAGAGCATAAACAAGTAGGTTTGCCTGTGCAGTGTTCTGGGGTAGTTACTGGTAAAATTGAAGAAGTTGTTCCTATGAGAAAACAGTTTATTGTTAATAAGATAGATCATTTTAGAATATTTAGTCCGAATAAAGATTATGTTGATATTAAATTTAACAAGCCTAATTTTGTTTTAGATAGGAAAGAGTTTGATAGATATTTAATTGAAGAAGCACGTAGAGCTGGAGCTAAAATCTATTTAGGTAGGAGATTTAATAAGGCTAAGAAGATTAATCATGGTTATCATTTAGAATTTGATAGAGGTTCATTTGATTATAATAAAATAGTTGGTGCTGATGGTTGTTATAGTAGTGTGGCTAAGAATTTTGGTCTTTATGGTAAAAGAGAATTTGTTACTGGTGTTCAAGCAAGAATGAGTTTAGAAACTGATGCTAAGATTATTGAGGTTTGGTTTAATAAAGATTATTTTGGTTGGGTAATTCCGGAAGATTCTAAAGTTTGTAGAGTTGGTGTGTTGGCTAATAAAAATCCTAATATTCATTTTAAAAAATTCTTAGAAATGAGGGTTGGTAGGGCTAAAGTTCGTGAGTATCAGAGTGGTTTGATTCCTATATATAATCCTTCTTTGAGAATACAGAAAGGTAAGGTATATTTAATTGGAGATGCTGCAACTCAAGTTAAGGCTTCTTCTTATGGAGGTTTGATTTATGGTTTACAAGCTGCTGAGGAATTAAGTAAAGTTTTGATTAATGGTAGAGGAGATTATACTTCTAAGTGTAAAAGAAGATTTGGCAGGGAATTAAGATATAACTTGAAAGTTCGTAAGATTTTGAATAAGTTTAGTAATGAAGATTATAATTATTTGATTAAATTGATGAAACAAAAAAGAGTTAAGAAAGTTCTAGAGAAACATGATCGTGATGAGATGGGTAAAGCTTTAATTAAGTTAGCTTTGAAAGAGCCTAGATTTGTCAAGTTTGTTCGGAAGATGTTTTAATATCTTAAAATAGCTCCAATACCTGTTAATCCTTGAAGTTTTTTTCCTGCTTGATGATCTGTTGAGATTATATATATTTCTCCGTTTGTTGAATCAACTATTTTTAGAATATTATCTATTTTTTGGTAAGTGTTGTTTTCTCTTGCTTCTTTGATTAGTTTATCTGTTATTAAGAGAGTTTCTATAGCTCCAGTATTAGATGTGTTTTCTGTTTCTTTTAAACCGTAACTGAATTTAGTGTTTTTAGCGATATTTGCTAGAAGTTGTTCTACTAGTTTAGTTTCTTTTGAGATTCTATCTTGGTTTAGTGCTTGTTTTAGTTCATCTCTCTTTAGGACTTCATCTATTGCTTGAATGCCTATTGCTGAACATGTTGCTAATATTATTTTAGATTTTAATTCTTGAGATTTTATCTCTTTTAATAAGTTATCTTTCCAGAAAGCAGGTGAGGCTATAATAATATGTTCTAGTTTGTATTTTTTATCATAGGCTTCTAACGTTTTTATTATTTCTGGGTAAAAGGGTTTTGTAGTTTGTTGCTGTTCTTTCTTTTCTACTTCACCTTGAAGTTCTGAGAGGAGTTCATACCCTGAATCTTTTAGTAGTGCAAAAGAAGCTTCTTCTCTGTCTAGTGTACATATTAAGATTTTTGATAGCTTTTGTTTTGTAGACTCTTCAATTCTTTTTATTTGATATGAGTAAAATTTTGGTTTTTCTATTTTTAGTATTGAATTTAGTTCTAAGTTTATTGATTGGTATGATCCTTTTGGAATATCTTCATTACTTGATTGTGTTATTTTTCCTGAAAGTTTTAGTAAATTTTCTTTTAAATCTATTTTTTCTAAGTTTATTGTAACTAAGGCTGATTTTTTTATAATTTTGTTAGATCTTTCGTCTTTTCCTGATAATTTAATTTTTCTTAGTATTTGTGAGGTGATAGAATCCTCTATATCTAAGAGGTGAGTAAGTTGCCAAAGGTCTTCTGGGGTTGTAATCTTTAGTTTAACTGAGCCTTTGGAGTAATTTTGAGTTATTATTTGCATGGCTATTAAAGAAAAGGTTTAAATATTAAAAGGTTATGTTTATGGTATATGAAAAAGAGAGGACAAATTAATTTGCCAGCTGGTGCTGCAGCTGCTTTATTGGTATTATTTATGGCATTATTTATTTTGATTTATTTTATCTTATTACCTGCTGATGAAAGAAACATACTTTTAGAATTAAATGAAAGCGAAGATGATGTTGATGATAATTTAAATATTGAAGGCGAAGTTTTATTGTCTAAATCTCCTGGTCAAGTCTATTCTTACTCTGAGAATGAAATTATCAAGGCGTTGGCTCCTATTAATTTGTTTTCTAAGATTGAAACTGATATCATAGAATTAGCTGATAGGGTTTTAATTTCTAAAAATCTTTTTATTTCAAAAGATAAAACCTTTGAGTTTAGTTTAGATAGCAATGTAGAGGAAGCACAACTTTATTTCTTTGTTAATTCAGCTAAAGGCAATCTAATTGTTGAAATCAATGGCAATGTAGTCTATGAAGGGGAAGTTACAAGCTCTGAAGTTCCTATAAAAATTTCTGGGGATTATTTAAAAGAGAATAATAAGCTGGTTTTGAGACTTGGAAGCTTTGGTTTATTTAGTCATAAATATGAATTAAGCGATGTTAGAATTGTTCAAAAAATAAGAAGTGAGAGTAAGTCTGCTAGCAGAACTTTTGTTGTTGGTGCAGATGATTTAGAAAATCTTAAAGAGGTTGTATTAGATTATTATATTTATTGTAAAGATGTTGCTAATGTTGGTAGGATGGAGATTAGGTTGAATGGTCATATCTTAATGCCAGAGGATATCGTTGTTTGTGAGTTTACCCAACCTACTTTAGATATTCCTATTGGTTATTTAGTTTCGGGAAGTAATATATTAGAGTTTGAGATTGATTCTGGAGATTATAGGGTTGAACAAATTGAAGTTGGACTTTTATTGAAGGAGAAGTTTTTCCCTAAATATAATTTTGATATTTCTCGTGATGACTTTGAAGATGTTTTAGATGGTGATAAGCAGATTATGTTGGGAATGGCTTTAGAGGGGGATAAGGATCAGAAAGCTAATATCTGGTTAAGTGCTCATGGTGAAACAATTAACATGAACACTGATGAAGATGAATATATAATTGACATTTCTGATTATGTTGAAAGAGGGGATAATCTCCTTCAGGTGATTCCTAAGAATGATTTCTACATTGAAAGCCTGAAGATTTGGATAGAATGAAGAAACTCTTAGTTTTATTAATTTTAGTTGTTCTTTGTGGTTGTAATAATAATACTAGTACTACTTCAGGTAGTGGTGTAAGTTTTAGTGTGAGTACTGATTCAGAAGTTGTTTCTGGAGATCCTTTTAGTATTGATGTAGAAATAAGTAATAAAGGGGATTATGAGTCTAAGGGTGTACTTTGTATTGATTCTGGATTTGAAGATAAAGGTTTATGGGGAAAATATTCTCGAGATTTTTATAAGATTAGTTTAAATATGTTAGAAGAAGATAGTTATTCTTATAGTTTTCCTGGTGATGCTTCTGATTTAGGCTATGTGTTTAAATCTGGGAAAGTTGTTAATGAAACTTCGGTTCCTTTTGAAGTTGTAAGTTATTTTGATTATGGGTTCAGTGCAGATGTTTCTGCTTGTTATAGGCCGGTTTATATGTCTGAAGCTGATAGTTGCAGTGCGAATGAGGTTTCTATTACAAAAGTTTCTGCTAGTCCTTTAAAAGTTAGTGCTGTTGAAGAGATAATTGATGAGGATGGAATTATTCTTTATTTTACTTTAAGTAATTCTGGTTCTGGTTCTGTATGGGATTTGAATTCAATATCTAGTTGTGATCAAGGTAATGTAAGTTCTAAAGGAGTAATAGTGTTTAATGCTTATACTGAGTCAGGTAGAAGAGGTAATTGCGAGGTTGGAACTTTGTTTAATGATCTTACTTCTGGAAGTGCTAAAGTTAGGTGTAAGTTTACTGATTTTGGTTCTGAATTCTATTATCCTAATATTCGTGTGAATGGAAAGTTTGGTTATAAGATTTTAAAAGAAGTTTCAGTTGATTTAATTTAATAGAATCTTTTAGGTTGTGATGATGGTTCTTGAGGTATTTGGAATCTTGCTTCTATGGATTTTAATCTTTGATCTATTACATCTAGCTTAGCATTTATTGTATCTAGTTTTTGTGAGACTAATTGAGTTTGAGGTGATTCATGTTGTAGGTTTTGAGAAAGGTCTGGTAAGTTTGAAATGTCTAAATTACTTTTTGGGGGTTGTGGAAGCCCTGGAATGTTTGATTGTTGAGAAGTTTCTGCTTTTTTTGCTTCAATTTCTTCCACTTTCTTTTTACCTAAAATTATTCTTTTGAAAAATGATCCTGCTCCCATGTATTTTTAAGATTGCTTGAAGTATTTAAATGTTATTTCTTTTGTATACTACTTAATGGAAAGAAAAAACTTTTAGGAAGTTTTATATATTACCTTAATGTTCTTGATATTATGGTTGATTTATTAGATTGGCGTGTAATAATTGTGATACTTGGTTCAGGTTTAGTACTTGGATTATTACAAGCTCTTTTAGTCTATAAGAGTAATAATTTTAAAAGTAAATTTATGGGTGGTTCTCTCTTTGGTACTTTAGCTATCTTGGCTAATTTAAATATTGATTGGATGTATAATACTTTTAGTTTATTACAGAAGATTCCTTATGATAGTCTTGCTTATTTTTCTTATGAGTTAGGTTCTAGATTAATTTTAGGAATTGCATTCTTTATAGTGATGTTTTTATTCTCTCGATTTATCTATAGATCGGAGACAGGAGAACAAGCTCCGTGGTGGATGCTTGCAGGTTTGGCTGCATTAACTGTTATATTGCCTTACTTTTGGGATTGGTTATTTGCTTTAGTTAGTACGAGTATTGGATAGAAAAGTTTAAATATTAAATTGGAGTTTAAAGGATTATTAAAAGGAGGTTTAAAAATGATTAGGAAAAAAAAGAGTGCAAAATCAAGGAAAAATTCTGATGATTTTGTTATTAGTAAAAAACTTGCTTATGCAATTATATTATTTTTCTTTTTGTCTATTGTATTAGTTTCTATGAATAGTTATGTTTCTACTACTACTGATACACCGGAAGGAGTACAAGCTGCTCCAAAACTTTATGAAGGAGGCAGCTTCAATTGGGATATTAATAATATTTTAGGAAATTTTATGGAAGGAACTCTTGATACAAGTCTTATTAAGTTGTTATTTTTTGGATTGTTGGTTATGATTTTTTATTATGCTATAGATATTGTTGGATTATTCACTCCTGTTCGTAATTTTGTTGTATCTATGATTGTTGCTTTTATCTCTATGGCAGGTATTACTGCAACTCAAATTCAAGCAGCGATTTTAGGTTCATGGGCGTTGGGTTTGACATTTATGTATGTTATGCCTTTTGTTGCTTTGTTTATTTTGGATTTAGCATATTCTTATAAAATTGGTCAATTTATCCAAAAGAATACCCAATATTTTAATCGAAATGGGTTACCTAAGAAAGATGCTTTAGCGATGTGGTTATTTAGAGGAGTTTGGGTGGTATATGGTATTGTATTATTGGTTCTTATGAAAAGTGAAGGTTATTATCCAGCTATCTTTGCAAGTGGGACACCAAGTACTCTGGGTGGTTATTTCCAACTTAGCACATATAATCCTTTGATGGCTTTAGCTTTCTTAGTTCCAGCTGTTTTAGCTATCTTGATTGGAATTTATCATCAAAAAATTGTTTTTTGGATGATGAAAAGATATGTTAAGGATCTTGTTCAAGCAAAAGCCTTTAAAGACTTTTCGGATTTAGTTTTAGGGAATCCTAATCCTTAAGGGATAAATAAGATTCATTTTTTTTCTTTTTTTACCAAAAACTTAATAAACTTTTAAATTCTCATTTTGTTTGAAAAAGAGGTTGTAAATGAAAAAAATAATTTTAGTTTTAGTCTTGTTAATCTTAGCAGGGTGTGGTGGAGATTCTTCAGATGGTATTAGTGCTGGTGATGGTTATTACAAGTATACTGGTGATCAATTAGTTAAAGTTTCATTTAGTGAGGGTTTTCCTGAGTCTGATTCTGAATATCCTTATATTGCAAGTTATGACAAGATTCCTATTGAATTTACAATTTATAATTATGGTTTAACTAAAATTCCTGCAGGTGATGTCAAGATAAGATTGAAAGGAGATGCAATTATTCCTGATTTGTTTGATGGTGGAGAAGGAATGTTTAGTCCTGGAGTTTTACAAGGTATTGATCAAGAAACTGGAGAAGTTTTAGAAGAGTATGTTCGAGCTGGACCTTTGATTTATGAGGGTTATATCGAAACTTTGATTTCTAAAGATATTAATGCTGAATATTGTTATAAAGATGAAGTTCGAGTTAGAACTCGTATAATTCTTACAGATAGTTTGGATGAAGTTCCTGAAGAGAATATAAAGGAAGGAGATAACCCACCAAGCAGAGTAAAAGTGAGTAGCTTAACTCAAGATATGGTTAGAGCTTATACTGGAAGTAATGAAGGGATGTTGAATTTTGAGTTTATAATTAAAAATGATGGTTCTGGAAGGGTTGTTGATTCTTTGGAGAAATGTTTTGTTTATGATAAAAACCCAATGGAGTATGTTTCTGTTAATGTTAAAGGGCCTTATCCAATAAGTTGTAACGGTGAAAGAGTTTTATTACGTAATGGAGAGGGTAAGGTTAGATGTAGTATGCAGGTTGATGCTAGTAATTTAGGTAGTGATGAAAGAGATTTGTTTATTACTTTGTATGATTTTGCTTATTTAGAGCAGGTTGAACCTGTTGAGATTTGGATTGAGCCTTAATTCTTGTTATTGTTTAGTAGTAACGAATAGAAAGATTTATAAAGTTAAAAAATAATCTACAATATTGATAAAAATGGATGAATACATAAAAGAAAGAGATTTGGAATTAGTTATTGATGGAGAACCTTTCCAGGTTAATGGAGAGAGAGTTCTTTATAATTTAATGGATTCTAGTCTTGATGAGGATTTTGGTATTAGGTATGCTGTAGGTGTACCTGGAGGGAAACCTTTTGTTTCTGAGCAGGTTCCTGAAGAATTTAGAGCTTATTGGTTATTGCATGAGGCATTATGTCCTTTAGCTGGATTTAATAAAGAGCCTTTAGAAAGTTGTTTAGAAACTGAAAAATATGTATATGCAAAAGTTGTTGAGGATTTCCCAGCAGAGAAAGTAGCAGAGTATGTTCAAATGAGAAAGGATATGATTTCTGATTTAATTATTTTTTCAGAAGAAAATCAACCTGAGTTTGCTGAAGTTTTAAAAAAGAATTTGGCTTATTTGAACTCACTTTAAGTATTTTTCTTTAAATTTCTTCTTTTTTTGTTGAATATTAAAGATATGCCTAAACATATTAAGATAATGCTTGTTAAACTTATTTTTTGATAGCTATATGAAGTGAGGGTTGCAAAACCTGTGATAGAAGAAAATTGGTTTGAAATGCCCATGATTCCTCCTGCAATTAAAAGTATAATTGAAACATAATCTTCTAAACTTTTTAGTCCTACTTCTTTCCAATCTTGAGGTGTTACCCCAAATACTTTTCCTGAATCTATTAAGTATTGTAGGGAATCCATTAGTTCATCCCTTGGTATTTCTTTTGGGTTAAAGTTGCCATTAGTTTCTTCTTTAATTTTTCTTTTAACTTCCGGTTTTGAAAGAACATCATATAAACTTACTAATTCAGTTAGTTCTTTAATTGCTAATTTTTGGGTTTGTCTATCGCTTGATTTCCAACCTCCTAAGAGATGACAAAGTTCATGGGTAAGTGTTGCTAATTTTTCATGGGGTTTTAATCTTTCATCAATTAAGATGGTATAAACCTCTCCAGGTTCTGTGTTTATGGTTACTCCTGAAAAATAAGCGCCATTTTGGGTTCTACAAAAATTAGGTAATTGAGTACCATATATTTCTAATTTTAATCCATTTGGTAATTTAGGACCACCTTCTATAGCTCTTAAAGCATTAAAACTTTTTATTAGATATTTTGCTTCTTCTAAAAGTTCTGAATCTTCAATTAAATCTACTTTAGCATATTTTCCTTTACTAATTTCTATTTCTTGTGTTCCTACTTTTCTTTTCATTTTAGATATTTTTCTATTTTGTGTTCCAATATTCATTGAGGTAAGTTATTTTATTACTTTTCATCTTCAAAACCATAATTCCAACCATTTTATTCCTCTTATTTTTATATGTGTTAATGCACTCCCATTCTGCAAAACCTGTTTTTTTATCTTCAGAGATATAACATTTTCCTGTTTTAAATTTAATATCTTTAGAGTTTTTTACTACCTCTTTTTCCCAGAATCTTTTAATCTCTTTGTGGCCCCTATAAGGGTTAGCTAAAGGACTTTCTTGATAGATCCCTGTTTTTGTAAAACATTCTAAGATTAAGTTTGTATTTTGGGTTTCCCAAGCTTTTCCATATTTTTTCATAACTTGTTTTATTTGATTTATGTTCATTTATTCCACACCTCTTTGAATAGCATTCTTTCAGTATTTGTTATTTCTTTATTCTTTATTAAAATGCCGATTGAATTATTTTCTTTAAAAGTTAAGTATGCTGTTTTGTTGCTGTAAATTATTTTTGTGGTTTCTATTTTATCTTTTATGAATTTCATTGTTAAGTATTTAGGATCTGCATTTTTTTGATACTCATGCATTTCTTTGATATCTTCTGTTATAACCTTTGAGAATATTTTTTGTTTACGTTTTTGAGTTATGAAGTGTTTAAAGTAGAAGTTTAAGGATTCTAACATTTTTGGAGCTCCAATGAATAGGGTTTCTTGGTTTTCTTTTAAGATATCATTAAAAATAGATTTTAAGCCTGGAAGACCTTCATAGGTTTCTATTTCTGGTTTTTTTAGTATGGAGGATTTTAGCTTATTTAGTTCTGGTAAAACCTCTTTTACTTTTGCTTGTTTTTCTTTTAGTTCATCTATGAATTTAGAAGGATCTGTTGCTTCGAAGTATTTTACTCCTGATTTTATGGTGTAAGATGTAAAACCTCGTT
The DNA here is from genome assembly GCA_964447685.1 of Candidatus Woesearchaeota archaeon. Taxonomy (GTDB): domain Archaea; phylum Nanobdellota; class Nanobdellia; order SCGC-AAA011-G17; family CAYUTI01; genus CAYUTI01. The sequence continues at coordinate 21,794 of CAYUTI010000001.1, forward strand.
CTATTAGTGCTTTAAGGATGTCATAAGTGGTAACTCTGTTTAGATTTGCTTTTTTGGCTATTTCTTGTGCTGTTGAAGACCCAAGCATTAGGTTTGATAAGTATGCCTTTATTTCTTTCTCGTTTAGGTTTAATCCTCTTAATGCTTCTTCTTTAGTTACCATAGCAAAAATTAGTGTTTTTTTCTTTTTAAGTTTTTCTATTGTAGTAGGTTTTCTACAACATAATCTTAAATATTAACCTTTCGTATTTAATTAGTAATAAAAACTTAGTGGAGGTAACTAAAAATGAAAGAAAAATTAATGACTGTAAAATGCCCTTATTTGAATAATTTTAGTAAGGTTCCTATAGAAGCGGTTCTTATGTTTGAAGATGGGTTAATAGATTCAGATAATCCAGATGGGGGTAAAGAGCCTTATTGTACAGGTGTTAAGTGTACTTTATATGATTATCCTACAAGGACCTGTAAGAATCGCTCTAAGGAAGAAGATCATGATTGTTTTTGGAAAGGTTCTTTTGATTGCCTTGAATAATCTTTTTTATTTTTTTGATATTTTCCAAATTTCTTCAAAAAATTCTTTATAAGAATCTGTTATATTTTTGGAGGTTATAACAATTGCGGTTGGTTTTTCTTTCCAAGTTACAATAATGGTTTTTGTTTTGTAGATACTAACTCCGGTAGGTAATTTTAAGTCTGTGTATTTCATGTTAATTTTTGTAGGATATTTTTCAAAGATTTTTTTTGTGTTTTTGGTTGCTATCCCTCTCATAGTAATTTTCTTTGCTTTTCTTTTGGTAGCTAGGTTTTTGAAGAAAGTTTGAATGTTTTTGTTTTCTAAGTCTTCTTCACCTATGCTGAAAAATAAGGATTCTTCTCCTGATTTTAATTCATCTAAACATTCTTCATAAGCTGTTGTTATTGCTTTATAGCCCTCATATACTGCTGATTCTTGTTTTTCTTCTTTTTTTTGTTCTAATTTAGGAATTAGATTGTTAAGTTTGGTTTTTTGATCTTCTAAGAGTTTTAGGAGTATTTTTGGGTCTGTTGCTGAGAAGTGTTTTACATTGTTTTTTATTATGTAAGAGATTAAACCTTTTTCTTTTAGAGATTCTAGGCTTCTATAAGTTCCTGAGTTTCCTATTTTTGTTTCTTTTATTATCCTTCCTGATTTAGAGGTTCCTATTCTTAGTAGAGTTAGGTATACTTTAATCTCTCCTTTTGTTAGTCCTAACTCTTCTAGTATTGTTGTATCCATGGGGATTATTTGATTTCTTAGTTTATAAAAGTTGTTATTGTTCTATCAAGTGGGAGAATAATATTTTAAATAAGAATATTTCGTACTTAATAGGTAATAAATGCTTAATGGAGGTAACTAAAAATGGAAACAAAATACATTGAAGAAGCATTGAAAACATGTAGGCATTATCCTGATGATTTTTGTGTGGGTGCAATCCCTGGGGTGGATAGTCCTAAGTTAGCATTACAAGTTTATGCTGAGTTGAGATCTGTTGAAAGGGCTTATGAGGAATTACAAGCGCAGGGTTGTAATGTAAGTGAACAACTAAAACAGAGAAGAAGTGAAATCTCTTCTGTTCTTGAAGATGCTCTTCGACAAACTGAAGAAATGGGAGAAGATACTACTTTGGAATATAAGGATCTTTTACCTATGGTTGAAACTTTAGTAAGACTTTACTCTAAATAATTTTTTTAATTTTTTTCGATAATTTAATAAAGAACATAAACTTAGGGAAGTTGAAAAGAGGTGGGAATCCTAAGACCTGTCGATAGAATCTTCATCATCCTTAAACCTTGAGGGTTTGGGTCTGCTATAGATTATGTCTTGATTTGGCATCTCTATATAATAAGATAAAGGAGTATTTAAACTTTATTAAAGATGGCGAAACTGTTCAATAGGAAGAAAAAGAAGAACTTAAAACATAAAATAGATTTTAAGTATAATCTTAATTTGTACTTTAGTTTCTTGAAAAACTATAAGTTAATTTTTGTAGCTTTGCTTGTACTTATCTTATTGATAGAAGCTTCATGGGTTTTAGATAAATATCTGTTTAAAATTATAATTGATAATGCTACAGGATTTTCATCTGGAGCGGTAACTTCTGCTGAATTAGCTCATATCTTGCTAATTGTTGCAGGGGTTTATATCGCTGCATCTTCAGTAAGAAGTGTATTTAAGTTTATACATCTTCATTTGATGAACACATTAGAATCGAATTTAATTGCTGATTTAAAGAGGAAGTTTTTTGATCATCTAATCGGGCTTTCTTATCATTTTCATACAACACATAAAACAGGGAGTTTAATCTCAAAATTGATTAGAATTGGAGGTGCTGTAGAGAGATTAACAGATGTTATCATATTTAACTTTACTCCTTTAATATTCCAATTAATCATAGTTTGTGCTTCTTTACTCTATTTTAGTGTAATCCCGGCGGTGGTAGTTTTTCTTACTATCTTTACTTTTATTCTTTATAGTTTTATAATCCAGAAAATACAGGAATCTTCAAGTATTTATGCTAATGAGGTTGAAGATAGAGAGAAAGCAAATATTAGTGATATGTTTTTGAACCTTAATTCTATTAGGTACTTTGCAAAAGAAAATAGTGTTAGTTTAAGATTTAAAAAAATAAGTGAGATTACAAGAAAGGCGATACTTAAAAATTGGAATTATTATAGATGGACTGATTCAGGGCAAAATTTTATTCTTTTTGTAGGAACAGTATTATTACTTTATTTCCCTTTAGTTGATTTCTTAAATGGAGAGATTACAGTAGGTACGCTTGTATTTATTTATACAGTCTTTGGAACTTTAATGGGACCTTTATTTGGATTTGTCCATGGAATGAGGAATTTCTATAGAGCTATGGCTGATTTTGAAGTTTTATTTAAATATTATAAAATTGATAATGAAGTTAGAGATAAGAAAAATGCTGAAGTTTTGAAGATTAAAGATGGAACTATTGACTTTAAGGATGTTGATTTTAGTTATCATAAAAGACAGTTGTTTGAAGATTTTAATTTGAAGATTGATAAGAATCAAAAAATAGCTTTGGTTGGTCATTCTGGTTGTGGTAAAACTTCTTTAATTAGATTACTCTATAGGCTGTATGATATTGATGGTGGTGAGATCAAGATTGATGGAAGGAATATTAAGGAGTTTACTAAGAAATCACTTAGAACTGAAATGTCTATAGTGCCTCAAGAGTGCGCTTTATTTGATGATACAGTTTATAATAATGTTAAATTTTCTAAACCTGGGGCTACTAAGGAAGAAGTAATGAAAGCTATGAAATTTGCTCAGTTAGATAAAATAATTGAGTATTTTCCTAAGAAAGAGAAAACAATAGTTGGTGAAAGAGGGGTTAGGTTATCAGGTGGAGAGAAACAGAGAGTATCCATTGCAAGGGCTATTTTGGCTGATAAGAAGATATTAGTTTTAGATGAGGCTACCTCTACTTTAGATTCACATACCGAGTATGAAATCCAAAGAGCTTTAGATAAATTGATGCAGGGTAGAACTTCTATAATTATTGCTCATAGATTGTCTACTATAATGAAAGCTGATAAAATTGTAGTTATGGAGAAGGGGAAGATTGTTCAGCTTGGAACACATAATGAATTAATAAGACAAGAAGGTCTTTATAAGAAGTTGTGGAGTTTACAGAAGGGAGGGTATATTAAATGATTAAACTTAAACCATTCAAACAATCTAAGGGATATTGTGGACCTGCATCTTTAAAGATGGTTTTGTCTGCTTATGGCATTGATAAATCGGAAGATTATCTTGCTAAATTGACTAAAACTAGTAGGAAAACTGGTTGTGATGAAGAAAATATTGTTAAAGCCGCTAAAAAGTTAGGATTTGATGGTTATGTAAAAGAAAAATCTACACTAGATGAACTTGAAAAATTAGTTAAAAATGGAGTTCCTGTTATTGTAGATTGGTTTTCTCCTGAAGAAGCAGGACATTATTCTGTTGTTGTAGATTTAGATTCTAAATATATTTATTTAGCTGATCCTCATTTTGGGAAAATTATGAAATATGAAATAGATTGGTTTAAAGAAAGGTGGTTTGATGTTGTTAATGATAAGCTTATATTAAGGGAGATTATTGTTATTGAAAAATGAAAGGAAAACTATTTTTATCTGGAGGGGGAGATACAAAACAAACTAAAAAGTTTGATAAGTTTTTTGCTTCTTTTTTAAAAGGAGATAAAAGTGTTTTATATATTCCTATAGCAATGCCTAGAAGAACTTATACTCATAGGGAGTGTTTTGAATGGGTAAGTAAAACTTTAGAAGGCGTTGGGTTAAATAATCTTGAGATGTGGACTAGTATTAAAAATAGAAAGTATTCTGAGTTGAAAGATTTTAGTGCTGTTTACATAGGAGGGGGGAATACTTATGGTCTATTAGATAAGATCAGTAGAAGTGGTTTTGATAAATTATTACTTAGATATTTGAAAAAAGGAGGTATTCTTTATGGTGGAAGTGCAGGAGCGATTATTCAAGGTAAAGATATTCAAACTGCTGGTTTTGGAGGAGATTGCGATAGGAATTTCTTAGGGCTTAGTAATTTTAAAGGTTTAGATTTACTTCAAGGTTATTCTATTCAAGCACATTATTCAAAAAAAGATGATTTAGAGATGTTAAAATATTTTGATAAAACAAAGATTTCTGTAATTGCTTTGCCAGAAGAGACTGGTTTATTTGTAGAGAAGAATATTGCTAAAATTATTGGTTATAAAGATGCATATTTGTTTTCAGAAAAAGGTAAAAAAACTTTGAAAGAAGGGAGTAAATTTAAATTGAAAATAAAGAGTTTAGGATGTGGGTTGGATGACTAAATTATATTCTAAATTAGCTCAAGTATATTATGAAATGTATCAAGAATTATTTGATTATAAAAAAGAGTTTATGTATTATGATAAATTACTTAAAAAATATAAATGTAAGAAAATATTAGAAATGGGTTGTGGAAGTGGAAATTTAGCTCCATTCTTCTTAAAGGAAGGATATGATTATGTTGGATTAGATTTGTTTAAAGAAATGATTAAAATTGCAAAAAAAGTAGAGCCAAAAGCGAAATTTTTACAAGGAGATATGAGAAATTTAAAATTATATGAAAAATTTGATGCGGTTTTGATAACTGGGAGGAGTTTTACTTATTTAACAACTAATGATGATGTAATGAATACCTTGAAATCTATTTATAGAGTTTTAAATAAAAAAGGCATTTTAATTTTTGATAATTTTAATGCTGAAAAAATAATTGGGATGAGAAAAAAGAAGTTTACACAAAAAGTAAAATTTAAAGGTAAGGAATATAAGAGAGTAAGTGTTAAATCTCCTAATTTGAAAACGGGTTGGACAGAGAATTGGGATGCTACTTATTATATTACTGAAAAAGGTAAAACTAAAATTATTAAAGATAAATCAATTGTTAGAGCCTTTACTCTTGATGAATTAGCTTTGTTTTTGAAATTAAACAATTTTGAAGTTTTGAGTAATAAGAAGAATGATTTTGCTATAGAAACTGTTGCTAGGAGAAGAGGATGAAAAATTTAAAATTTCATAGAAAAATAGTAAAGGAAGTTGTTGAGGAATACAAGAAAAAACCTGATACTGTGGCTATTTTGTTATTTGGAAGCTTAGCTAGAAGAAAAGCGCACAATAAATCTGATGTTGATATTGAAGTAATCCACACAGGCTCTAAATACAAAATGATTGAAACTAAAAGATATGGGATTAAATTAGATATAGAAATGTGGCCAAAAAAGAAACTACTTGAAAGATTAAAGAAAAAACCTTATACTTGTTATCCTTATATGGAAGAGAAGATTCTTTATGATCCTTTTAGTTTTGCTAAACAATATAAAAAAAATGTTAAAAAATACTTTAAATCCAATAAAGAAGTTTTAAAAATTTGGAAAGAATGGACTAAAAATTATTTAGAAGAAAAGAAAACTGGAATTAAAAGAACTGATAAACAAAAAGTAAATGCCTGTAATGAATTTTATAAATATCTAGAAAAAAGGTTTGGAAAATGAAAAATACAGATTTACATGTTCATTCTGTGTATTCAGATGGGTTTTTAACACCTAAGGAGTTAGTAAGAAGAGCAAAGAGAAATAAACTTAAATATATTGCTTTAACAGATCATAATTCTATTGAGGGTAATGAAGAAACTATTAAAGAGGGTAAGAAAGTAGGTGTGGAGGTAATTCCCGGAGTAGAAGTTTCATCAGAGTGGGGAGAAGTTTTAGGTTATTTTGTTGATAGTAAAAATAAAAAGTTAATGGAAATTATGAAAAGAAGTAAAAAAGAAGTAGATACACAAACAAAACAAGGTATTAAAAAATTACAAAAGTTAGGTTTTGATGTTTCATATGAAAAAGTAAAGAAAAAATTTCCAAAATATCCCATGTTATCTTATTATGTTGCATTATACTTAACAGATGAAGGTTTATTGGAGGAATGGCAAGATTTGTATAATCATATAAACCTTACTTACCATTTACCTAAAATGGAAAGGGTTATTAAGATAATTAAAAAATCAGGAGGCGTTCCTATTCTTGCCCATCCTTTTAGGGAATGTAAATTTGATGAGGTTGTTAAAAATATTTCCAAATTAATTAAAGCAGGATTAGCAGGTTTTGAAATAGAAAATGCTCAGTGTAAAGGAAATTATTCTGAGATAAAAAGAAAATGTAGAGAACTAGCTAATAAATATGATTTAATTTTAACTTCTGGTTCTGATTTTCATGGAAAATATGTTGAAACTGATATAGGTGATAAAGCTTGTGATGAAAATGTTATTGAGGAGTTAAGGAGGTTGGTGAAATGAAAGATTTACCAAAAGACGATTTAGAGAAACAAAAGATCTTACAAGAAATAGCTATTAAATTTGAAAAAGATAGAGAGTATTCTGAAGTTGAGGTTAATGAAATTATTAAAAAAGATTTTGAAGATTTTGCTTTGATTCGGAGAGAGTTGCTTAATTTTGGTTATTTTGGGAAAGATTCACATAAAAGTGTTTATTGGGTTGTTAAGTATAAATTAAGTTCTGAAGAATTAGCTAAAATTAGTAAGAATCAAAAAGGTTTTGAGGAAGGAGGGGTTTATTGAGATGAAAACTAAAATTAAAAACTATTTAGAAAAAATAAATCCTTTGAAATTTAAACCTAATGAAAAAATAGTTAAAATTGAAAAGTTAAGTAGTGGTGAGTCAAATATTAATTATTTGGTTTTAACTAATTTAAATGAGTATATGATGCGATTTGATTTAACTAAAAAGTCTATAACTTCATTTATACAAGAATTTAATATTTTGAAGAAAATAGAGAAATTTAATATTTCTTCAAAACCTTTATTTATTGATACTACAAAGAAATATTTTGATGAAAATTTAATGATTTTATCTTATCTTCAAGGGAATTCCTTAGATAAATTAAAAAAAATACAATATTCTTCTCGATTGGGTGAAATGGCAGATGTTTTTGCAAGTCTTCATAGACTTAATTTAGATTATAAAAATAAGAATTTTTCAATTCAAGGCCGTATAAAACAAACTAATCTGAATATTAATAATATTAAAAAACATATAAGACATAATAGTAGTTTGTATCAGCTTTTTGATATTTATACTTCTAATTTTAGTAGTTTATATAAAGAATATAGTCCTAAATTAAGATTTTGTCATGGAGATGCTTGTTTACCAAATATTTTATTTAATAAAGGCTATTTTTATCTGATTGATTGGGAAGCAGCAGGTAGTTATGATCCTGCTTTAGAGCTTAGTTATTATTTTTATGAATTAGGATATTCAGATATTCAAAAACTTATTTTTTTGAAAAAATATAATTCTTTAGTTAAAGATAAAACTCTAGATAAGAGAATGAAGTTTGCGAATTTCTTTTTAGCTTTTTCAGGATATTTTGATATACTTATTACTTGTATAAATATTGTGAATAATAAAGGGCATAAGGAGTATTTAGATTCAGCTGATTTTGAAGAATATTGGGATTGGGGGGAGTATTATTTAGGGTTGGTTTTTAAATTAAATTTATTTGATGAATCATTTAAAAATAAACTTAGAAGGGATTTAAAGATATTGCATGAAGATTTAATCAAAAGTGGAGTTTATTAAAAGATGAATCAAGAAATTCAAAGAAAATTAAAAAGTAATATTTGGAAATTTTATACTTTAGCCATTTTATTTGCTTTAATTTTTGTTTATGAAGATGTTTTTTCTTTGTATTTTAGAAGTTTTAGTTTGAGCTTTTCTGAGATAGGATTTATAATTATGGTTAGCATGTTTGCTACTTTAATTTTAGAGATTCCAACTGGTGCTTTTGCTGATATTTATGGTAGAAAATCTAGTATTCTCATAGGAGGGATATGCTACATAATCAGTTTAGCAATACTTGCTTTTGGTTCTAAATTGATTATTTTTATTTTTGCTTCTTTATTTATTGGAAGTGCAATGGCCTTTTTTTCAGGAGCTTATAATGCCTTGATCTATGAATCTTTAAAAGAATTAAAAAAAGAAAAGGATTATATGAAGTTTCTTGTTAGAGAAGAATCTATATTTCTAAGCTTTACAGTTTTAACTGCTTTTTTAGGACCTTATTTATTCTCTTTTAATATCAGGTTTCCTTTTTATCTAGCTTTGTTTATTTCTTTTAGTTGGTTTATTTTAGCTCTTTCTTTATATGAACCTGAATTTAAAAGAAAAAAGTTATCTGTAAAGAATCATTATATCCAGATGAGGGAAGGGTTTAAATTTACTTTAGGTCATAGTAAAATTCTTTGGTTAATTTTTGTATCTATCATCTTATCTGCAGTTACTATGTTTTTTGGTGGTGTTGTTGAAGGACCTTTCATCATAGAAGAATTAGGATTTACTTTAAAACAATGGGCAGTAATTGCTGCAATATCAAATTTAATTCAGGCAATTATGGTTTTTAACCTTGATAAATTTGAGAAAAAGATAGGAGAAAAAAATTCTTTTTTGTTAGTCTTTTTAGGTATAGCTTTTAATTTAATATTAATTGCTTTAAGTAAAAATTATTTTATTATTTTGTTCTTGGCTTTGTTTTGGATTATGACTTCATTTAAAGGCATTATTATTGATAATTATATGCAACATTACTTGAAAAAAGAGAATAGAGCTACTGTAAGTTCTATTCATTCGATGATTATTAGTTTAGCAGGTTTAATTTCTTTACCTATCTTAGGGGGGGTTGCTGATAAATTTTCTGTATTCTATACTTTGATAGGAATGGGTGTTTTTATTTTGATTAGTGGATTAATTTTAATGTTTGTTAGATGTAGTAAGAGTATTTGGAGGAGTTTAGATTGAAATGAATTTTACAAAAGATATGGCTCAACAGGTTTTAGCTGAAAAATATAATTCTATTAAGGTTCTTTCTGTTTTAAAATGTTATGGTGGGGAGATTAGTAAGGTTTTTGAAATAAGGACGGATACACCTGTTTTTTCTTTTATTATAAAAATATATCCAGAAAAATTTCATTGGAAACTTGAAAAAGAAGTGTACCTTTACAATTTAATAAATAAAAAAATAAAGATCCCTATTCCTAAGGTAATTTTTTTTAATGATAAAAAAGACATTTTAAATAAAAATTATATATTATTTAATAAATTGGAAGGAAAAATACTTAATGATAAAACTTTTAATCTTTCAGATAAGGAAATTTATTCAATTTATTCCCAAATGGGTAAGATCTTAAGAAAAATCCATTCTATAAAATTTGATAAATATGGTTATATTGGAACAAAAATTATCTATCCTTTTCAAACAAATTATCAATATATGACCTCTCAATTTACTAAAAAATTAAAAGAATTTAAAGGTGAAAAGAAATTCATTAATGATTATCTTGAAAAAAATAGTTATTTATTTAATAATTCTAAAAGTCCGGTACTTTGTCATAATGATTACCATGAAGGAAATATAATGATTAATAAAATTAATAATCTATGGAAAATTACTGGTATTTTTGATGTTGAAAATATGCTATCAGGAGATGCTTTATTAGATATCTCTAAAACTTTTTATTATTCTATCAAAAAGGATAATAATAAAAAGAAAGGATTTATGAATGGTTATGGGAGTGTACCCAATGATTTTGAGAAGAGGTTAAAGCTTTATAGGTTATATCATGCTTTGGAGATCTGGTGTTGGTATAATTCATTAAATCAGAAAGATAAATTAAAAAATATTGAGAAGGATATTATAGATATTACTGGAGGAGTTTAGATTGAAAATAGGCTATGCTTCAAGATGGATATTTGTAAAAGACCAAGAAATGGATATTTTTGAAGAATTAAAGTGGGCACATTCTTTAGGTTTTGAGGTCTTTGGTTTGAATTTGGATAGGAAAGAGAATAGAAAGTTAAGTGATAAGGAATTGAGAGAATTAAGGAAATTAGCTGATTCTTTGAAGATGAAAATTATTGTTAGAAGTCCTCATCACTTGAATACTGCTGTAAAGAGCAAGAAATTATTTGAAGAAGTAAGAAAAAATATTAGAAAAGCTAAATTAGTAGGTTCGGATAGATTGATGATTCATCCCGGACATATTCTTAATAAATTGCAATTAAGTTTTGAAGAATCTAAATCTTATAAAGGTAGAGAAAGAAAATCTTTTGGTATTAGTGAAAAAGAAATTGAAGAAAGATTTGAACAATTAATTAATAATCTAAAGAAAATAGTTTCATTTAGTAATATAAAAATTGCTTTAGAAAATAACGGGGAACTTTATCAATTTGGTTCTAATTTAGATGAATATTATGAAATTTTGAAGAGAGTCAAAGGTTTAAAATCCTCTATAAGTACCGGTCATGCGAATATTTCTGGAAATAATGTTTATGATTATATTAAAAAGTGTAGAAGTAAAATAATTAATTTAGATATTCATGATAATAAAGGTAAAAAAGATGAACATTTACCTATTGGAGATGGAAATATTGATTTTAAGAAGATTTTTAAGATTTTAAGAAGTAAGAGATTAACTTTACTAATCGATACTTATAGCAATAAACTAATAGAAAAATCTTTTAGAAAGATTAAAGAAATAAAATGAAGAGACCAAAAATATTATCGAATATTTGGAAAGTTTATTTATTTAGATTTTTAATAAGTTTTAATCTTGTTGCTCCAATTTTGGTTCCATTTTATTTACATCTTGGATTTAATGCAACACAAATATTCACTCTTTCTGCAATTGCTACTGCAAGCACACTTTTATTTGAAATTCCTTCAGGTTACTTATCTGATGTTTTGGGAAGAAAAAAAACTTTACTTCTTTGTGGGATATTTTATAGTTTAGGAGCGATAATTTATGCAATATTCTCTAATTTCTATTTATTTATTTTCGCACAAATTTTTGGAGGAATTGGAGGAAGTTTATTATCCGGAACAGATACTTCAATTATGTGGGATTCATTAAAAACTGCTAAAAAAGCTTCAGATTTCAAAAAGGTTGAAGGAAAATCCAGATTTTTTATAAGAATTGCTGCTTCATCTGCTTCATTCCTCGGAGGTCTTCTCGCATTAATTTCTCTAAGGATGCCATTTATTGCAGGAGTTTTTGTTCTTATGGCTTTAATACCCCTTTCTATGATTTTCATTGAACCTCCTAGAAAGAAAAGAAGGGTTGGAAAAAATGTTATTTTTGATATTGGAAAGATCTCTAAATTTATAGTATCTCATAAAAAAATTATGTCCATAACATTGTATAACTCTCTGGTTTGCAGTATGATGCTTATAGTAGTAACTGCATATTATTTATACTATAATCTTTTAGGATTTAACGCTACTGATAATGGGATTATTTACGGAGTTTTTATGATAATTTCTGCAATTGGAGCACTATCAACTCACAATTTAGAAAAAATAATTGGCAAAAGAAATTCCTTTATCTTACTATTATTCCCCACATTTATTTTCCTTTTACTTGGTTATTTTGAATCAATGATTTTAATTCCGTTAATTTTCCTTAATGGGTTTATTTGGGGATTTTCAAGACCCTTATTTTCTGGTTATACAAATGAATTGATTAAATCTGAAATAAGAGCAACCGCCTTATCAGTTACTAATATGTTTAAGGTTTTACCAGTAGTTATCTTCTCTCCTCTACTAGGAAAATTAATCGATGCAACCTCGCTTTCAATATCTTTTTATGCAATTGGTATTTTTTATTTTTTGGTTTCTTTATCGAGTTTATTTTTAATGAAAAAATATAGAATGATTTAGAAAGAAGTAAATTTATTAAAAAATCAAAAACTAAAAAATAAAAAAATCTAAAAGCTTAAATTTATATATTAAAAAAAGTTTCTAATGAACATGAAAAAAACAACATTATCCACAAATCAAAAGTTCATTTATTCTCTTTTTGTTTTAGTAGCATTAATATCTTTTATAATAGGATTCTTAAATCTAAATGTAGGGCTTTATGATTTTAAATATTTCTCATTATTTGCTCTTTTACTTGTAATATTACATTTGCTAATAGACATTTACAAAGAATTAAAAACTTTTAAAAGATAAAGAAAATAAAATGAACAACGTTAAAATCCTGTTAAAAGTAATCATCAAGAAAAATAATAAAATCTTAGCTTTAAAAAGATCTTCAGAAGAGGAACATAGACCTGGTTGTTGGGATCTCCCAGGTGGAAAATTAGAATTCGGAGAAAAACTACTAAAATGTCTAAAAAGAGAAGTAAAAGAAGAAACTTCATTAAAAGTTTACAATTTTATTCCTCTTGGAGTTATTACTGAATTAGATTCTAAAAATAATATTTTTTGGGTAAAGATTGGATATGTTGCTAATCATATTAAAGGGGATGTTAAAATCTCTGAAGAACATACTGATTTTAAGTGGGTAACTGAAAAAGAGTTTATGAAGTTAAGATCTGCTTCTTATTTGAGAGAGTTTGTGAAGGGAATGAAATGAAATTAATAGAAAAGTTTGCTAAAATCCTTTGTAAGGAATATAAAGATGATCCTAAACTTTGGGAGAATCATGTTCAGTTAGTTAGAAAGTATGCTTTAAGATTAGCTAAAGTTGAGAAAGCTGATAAAGAAGTCGTTGAAATTGCTGCATTACTTCATGATATTGGTAAATCTAAAGGGAGAAAGGGGCATGCTGAGAGGAGTTATGAATTATCTAAATGTTTAGATCTTCCTGAAAAGAAAAAAGAATTAATTTTAAAATGTATTAAAAAACATGGTTGTAAGAGAAGTGATAAAAAAGATGAACTTGAAGTGAAGATTATTCAAGCTGCAGATGCTTTAGGAACTTTGTTTGATGAGAAATGGCAGGAGTATAGTAGAAAAACTATGTCTAAGAAAGAGCTTTCTAAAGTTTATGATAAAACTATGAAAAAAATAAGGTTAAAATCTGGTTTAAAAATTGCTGAGCCTCAAATTAAGAAACTAAGGAAGAAATTAAAATGAACTTTAATCAAAAATTTGAACCTAAAGGAAATAAAGTTATTCATGGCGCAGGTCAAGAAGGAGACCCTTTTATTTATGCTAAGGATTATTTTTCTTTTTAAGTACTTTCTTTTTTGGTCTAAAAATCCAATCACAATTAAAACAAAATTCTAATTTTTTGAAGAGATGGATTCCATAATGAGGACATTTTTTAGATTTCTCTTTTTTTTTAACTTTATCTTTTTTAGACATTTTATTTATTTTTTCTTAAACAAATCAGTAATAGTCCATTGTTCATAATCATTCAATGATCTTAAAAAATGCAATATTGCTCCAAAAGAAATAAATATTGCAAGATTAAACCAATAGCCTCCAGCTAAACTATCAGGTAACCTATAAATCATTGTATCAATTAAAGCCAATATAATTATAAAAAAAGTTCCATACCAAATAAGATTACTTTTCAAACTAAACCTCTTTTTATTTACCATTTACTTTAAAGACATATTCTTGTTTAAATACTTTTCTGTCAAGGTTTAAATATTAGTTTATCTTTCAACTTAAAATGCGCTGTGAAAAATAGCAATTATGAATTTGTATTATTTTCTAATAGAAGAATTATGTGTGCTATTTATTCTAAACTATAGATATCTTTAAATAATTACTTTCTTTTTTATTCTTATGTTTGTAGATTTACATATCCATAGCAGATTTTCTAGAGCTTGTAGTAAAGATATTAATATTGAGAATTTAGAAAAATGGGCTAGGATTAAAGGTATTGATCTATTAGGAACTGGTGATTTTACTCATCCTGAATGGATTAAAGAATTAAAAAGTGAGTTAAAGGAAGATGGAACTGGAATTTTAAGAACTAAAACAGGATTTCCTTTTGTTTTACAAAGTGAAGTTTCTTTAATGTATACTGAAAATGGGAGAAGAAGTGTGCATTTGGTTTTATTAGCGCCTAATGGAGAAGTGGTTGATCAAATTACTGATTATTTGAAAAGTAAAGGAAGGATTGATTATGATGGTAGACCTATATTTGGAATTAATGCTGTTGAATTTGTTGAATCTTTGATGAGTATTTCTAAAGATATTGAGGTTATTCCTGCACATATTTGGACGAGTTGGTTTGGTGCTTTAGGTTCTAAGTCTGGTTTTGATTCTTTAAAAGATTGTTTTCAGGACCAGGTTAAAAATATTCATGCTTTTGAAACTGGGTTAAGTTCAAATCCTGAAATGAACTGGCGAGTTTCTTCTTTAGATAAGTTTTCTATTTTAAGTTTTTCAGATTCTCATTCTTTATGGCCTTGGAGATTAGGGAGAGAATTAACTATGTTTGAAAATAATTTAGATTATAAGGAAATACTGAAAGCTATTAGAGAAAATACTATTAAAGGAACCGTTGAAGTAGATCCATCCTATGGAAAATATCATGTAGATGGTCATAGAAACTGCGGTATTGTTTTTGAACCTGAAGAATCTAAAAAACATAACAATATTTGTCCTAAGTGTGGCAAAGAGTTAACTATTGGAGTTTTGAATAGGGTTGAAGAATTAGCTGATAGAGAAGAGGGTTATAAACCTGAGAGTGCTAAACCTTATTACTCTTTGATTCCGTTATCTGAGTTGATTGCTTTTGTTTTAGGAAAAGGAATAGGTACCCAAGCTGTTAAAGTAGAGTTTGATAAGTTAATTAGTAAGTTTGGAAATGAGTTGAATATTTTGGTTAATGTTTCTAAAGAAGAATTAAAAGGAGTAGTTCATGAGAAGATCGCTGATGTTATTATGTTAAATAGAGAAGGTAAGTTGAATTTTAAACCGGGTTATGATGGGGTTTATGGGGAGATTATTTCTTCAAAACAAAAGAGTTTAAGTGATTTTTAGGAAATATTAATTAGACCAAACAAATCTTTATAAAGAGAATTTTTGAATTAATTTCTTTATGAGGTTTGACAATAGAAACAATCACTCAAAAGATGGGGATGTTGTTTTTTATAGAACAGAGTGTAAAACTGAATGTAACTGGTATAGGGCTTTAGATGGAATCTCTGTTTGTGGAGGAGGAAAGGATTTTAAATATTTGCTTGCATGTGGGACTCATCCTTCTTCTAGATGTCGATTAAAAGATAGGCCCAATGAAGAACCAGCTGTAAACTATATTGATGAACAAATTTCTGAATATAAATCTTTAATTGAGAGATTGGTAATAGTTTTGGATAAAGTAAAAGGTGATCAACCAATATAGTTCATTTCTGTGTCAGAAGGAATGTTTTTAATTTTCTTCAAAGTTTTAGTTTTTTCTTTGATTTCTTCTTCTATTTCTTTAATTTCTAAATCAAGTTCTTCTAAATCTAGTTGTAGTTTGAATTTGTTATCTAGAATTTTAATTATTTCTCTAGCACCTTTGATACCTAAATAAGAAGGGTCTCCGAAGGTTTCTGCTAGCAGAGTAATTGCTGGAATATCTCTTTTTTGAGCAGTTCCTAAAAGTAAACCTGAAACTCCTATAATTGGTCCTACTACTCCAAAAATATCTGTCTTGATGTTTTTTTCTTTGTAGTTTTTAATTATTGGTTTTGCATTTCCGGTAATGTAAACTTTAGGTTCTTCAGGTATAGTTTGTAAACCTATCCCTCCTAGAGTTATAATTTCTTTACCTTTTACACTTTGGAAATAATCAAGTAATTGGTAGCAAAATTCATAGCTTGAAGTTTCATCTAAAGGTTGAATGTCTCCTGCTACAAATAAATAATTTTGATTTCCTATTTTTTTGTGATAAATTTCTATAGTTGGAAGTTCTACTAAATTGTCTTCGGTTACAAAAACAGCATGAGGAAAGCTTGAGGATGTTATTTCTATGATCTTTTCAGCTTTTAGGTTCTCTATGATAAAATCTGCTGCTATTTTTCCTACATTGCCCATTCCTGGAAGTCCTTCTATTAAAATAGGATTGTTAAGTTTTACTTTTTTTATCTCGCTGAAGTGGAACATATTAAGCTTGTTTATAGTGGGCTTTTTAAGTATTTCCTTTTAAAAACGGAAGATTTATATAGTATTTCTTACTTATCTTATAAATAAGAAAATGACATTAAATGAAATTAAAACTGTAACAATAACTGAAAAAGGGCAAATTGCTATCCCTAGAGATATAAGGGAGCATGAAGGTTTTGAAATTGGTTCAAAAATAGCTATTCTTGCTTTTGAAGATCATGTAGAATTAGTACCTATGAAACAAATTAATGAAAAAATGTTTGGAGCTTTCGCTAGTGAAAAAGTTTTAGTTAAAGACTGGTTAAGTAAAGAGGATGAGGAAGCGCGGAAGAACTTGTAAAGGGAGATATTGTAGTTTTACCATTTCCTTTTTTCTGATTTAAGTAATTCTCGTAAAAGGCCTGCATTGGTTGTTGCTAATTTGATTGGAGATGATATTATACTTTGTCAAATTACTAGCAAATCAAGAGTTGATGATTATTCTATTTTGCTTTATGATGAAGATTTTGAAGATGGAAAATTAAATTTGATAAGTTTAATTAGACCTAATCGATTATTTACTGCTGATAAATCTATTGTAAAATATAAAATTGGTTCTTTAAAAAATTCTAAAAAGAATGAAGTTGAAAATAAAATTGTTAAAATTTTTAAGGATTGAGTTTCTTTTTTTGGATACGTCTATATTTACCCCATTTGTCTTCAGGTGAAAACTTTGCGGGTTTTGTTGATAGTGTTTTTTCTTTGCATTTATCGCAAAGGGTTTTGAATGTGAAAGCTTTGCATTTAGGGCATCTTAATATTTTTTTATTCATTTTTTTCTCTTATGAACTCTGCTGAACCTTGGGATTTTTCTATTTCTTTTTTAATTAGATCCACAACTTTTTGTAATCCTTTTTCTCCTTCTTTGTAATCTTGAGCATTTATTGATATTTTATATTTTGGTGCTCCTAAATATGAAAAGGTGATATCGTATTTTTCTTTTTTAACTAACTCTTCTGCTTTTTTAAGTGCTTCTTTGATTAGTTCTATTCCATTTGGCTTTGTAGATTCTAATCTTAAGGTTCCTGATATTTCAATGATAGGTGGTTTGATTCTTTCTTTAATTGTTTCTAATATTAAGTCTGTTTCTTTTTTTGGAAGTTTAAGTTCTTTAAGAATTTCTGGATCATCTAAAGATTCTTTAAATAAATTGTGTAGTGAACCATACTCTATAATTAAGTTTGAATCAATTTTTTCAAATAAATTTCCTGATTTTAATTTTTCTGAAACAAATTTTATTATATTCTCTGCTTTAATTTCTAGTTTTGCTTCTTCATTTTTATTCTTTCTTGCTATTAAAGGAACTCTTCTTAGTGATAAGTCAATATTTTTTTCTTTTTTTCTTAGAACTTTACAAACAATTTTTTTATCTTCTTTTACATAATCTCTTATATTTCTGATTCTACCTGGTGCAATTTCAGAAATGTGGATCATACCTTCAATATCGCCTTGATACTCATCTAGAGAAACAAAAACAGAGTGGAACAAAACTTTTTTTACAGTACATAATACTATCTCGCCTTCTTCCGGCAGGCCTAACTTTTTAAAAAACATTTATTCTAATACTTCTAAAATTCTAGCTTTGATCTTACCTTTTCCGCCAGTAGGTTCTGAAATTATTTTTTCACAAACTAGACATTTTACTTTGGATGATGCTTTACCAAATATGATTTGTTCGTTCTTACACTTTGGACAACGAATCTTAATAAATTTTGAAGTTGGTTCTTTTCTCATTTTATTTCTACCTTTTTAGCTCTTGTTCCTTTTCTTTGAACTGAGCTTTTTTTACATTCTTTACATTTAAATCTTAAATCTGTTTTCTTTGAGCTTTTAGCTCCACCTCTCTTGAATTTAGAGATAGCTGGTTTTGAGCCCCATTTACCTAAGTTTCCAAAACCGGTTGATCTTCCTCTTTGTTTAGCTCTGGTTTTAATATTACCTCTTGATAGAGGATGAGCTTTTGATCTTCCAGCTGTTTTGGTCTGTGAAACAGTATGCTCTGTATGTTTTTTACAATGTTTACAGTATCTATTTTTTGTTTTTGGTATTTTCATATTGATTCTGCTCTTTTGTTCTTTATTAGCAAGTTAGCTATTTCCATTGGTAAATTGGCCATATCTTCCTTTTCAAAAGGGCCATAGTTATTCATGTCAGAACCTACAAATTTAGGTACTTCATGAGTAAGTCTTATCAACTTAGTAGTATTTTCCTCTTTTTCGCTTTTTAAAGGTTTTGATTGGGATAATTGTTCTATTTTAGGTTCTTTTGCTGATAGAATATTCAATAGAATAGATGTTCTGTGGGTATTTAGAGTGCTTAGGATATTGTTATATAATGACTTTTCTTCTTCTAACATAGCTGCTGTTTCCTTTGCTTGTTGGGTTCTAGAGGCAAATAAGGCTATTTGAATGATTTTGGATTCTCTTCTTTCATATAGTTCTTTTAGGATTCTTTGAATATTCTCTAGTTGCCTTCTTGTTTTTTGAGTTTCTAAAGATGAAAATATTGAGGACTTACTTTCTTGAGAATTAAGAATTGATGTTTTTTCGTTTATGTATTGAGTAACATTCTTGAAGAAGGTCTTATCTAGTGGTTGGAGCTCTTTTCTGAACTTTTCTCTCCTTAATATTTCATATAAAGTTTCATAAGTAATGATTGTTGAAGGTTCTTTTTCTGACATAATATGAAGTATATTGAAGTCTCTTAAATATTTTTGTATTTTTTAAGAGATATGTTTAAAAAGGCTGTTTGGTTTTGATTAATTATGTATAAGATTAAAGAAAAACCTGAAGATTTCATAGTTAAAGAAGAAATGAAGTTAGATCTAAAAGATTCTGGTAAAGTCATTCTTTTTAAATTAACCAAGAAAGGATGGAACACTTTGAATGCTATTCTAGAAATTGCTAAAAGAACAGGTGTTAGCACAGGTAATTTTAATGTTGCAGGGAATAAGGATAAGTATGCGGTTACTTCTCAGTATGTTTCTGTTTCTGGAGTTTCAAAAGAGAGATTGGAGAGCTTGAGTATAAAGGATATTTCAATTGAAGTTTTAGGTTATGGGGATCATAGACTGGCTTTGGGGGATTTATCTGGTAACCATTTTAAAATTGTTGTTCGTAATTTAGATAATGATAAAATTAGAGTTTTGGATTCTATTCCTAATTATTTTGATGATCAGAGATTTGGAGGAGGTTTAAGGGGGAATAATGCTACTGTTGGAAAATTATTAGTTCTTAAAAAATATGAAGAAGCAATGAAAACTTATCTTGGAAAACCTTTTCGTAGAGAAATGAAACAAGAAAGAGAATTTAGGAAGTTTGTTGATGAGAACTGGGAAGATTGGGAAGGTGCTTTGGAAAAATGTCCGAAACATTTAGTCCATGAAAGAGAGATTTTAGAATATTTATTAGACCATCATAAAGATTATGTAGGTGCATTTAATCGTTTGAATAAAAAGGTTTTGAGTATGTTTATCCATGCTTATCAATCTTTGTTATGGAATCAAGTAGTTTCTGAATATCTTCGAACAAAAGGAGAATATTATGAAGTACCTTATTCTCAAGGGAAATTAGTTTTTTCTGAGATGAAGCAAGAAAATATTAAGATTCCAATCATTGGTTTTTTAACTGAATTCAATAATCCTGATATTGAAAAGATTTATTCTAAGGTTTTATCTAAGGAGGGCATTAGTTTTAAAGATTTTATTAATAAACAAATTAGATATCTAAGTTCTGAAGGTGTTAATCGTGATGCTTTTATTCCTGTTAAAGATTTAAAATATAAATTTAGTTCTGATGAGAAGTTTCTTAACAAGAAGAAGTGTGTTTTAGAGTTTAGTTTAGGAAAGGGAAGTTATGGTAGTTTAGTTGTTAAAGGGTTGTTTAGTTAATTTTATAAAGAATATTTCTTAGTTTATTGTTATGTTTGGCTCACTTAAAAAGAAATTACAGGATGCTGTAGGTAAATTCAGTAAAAAGGTAGATGAAGAGGTAGCTGATGTAGAGGAACCTATTGAAGAAATTAAAGAACCTGTTGAGGAATTAAAAGAGGAACCTGAAGAAGAGAAGGAAGAAGAGATTTCTGAAGAACCTGTTGAAGAAGTTAAAGAAGAAGAGATTCCTGAAGAACCAGAAGAGGAATCAGAAGAAGAAGTTGAAAAAGTTAAAGATAAAAGAGGTTTCTTAACAAAAATAAGAGAAAAAGTAATCACTAAGAAAATTTCTGAGAAAAAGTTTGATGAGTTATTTTGGGAGTTAGAAGTTATCTTACTGGAAAATAATGTTGCTGTTGAGGTTATTGAAAAAATTAAAAGTGATTTGAAAGAAAAATTAGTTGATCAACCTATACCTAAGAGAGAAATTCAAAATAAGATTGTTGAAGGTTTGAGAGAGAGTATTGATGAGATTTTATCTGTGGAAGGTTTTGATTTAGTTGAGAAATCTAAAGAGGGTAAACCTTATGTTATTGCTTTTATTGGAATTAATGGTTCTGGTAAAACTACTACTATTGCTAAGGTAGCTAATATGTTTAAAGAAAGTGGTAAGAGTGTGGTGTTAGCTGCTTGTGATACATTTAGAGCTGCAGCAATTGAGCAGTTAGATGATTGGGCTAAGAAGTTAGAGATTCCTATTTTGAAAGGTAAGTATGGTGCTGATGCTGCTTCTATTGCATTTGATGCTGTAAAACATGCTGGTGCTAAAGGTATTGATGTTGTTTTAATTGATACCGCTGGTAGATTGCATAGTAATGCTGATTTGATGAAAGAGTTAGAAAAATTAATTAGAGTTGCTAAGCCTGATTTGAAGATTTTTGTTGGTGAATCTATAACTGGAAATGATTGTGTTGAGCAAGCTAAAGAGTTTGATGAATCTACTGGTATTGATGCTGTTATTTTGAGTAAAGCTGATGTTGATGATAAAGGTGGAGCTGCGATTTCTGTTGGTTATGTTACTGGAAAACCTATTATTTATTTGGGGAATGGTCAGGAACTTAAAGACCTGAAGAAATTTGATAAAGATGAGTTGATTAAAACTCTAGGGTTATAGTTTTTTCACTAGTGAAAGATATTCTGTCAAGGGTGCCCTAGGTGAAAATGTGATTATATTGACAAGGTATATTAAAAGGACTTTATTTAGATAAGGTATGGAAACGGAAAACCCCTTGAAGTGTGTAGTTGTATGCGATCGAACTCTTTTAGATTCTAATCGTTATCCTAATGTGGAGATTATTCCTGATCTTTTGAGTAAAGATTATACTCCAGCAGATGCTAATCCTAAAATTAAAAAATTCTTAGATATCGTTAGTTCCAAGGGTGTTAAGGTTGCTGTTATGGGTTGGGGAAGTGAAACTCCTGATCCGAGATATACTAATTTTTTATCTAGTTTGGGCTTAGGAGACATTGTTGATGATGTATTCACTGAAGATACAACCTTGGATTTTGATCCTCCTTATGTTAAAGCTCAAAATGCTTATGGTCTTACTAGAGAGCAAATGGCTTTTATTGCTACCCCTCGTGATATGGAAATTTATAAATATACAAGAGTTCCACAGTTAGTAGATTGTACTAATGGTGGTTTAACTAAATTACTTGAGCGGATATAACTCTCTTAGTAGGAGATGCTTATTATTCTTTCTTTTTCTCCAGTAATTTTATTTTCTCTATATACTTCATTCCCTAAACTTTGGATAGCTTCTCTTAATGCTCCTGGTTCAAAAGATCCTGCTTTGGTAGGATCGTAATCTTGTGCTTCAATTACTAATTGGGTATTGCCTTTTTTAGTAGTAGCTATCAAACGTCTTAATTTACCTATTAAGTCAGTTCTGTTTTTTGCTTCTTCTATTTTGGTAATGATTGTTTCTACTCCATTTAATCCAAAAATACTTTGGTGTTCTAAGAATGTTTCAAAATCTCTTACACTCCTTTCTACTCCAGAATAATTTCCTTCAGCTTTATACCTTAAACGTATTGAAGTAATTTTATCTCCGAAGGGTGCAGCTTTCTGTAATATTGCTTGATCTGGTGTGTACTCTTTTTTTCCTTCAGCTGCTTCTTCCATATTAAATGTTTGATTTTTTATTGTGTTCATTTTGTCCTCCTGCGAGAAAGCTCTCGCTAGTTTGATTTATTTTTTAAATTTGGAAACGCCAAGAGTCTCCAGTTATGTAATCATCAAGACTTAGGTGTTCTTCTCCATTTTTTATTTCTTCAAAAAACTCTTTTGCATAATCTTGATTTCCAGGATGATCAATTCTATATTGGGCAAGAGCATCTCCCCATTTAAGGGCAAATTCTTTTGGTAAACCTAAGTTTAAACACATCATCATTCCTCCTAATGCTGTGTCTCCTGCTGCTCCAAAACTAGGTTTTGAAGAGTGATGCAAATTGAAGTTCTTATTATTTGATAATAAATCATAAGCTTCTTCTTTTGTGATTATCATTGCTCCTTTACTTCCCATAGTACAGCAGATTACTGCCTCTGGATTCTTTTCTAGAATGTATTCTATTCCTTGATGAAAATCCTTTCTAGTTATAGTCATGACTTCTTCATTATTTTCATAAAAACCATCTACTTTAGATAAAAATTTATCAACTATGGATCCGTTTTTTCTGTATGTTGATTCGGTCACTGCAAGAAATGTTTTAAGTTCTTCATGGTTTAGTGCATCTAGGCATCTTCTAAATAATTTTGGATTTTTTATGCTATTTAGCACTATTTGATGGATATCATTTTTGTAAACTTCTGCATCTAATGATTCTTCAAATTCTCCTTGGTCTCCTATGAAATCATTGAATGGAGTACTTAGAATTATTTTACTAGTCCCTAATTCTACAACATGGTTCTCACCAATTTTATAACCTTCTGGTTTTATTAGTGTTGGTATGCCATTGCTCCATTGAGTTCTTACTTTAAATTGTCTAAGGTATTCGTCTAATTTACTTTCTTCAGAATCTGGAGCGATATAATATAAGTTCGTGTTTTCAAGAGGAGTAGTATTTATCCCTTTAATTTTTCCATGACGTATGAAATATTCTCTCGTTACGGCTGCTGCAATTATCATACCTAGGCCTGAACCTCCATACTGACTTTTTCCAGTATTTAGTTTTATAATTTCTTTGTTGGGATCTATTTTTTTAATTTCTTTTAGAGGTATTTTTCCTTCAAACCAACCTTTCCAGGAATTAGTATCATTGTTTTTTCCGTTTCTTACTGCAAGTTGTTTTCTTACTTCTTCTATATTAACTTCATATCTTGTTATTTCTTCTTTATTATTGAATTCATATATCCCCTCTATAGGGGGTTCGAATCCATTTCCATTTTTATCATAATCTCTATATTTTGCTTCGTTAAAAGAATCCATTAAATCTGCTACATGCTGACTAACAACCCCTATTGATTTTGCTATGTAAGTAATTAGTGCTTGATCTATTTGGGGTTCAGTTTGTTTGATTAAATGTTTTAAGTTTTTCATGAAAATAGTTAAAATCAAATTTTCTTTTATTTATTGTCCATATTTTTCTTATTCACTATAAGCTTTGATATTTCAATGGAAGGTAGAACATAGTAAGATATCTAGTTGAGGGAAGAATTGGTTTCGATATCTTTGAAATGATTTGCTTAGTGTTAGAATATAATCTATAAAGTTTATATTTTGCAATACTCTGAGTAGTGACGATATATGTCACACTATCTTCACTAGTGACTATATTCGAAAGGTATATAAATATAGTTTTTTGATATAAGATATACAATGCTAAACACTAGAAGAAAAATCATAAAACAAGGACACAATACCCTCACTATGACTTTACCTTCCAAGTGGGTTAAGGATTTTAATATTAAGGCAGGGGACGAAGTTGACCTTATCGAAAGAGATAATGGTCTTTTCCTGAGTACTGAAAAGAAACAAGAAAACCTCAGAGCTACAGTAGACATTTCTGATTTAGATATTAGGACTATATGGAAATATTTCCAGAGTCCATATAGAGAGGGTTATGATGAGATTAAGGTTTGCTTTAATTTAGATGCTGAATATGATAGCCCTTATAAGTATTTTACAAGTCATGATCTTGATGGAAGACATGTTAAGAAAAATAAGTTTACTCCTTTTGAAACTATCCAGCAAATCACAAATAGGTTTGTAGGTTTAGAAGTGATTGAACACCATAAAGATTATTGTATAGTAAAAGATATGGGAGAAATTTCCAGTAAGGAGTTTAACTCTTCACTTAGGAGAGTATTTTTATTAATTCAACAAATGGCAGAGGAAGTAGTTGAAGCTATGAAAACTGGTAATATCACTTTGTTAAAACATGCACATGACATTGATACAAATATTGATAAGTTCCATGACTTCTGTGTAAGAGTCTTGAATAAAACTGGATTTAAAGATGTTAGAAAGAGTCATGTAATCTTCACTATCTTGTATCTGCTAGAATTAATTGGAGATGAGTTTAAACATATTGCTTTTGATATGGTTCAAGACATCGATAAGAAGAAATTTGATAACTTGCTAGAAATAGGTGAGATGATTTTAGAACAGATTAATAGCTATACAGATTTATATTATGGTTATGAAAAACAAAAAGTTATTGATATGTCTGAAAAAAGTACTGAGATTTATTTTTACTTGCCTAAATTGTATAAAAAAGAAGCAAAGAGTACTAAGGCAGGAGATGATGTCTTTAAGGTATTTGATCATTTCAGAAGAGTTAATATGTATCTACTTTGTTTGGTAGAACTAAGAATTGAGATGGAATATTAGTTCGTTAACTTTAAATAAGCTTTTTTCTTCTTTATTTTATGGTTTTGGATAAATTAGGCAGTAGTTTAAAAGAAAGTTTGAAGAAAATAACTAAATCAGTTTTTGTAGATGAGAGACTGATAGATGAATTAGTTAGGGATATTCAGAGAGCTTTATTGGCTGCTGATGTTAATGTTCAATTAGTTTTTGATTTGAGTAAGAAGATAAAAGAGAGAGCTTTAGCTGAAAAAGATATTAAAGGTATTAGTCCTAAGGAACATTTAGTTAAGATTGTTTATGAAGAGTTAACTAATTTTATGGGGGGTGAAAAATCTGAGATTGCTTTTGGTAAGAAGAAACCCTTTAAGATAATGATGGTTGGTTTGTTTGGTTCTGGTAAAACTACTTGTATTGGAAAGTTAGCTAAGTATTATGCTTCTCGTGGTAAAAAGGTTGCTGCTATAGGTTTAGATGTTTGGAGGCCTGCTGCAATGGAACAGTTAGAGAATAATTGTGAAAAGGCTGGAGTAAAATGCTTTATTAAAAAAGGTGAGAAAAATCCTTTTAAAATTTGGGAAGAGTTTGAAGCTAAATTAAGTTCTTACGATCTAGTTCTTGTAGATACTGCTGGTAGAGATGCTTTGAATGATGAATTAATTGAAGAAATTGAAAATGTTAATAAGATGATTAAGCCTGATGAAGTATTTTTAGTTATTAGTGCTGATATTGGTCAGACTGCACAAAAACAAGCTGAGCAATTCCATAAGAGTTGTGGAGTTACCGGTGTTATAATTACTAAGATGGATGGTAGTGCTAAAGGTGGTGGAGCATTAGCTGCTACATCTATTACTAAAGCACCTATCAAATTTATTGGTGTTGGTGAAAAGGTTGATGATTTAGAAAGTTTTAATCCTAAAGGTTTTGTTGGTCGTTTATTAGGGATGGGGGATATTGAAGCTTTATTAGAGAAAGCAGAGTTAGCTATTGATAAAGAGAAAGCTGAAGATATGGGTAAGAAATTCTTGAAAGGTGATTTTAACTTTTTAGATTTGTATGAGCAAATGGCTGCTATGAAAAAGATGGGTAGTTTATCTAAATTGTTAGATATGATTCCTGGTTTTGGTGGTGCTCAAATTCCTAAAGAAATGCTTGATGTTCAAGAAGGTAAATTGGAAAAGTGGAAGTATATTCTTCAAAGCTTTACAAAGAAAGAATTAGAAAATCCCGAGATTATCACAGGAAGCAGAATAGATCGTGCGGCTAAGGGTTCAGGTGTAAAAACTTCTGAAGTTCGTGAATTACTGAAACAATATAGGATGAGTAAGAAAATGATGAAAGCGATGAAAGGAATGGGTGATAATTTGGATATGAATAAGATGATGAGAAAATTTAAAGGGAAAAAGGTGTTTTAGGCTTTCCCATAAATAATTCTTTGAATTAATAAAAGATACCATAAGGTTGCATTTACTCCTGCGATTATTGCTGAGAAATATAAATTTAAACTGAAAAATGAAAATGCCATTAAATACAATCCCAAACTTGTAATAGCTCCTGTTTGTAAAGTTATGTGGCCTTTTTTTCCTTTGAATCCATAGATTACTTGTTTGAGTAAACCATAACCAAAAGCTAAATTAGTTACTGCTATTAGTGTATCTTGCCAAACCATAAATATTATTGAATTTTTAGTTTTATATAGATTGTTAAGGTATAACGTTAACTTTATAAACTATGTTCTATAGCACATATTTAAGATGGAAGAGATTGGAAGAGGTGCAGAAGCTGTATTGCTAAAAGATGGAAATAAGTTGTTAAAGCAACGAATTAGAAAGGGGTATAGGCATGAAGAATTAGATTTTATGTTGAGAAGAAGGCCTACTAGAGTTGAAGTTAAGCTATTAGGAAAAGCTGCTGAATTTATTAATGTTCCTAAGGTTCATGAAAGTTCTGATAAAGATATGAGTATTGTAATGGACTTTATAGATGGTAATAGAGTTAAGGATGTTTTTAATTCTGTGGATAGAGTTGAAGTTTGTAAACAAATTGGTAGAGATGTTGCTAAGTTACATGCTAATAATTTGATTCATGGAGATTTAACTACTTCAAATTTATTATTGAAAGGAGAAGATTTATTTTTTATTGATTTTGGATTAGGTTTTATTTCTGATAAAACTGAAGATAAAGCTGTTGATTTGAGATTATTGAGACAGGCTTTAGAGAGTAAACATTATGATTTTCCTGAAGCTTTTGAGTATGTGTTAACAGGTTATTCTGAGTGGAATGGTTCTAAAGAAGTTTTGAATAGATTAGAGAAAGTTGAAGGTAGAGGAAGATATAAACAGCAAGTTTAGAAAGATATTTAAACTTTAAAGTCTTAGTAGAAATAGGTGATTAAAACTAATTTTGATGAATATAAACTAGCTGAATTAGTAGGTATTATTTTAGGAGATGGGCATATGCATAGTACTTGTAATAGTTTAACTATTGTTGGTTCTTTAGAAGATTTGAATTATTATAAACAAAATGTTATTTCTCTTTTTTATGATTTGTTTGGTTTAAAGCCTACTATAAGAAAAAGAAATAGTGAAAATGCTTATTATCTTCAATTAGAAAATAAAGAAGTGTTTAAGTTTTTGATGAATGATATAGGTTTGATAAGAGGCAATAAGAAAAATGCGAGGATTCCTAAATTTATTCTTGAAAATAAAAAATTAATTCCTTTCTTTTTAAGAGGTTTATTTGATACTGATGGTTGTCTTAAATTTTCTAAACAAACTAGAAATAAAAATTATTATCCTAGGTTACAATTTTGTTTTAGAGATACTTTTTTTGCTAAGCAGGTTAAACCTTTATTAGAAAATGAAGGGTTTAGTGTGGGCTTTTGGAAAGAAAATAGGTATAATGGACTTGTGTTTTATCAAATTTCTGGAAAAGAAAACTTAGAAGCGTGGATGAATAAAATAAATCCAAGAAATATGGTTCATGTGACTAAATATCTTTTTTGGAAAAAACATGGTTTTTATATCCCTAAGTCTTCTTTAAAATTTATATTAAATGCTTTAAATTAAGAACATAAATTTTATAAACCTTCTTTTAAGATTATTATAGTATAGCCCTGTAGTGTAGCGGCCAATCATTGTGCCCTTTGGAGGCATAGACGGCAGTTCGAATCTGCCCAGGGCTAATTAGTAACTTTTATAAACACTTATTTCTAGTTATTTAGTAATAGATCGAGGGGTAAGTTGGTTGAAAAACGAGCTTATGCTGGAGACTTGGTAGAATTCTAAGTCAAATCTCTCGAAGGAGAAAATAAAATGGCAAGAAGATTTTCAAGAAAGAAAGGTAAAAGTGGAAGTACTAGACCAGTTAGAAAAACAAAACCTGCTTGGGTTATTCATGATGAGAAAGAAGTAGAACAATTGGTTATTAAATTAGCTAAATCTGGTAAAACTTCTAGTGAGATAGGTATTATATTGAGAGATAGTTATGGTATTCCTGATGTAAGGATTATAACTAAGAAAAAAATTAATAAGATTTTAGAAGAAAATAAATTAAGTTCTAAATTACCTGAGGATTTAATTGCTTTGATTAGAAGACAAGTTAATTTGATGAAACATATAGAACATAATAAAATGGATATGACCTCTAAGAGGGGTATACAATTAACTGAAAGTAAGATTAAAGGATTAGTTAAGTATTATAAGAAAATAGGAAAACTGCCTAAAGATTGGAGCTATGACGCAACTAAAGCTAAACTTTTGATTGAGTGATAATGGATTCTTCTACTTTTTTTTTAGGTTTAAAAGAATCTGTTAAAAAGTTTAATGAAATAGATAGGGATAAGCCAATCCGAATCATCAGTCATTTGGATGCGGATGGTTTGTCTGCTGTTTCTATTTTAATGAAAGCATTACAAAGAGATAAAAGAAAATTTGTGGTAAGCATTGTTAAACAATTGAATGAAACTTTATTAAAAGAATTAACAATTGAAGATTATTCTTATTATATTTTTTGTGATTTAGGATCTAGTGTTTTAAATCTTATTTCTGAAACTTTAAAAAATAAAAAAATCTTTATTCTGGATCATCATAAACCTGAACTAGTTAAAGGAGGAGTAGTCCATGTTAATCCTCATTTGTATGGAATTAATGGTGCTAAAGAGATAAGTGGTGCAGGTGTTGTTTATTTCTTTTCTAAATTCCTGAATGAAAAAAATAAAGATTTAGCATATCTTGCATTGGTTGGAGCAATAGGAGATGTTCAGGAGTGTAAAGGTTTTTCAGGGTTAAATGATATGATTTTAAAAGATGCGGTAGATACTGGTAAAATAGAAGTTAAAGAAGGATTAGGTTTATTTGGGATGCATACTAAATCATTGCATAAGGTCCTAGAATATAGTTTTAATCCTTACATACCAAGTGTTAGTGGTAGTGAACGAGGGGCTATTAAATTTTTAGAAGAATTAGGAATTGAATTAAAAAAGAATGGAAAGTTTAGAAAACTAATTGATTTAGAAGAAGAAGAGCTTAAGAAACTAATTACTGGAATCATTCTTAAGAGAATGGGTAGTGAAGAGAACACTGAAGAAGTTTTAGGTCCTATTTATTTGCTAAAAGATGTTGAAGAAGGAGAAGTTATAAAAGACCTTAAAGAGTTTAGTACTTTATTGAATTCTTGTGGAAGAATGGGCAAGCCAAGTTTGGGTGTAGGAACTTGTTTAGGAAACCCTAAGCTCAAAGAAAAAGCTGTAGATATACTTGTTGATTATAGACAGGAAATAATTAAGTCATTAAACTGGTTTTATAGTAATAGGGGTTCTAATAAGATCGTTGAGAAGGATAATTATGTTTTAATTAATGCAGAAGAAAATGTTAAAGATACTATGATCGGGACTTTAGCTTCGATAATCTCTAAATCTAATTTTTATAAGAGGGGTTTTGTGATTGTAGCTTTTGCACATACTTTAGATGGAGATATTAAAGTTAGTTTGAGAGTGAATGCAGATATTGATTTAAGAGAAGTTATTAAGAAAGTTTCTGAAAAAGTAGGAGGGGTTGCAGGAGGCCATAAACAAGCTTGTGGAGCCTTAATCTCCCAAAATAATGAAAAAGAATTTTTAGATTTAATCGGTAAACTTTTAGATAAAATGGTTATTAAACTAGAATAGAAAGGTTTATAAGCTTAATTTAGTGGTGATTGATTAAAATGGTTGAAAAAAAAGCACCAAAAGAATCAAAAAAAGTAAAGAAAAAGCAATGGTTTGAAATAACTGCACCTAAATTATTTAGTAGTGTAAAAATAGGTGAGACCTTAGCTTATACTGCTGATCTTTTAAAAGATAAAACCTTGGATATTTCTGTTGCTGATTTAACTGGAGATATGAAAAGGCAAAACATAAAGGTTAATTTTAAAGTTACTGGTTTAGAAGGTGCTAAAGCATCTACTGAAGTTATAGGTTATAGTATTTCTGTAGCACATTTAAGAAAATTTGTTAGATCTGGTACTAGAAAAATTGAAGATTCTTTTATGTCTAAGAGTAAAGATGGTGTTAACATAAGAGTTAAAACACTTTACTTGACTAAAAAGATTGTTCAAAGAGGTATTCTTACTAAAATTAGAGGAGAAGGCAGAGCTTTTGTTAATGAAGAGTTTGGTAAATTGAAATTTGAAGAGATCATTAAAAATGCTGTTGATTATAAATTCCAAATTGGTTTGAAGAAAAAACTTAAGAAGATTTATCCTTTAGGAAGTTGTGAATTTAAGAGTCTTAAGAAGTTATAGAAAGGTTTTTAAGGTTTAGATTTTAATTCTTTTATTATGCCTCGGTGGCTTAGTAGCTATAGCGGCGGACTTGTATTTTACTCGAGAAATCCGCAGGTCGTGGGTGCAACTCCCATCCGAGGCTTTTTCGTTAAATTTAATAAGTTATTTTTCTTAATTTTATTATAAGGGCTTGTGATCTAGTGGCTATGATGTCGCTTTGACTTAGCGAATATCCCCGGTTCGAGTCCGGGCAGGCCCACTTTTTATGGTAAGCTTTATATATATTGGAAAGTGTATTTAATACAATGAAAAAAAGAGGACAGGTTACTTTATTTATCATAATTGGAATTGTCTTAGTTGTTTTAATAAGTAGCGTTTATATGTATCGTGATAGGTTGTTTACAAGTTCTTGGGAAAATGAATTAGAGAAGAGTGCAGTTGTTCCTGATCAAGCTCAAGGTATTAAAAATTTTGTGGATGATTGTTTGTATGAAGTTAGTAATGAAGCTTTAATTAAGTTAGGAACTCAAGGTGGTTATGTCAATATTCCTGGTCAAAGTTATTATGGTAATGTTGGTTTGAGTGGAAATAGATTAAGTATGTTTTCTAATAATGCTTTGGAAGTTGCTTATTGGTTGTATACTGAATCAAATGGTGTACAAAAGTTAGCAGTACCCTCGATTGATATGATGGAAAGAGAATTAAATGGTTATGTTAAAGAAGGTTTTATTGAATGTATTGGTGGATTTAGTGATTATGAAGCACAAGGGTATTATATTGAGTATGGTTCTGTTGTTGTTGAGAGTGATATTCGTGAAGAAGATGTTTTGTTTAAAGTTACTATGCCTTTACATATTGAGATTAATGATTTTAGTTTTGATTTCTTACCTTTCTATAGAAGAGCTGAAGTTAAGTTTGGTAAGTTATTAGATTTAGCTTTTAAGATTATGGAAAAAGAGAATGAAGAGTATTTCTTTGAGGAAAAAGCTTTAGATATTTTGAGAGTTTATGACGAAGTTCCTTATGATGGTGTTTTGATGGAGTGTTTGCCTAGATTTTGGACTGTGGAGGGTGTTAAAAGAGATTTTAGAAATATTTTGTTTAATAATATTCAATTTATTAAGGTCAAAAATACAGATTATAATACTGGAACTAAGTATAATTACTTTATCTGGGATGTAGGTGTTGATGAACCTGATTTACAAGTTAATTTCATGTATATGCCCGGTTGGCCAGTTGATTTTCTTGTTGAACCTAATGAGAATGGAGTTATGCAAAGTGAAAGCGTTACCACAAATGTTGCTTCTGGATTTGGAGCTGTTTTGAGTAGTATCATTTGTATGCATAATTATCACTTTGTTTATAGTATTAGATATCCTATTTTAGTTTCATTACATGATCCTGCTGCTTTAGATGGAGAAGGATTTAGTTTAAATTTTGCTTTACAAGCAATTATTGAAAATAATCAACCAAGAATGGATACAAGAAGTGGATTATATTATGGTGTTGAAGATGATGGTTATTGTGAGAGAGTTGGAAGTTTACTTAGTGTTGATAGTTTTGATGATGAAGGTTCTAGATTAGATAATGTTACAATTAGCTATAATTGTTTAGCTAGTAATTGTTTTATTGGTAGAACTAATGAAGAAGGAATGTTAGACGAATTAGCACCGTCTTGTTTTAATGGGGTTTTAACTGCAACTAAAGAACCTGATTATCATAAGGATAGTGTGATTATTTCTACTAATACTGATGCAGGAGTAAGTGTTACTTTAGAGAAGTTTTATATTTTAAATTATAGTGTTGATGTTGTTCGGAAAGGTGCTTCTTTAAGTAGAGTTGGAAGTGAGTTAACTTCTAGTGAGAAAGCAGTTATTGTTCTGGAGAATGAAGAAAAAGATTACACTACAGTTTTAGTTTATCCAGATATGAAAGAGGTTAAATTAATCTCTGGTGATTATCAAGTACAAAGTTATATTTTAAGCGAAGGTAAAGTTAGTATTCCTGGTCAAACTATTAACAAATGTGTTGATGTTCCTAAAGATGGTTTATTAGGTATCATTGGTCAGACTAAACAAGAATGCTTTGATGTTAAGATTGATCCTGTTGAAGTTAATCAGGTAATGAGTGGAGGAAACTCCTATGATTGGAGAGTTACTAAATCAAGTTTGATTAATGGAGAAGAGATATTATTTTATATTCCTTATTATGGTGTAAGTAAGAGTATTGAAGATATAAATAGTACATTAAATCAAATAGAGGGAGGAGATGTTATTTATCCCAAGATAATATGAATAGAAAAAGTTTGGTGATATTTTGTATCTTTTTATTAATGAGTATTCCTTTTACTAGTGCGGAGATTGATTCTTCTGGATTAGATATTGAAACAACAGATATTAGTTCTGAAACTTTTGAGGGTGATACTGAAGATATTAGTGTTCAGGTTGGAAGTTATGAACCTCCAGTTTTAGTTTCTGCTTTATTAGAGCAACAAC
The DNA here is from genome assembly GCA_964447685.1 of Candidatus Woesearchaeota archaeon. GTDB lineage: Archaea > Nanobdellota > Nanobdellia > SCGC-AAA011-G17 > CAYUTI01 > CAYUTI01. The sequence continues at coordinate 55,305 of CAYUTI010000001.1, forward strand.
AAGTTCCTATTTATGCTAACTTATTTGCAATTACTACAAAACCTTTAGCGAGTACTCCTGAAATTGAGAGAGTAAGTATTAGACAGGTAGGAGGTAATAGAAGTTATGTTGGTTCAGTAGGTTATCGTAAACCTGATCAATATTCTTTTGGTGATTTAGGTTATATTGAACTTCGTTTGAAACAAATTCCTAAAGAAAGTGATGTTCCTAACAATATTGAAGTTGATTTGGAAGCAGATATTCGGTTTAAGTATCAGGAAGAAAGTAGTGCTGGACAAGGAATAATTGGAATGAGGGTTTTGGAGGAAGATAATTTTTATGATGAAAAAGATCTTTATGCTATCCAAGAAGGCAGAGGGTATTTAAGACTAAGAAGTGTGGTTGGAACTACTGCTAATTTTGTACTTTATGATGAGTCTGTTAATGAGTTAACTAAATTTGGTGTAAGAGAAGGTTCTGTGAGTAATACTTTAAGATTAGATAAAGAATCAAATGAGTATGAAGATAAAGTGCGGATTAGAGTTGATGATATTAAGAAAGGCGGAGTTAGAGCTGAAATTTCTATTGCTGAGGAGGATTATGAAGTCACTAAAGGAGATATGCTTGTTGAAGATTTCCCTTGGAAAGTTAGTGCTATCTCTCCTGCTAAAGATGGTAAAAAAGATTATATTGTTCTAACTCGTGGAAGTAATACGGTTTATATTGTTGAAGGTTATGAAAGTTTTAATGATTTGGAAACTTTGTATGATCATTCTAATCAGATGAGTACTGAAGTTGGATTAAAAAGTAGTGGCGAATCTGATGTTTCTGTAGGTACCTTTGGAGTTTATGATAATAAAAGGCTTCTTGATTCTTTAGATTTGCTAAAAAGTGATCTTACTAAAAGTTTTGGTGAAGCTTATTATATTCATATAAAAAATATTAATGAGGAGAGTGAAGGTAAAGCTACATTTAGAGTTGCGGATAAAGATGGAAATGTTGCGGTAGTTACTCATGCTCTTGGTGAAGAACTTGCAAGAATAGAAGGTTGTACAGTTATTAATGAAGATTATAAAAAATGTACTTTAGAAGATATTTCTGATAATTATGTTAAGATTCGGGTTCCTGTATTTGATACTAAAGAAAATGGAGAGAGAGTATGTAAGGCTGATAAAATTGTTCGTTTGAATTTGAATGATAATGATAATACTGATTTGATTTGTGATAAAACTTTTCAGTTAGCTAATATTGATTCTGGAGATGAAGTTGATGTTTCTGTCTTAGCCGGGGAGGGTGAAGGAAGAAGTTTATCTAGATTTAGTTTGAATATCCCTGTTGAGAAGAGACCTATTAATCTTACTACTGATGAAATTGATAAACAAATAAATGAAACATTGGAGTTGATTGAAAACTTAAATAAAACTATTTCAACATTAGAAGAGTTTACTCAAACCTTGGCTTATGCTTGTTATGGTGTTATGGCTTTGGCTACTGTAGGAAGATTCTTTTCTTCTGGAGTAGGCCCTACTGCTAGATTAGAGGTTGCAGAAGTTTATCATGATAGGTATGCTGATTATAAAACAAAAGGTGGAGATAAAACTTATAATGATTGGTTAAGGGATTCAAGTTTGGGAGGAGGAACTACGCAGTATGAAAAAGATGTTAGTGCTATGAGAAATTCTCTGAAGACCTATGAAGATCAAATTAAAAGTTTTAACTTTGATGAGGCGAGATTAAGTGATGTTTATGAAGGTGGAGATCCAAGAGGTTATGATCTGGCTAAAGGAGCAGGTAGTTTAAATTCTCAAGATCAAAAGGATTTAATCAGATATAAAATGATTATGGAAAATACTCCTGAAGGAAGTATATTATATACTGAAGCTGAATCAAATTATAATTCTATTGTAAAAAGAATTACAGAAGTTTCTGAGAATTATGATGATGTTCGGAGTGGTTTTGAACAAAGTGTTGCAGGTTTACATTTAACTGCTGGAACTGCAGGATATTTTGAAGCTTTAGCAGTTTACCAGAGAAGTGTTAGGACTGAAACAGATGCTAAATCCTCTAAGTTAGATAAAAGTAAGATTTTCCAAGTGGAGGGTAAGTTTTATTATTATGATGGAACTCAACCTAAAGAATTAATTAAAATTGGAGATTGTTATTCTCCTAAAGGTACAAGTGAGTGTTATAAAATTCAAGGTATGAATGTTAATGCTTATGACTTTGTAGGTACTCCTGATATTCAAGTTAATTCTAAAAAAATGGTTACGGTTTTACCTCTGACTACAGATAAGTGTTTTTACACTGGAAGCTCTACTGAAAATTTTGATCTTTATAAAAACGGGTTGTTTATTAGAATAGAATATCATCCTGATTATGGACGAGTAGAAAAAGTTTATCTGTATAATGTTGGACAAGATGGTGTAATTGGTGGGAAGGGTGATCAATTTGTATCTTCTTATTCAAGGGATGAAACTGTAAATAAAGATGCGATTAGAGATTTCCAAAGATTTGAAAGTTGTATTAAGGATGCTAATGAAGCTGTTGCTAAGGGAGATAGTAAAGTAAGGTTTGAAGGTAAGAGTTATCAAGTTAATGATGAAACCACTACAGATAGAGTCGGTGGACAGTGTCAGGATGTAATGAGTGCAGGTATGTGTAAGATGGTATTTTTAGTTTGTGATCCTGTTATGTGTCCTAGTTCAAGATGTAACCTTAATGGAAAATATCAAGTGGATAATGTAATACAGAGTGGTATTGTTGGAAGTGCGGTTTTATGTTTACCTAAGAGTGTTTGTTTATCTGGTATTGTTGCAGGTTTAAAAAATTTACAAAGTGTATTCCAAGGTTATCATGATTGTTTGGTTTCTGCTAAGATTGAGCAGCAGAGTATTGGTATTTGTAATGAGATAAGAAGTATTTGGCTTTGTGATATTATCTGGAGAGAAGTAATGACCATCCTAAAACTTAAGGGAGGTTTACTAAAGGGCATTTTTAACAAAGCTGAAGAGTTGAGTGGAGGAGGAGAATATGTTACAGGTGGTTATGAGAGTGCTAAACAAACTGTAGATTACTTTACTAATAATTATGCAAATAATGTTTTTGATTCATACAAAGGAAGAAGTACTAATGAGATTGGTGCAGAAATATGTAAGAGTGTTATTTTTGGAGAGGGTCCTAGTTTAGGTGATCTTTTTGAAGATGCAGTTCAATTACAAAATCCTGTTCAGTTTACTGCTTACTTCACTGAAGCTCCACATTCTGCTAGAGCAGGTACTTCTAGATATGATGTTTATTATCACATTTATGCAGGAGATGAAGATGTTAGTTTCCAGGTTTATTTGCAAGGGGCTGAGGGTAATGTTAAATTTGGAAGTGGAAGTTTGAGGCCTGGAGAGTTTGCTGATGAAAGTGTGTATAAGGTTGCTGGTTCAGGAATGCAGGAAATTTGTGTAGTTTTGAATGGTCAGAAAGAGTGTGGATTTGGTAAGATTGTAAGTTCAAGTGCGGCTATTAGTCAAATGGGTGATATGTATGCTAAATATAAATTGACACAAAATGTTAATTCTGAAAGTGATTGTAGAGATGAGATGGGTGTTAATTTGGAGTGTGCTGTAAATAATCCTGGAAAACCTTATGGTGAAGATGATAAATGGGTAGAAGTAGGTAGTTGTGGTAAGGATGATCTTGGTAATAGTTTAGGTAAGTGTTGGATGGAAAAAGAAAGTTTAAAAGATGCTACCTCGGGAAATGCAGGTAATATTGATGAGGAGATTTTAGAAGCTCAGTGTGATGCTTATGTTTGTGATTTGAGAACTAATACTTGTAATAATCAAGTTTATAAAATTAGTACTTATAGTTCATGTTGTAAAGATTCTACTGCTTGTGTTTCAGGAGATATAGAAGGTAATGCTTTAATTAATGAGGATGAGATTAATTATTTGAAAAGTAAATATGCTGAGGGTCTTGTTTCTGAATTAGTTAGTAAACTTAAAAATCTTGATTGTGAATTAAAAGTTGAGACTATGTCAAATGAAGTTTTAAATTATTATTCTGGAAGATGTTATTATCAACAAGCTTTCAGTTTGTCTGGTGAAAATCAAGAAGAAATGTTAGAGAAGGCTGAAAGTAAGTTTAGGAATGTTGCTAGTGGCGATCTTAATGTGTTGGCTAATTATTGGTTAGCTGAGATTTATATTAAACTTTGTAAGAAAAATAATTTTGAAGATGCTAAGAAAGTTTTTGAGAGGGGTGTTAGTGATAATAATTTGAAGAAAGTTTATGAAGGTTACTCTTTAGATGGTAAAGAAGTTAGTGATGATTGTGAGAAGGAGGACAGTAGTAGAGATGTCGTTCAAGTTAGTAAAGAGAATGAAGATGAAATATATGTTAAGGAAATTAAAATTGGAGATATAGTTGTTTATACTTATCCTGGTAGATTTAATGAGTTAGTTAAAGGGGGTTCTTATCCTTTAAAGGTGATTTTTAATAAAAATCCTGAAACTTTTAATCTTAAATTGGAGGGAGATAATGTTGAGTGCAGTATGGATAAAGATTTTGAGTTTAGTTGTGGGGAAAATATTTTTGCTGGAAAAAATCAATATACTTTGTATTTTTCTGGAGGTGTTTTAACTGAATCTCTGTCTTTGATTCTTGAAAATAATGAAGAAACTGTTGAATCTGGGAAGGCCTTTCTTTGTAGGTTGCCTTATAGGGATGAAATTTATTATTATTGTTTAGATTCTGGAAGGTGTAGTGATTATGGTTTTTCTAATTTTAAAGTTTTTGGAGAAAAAAATCAAGAATTTTCAGGAAATGTTGTTTGTCAAAATACATGTAATAATTATGGAAAAGTTGATGATACTATATGCGATTTAGAGGGATTAGATAAATTTGCAAAATGAAAAAATTCCTTAAAATTTTAAAGTATGTTTTACCCCTTGATTTAGTTTGTGTTATCTTAAGTTATTTCTTACTTATCTTTGGTGTTGAGAAGTTATATAATTATTATGATGAGATTAGTTCTTTTGAGCCTTTAATCAATAGTATGGTTAATAATCTTGATTTGAGTGCAATGAGTTCTGCTCTAGAAACTATTAATCAGAGTTTAGCTAATATGTATTTTATTATATTTGTTGGTGTGTTATTGTTATTTATGTTGATGATGTTTAGTCAGAGTATAAATTGGAAAATAAGTTCTGATGGTGCTAAGAGGTTGTTTGAAAATTATAATGAATATTTTTGGAATTTTGTTCTGATTAGTTTTGTATTTTTGGTTTTGCCTCTCCTATTCTTGAATGTGTTTGGTATTAAGATTTTCTTTTTCTTTTATTTAGTAATGGTATATTTTTGTTTAATTGGTTATGGGTTGTTAAATGAGTTTAATGGAGCTAAATTGTTTAATGAGATTTTTGTTAGAAGTTTTAAAGAAGTAAATTTGTTGTTGGTTTATTTAGGATTATTAGTTTTTGAGTTTGGTTGTTTTGTATTGTTTATGATAATGAGTAATATTTATTCTTTTTTGATTTCTGGTTTAGTTTGTGTTGTTTTAGCTTTGATAGGGTATGCTTGGGTCAGATTTTATTTTTGTGGTGTTCTTGGAGAATAAAGTGCGGGAGACAGGGTTCGAACCTGCGCAGACACTAAGCCAATGGGTCTCTTACCTTTATGGTCCTAAGCTTGGACTTCTAATGATTTTTGTAAATCATCTAGGATCCATCCCGTTTGACCACTCCGGCACTCCCGCGTGATAAGTATTAGAGAATTGGAGGCTTTAAAAAGTTTTTTATAATTGTTTTTGGAGTTTGCAAGGATCCATTTCTAAGAATATTCTAGATTCAAACTTATCCTTGAGTACATTTGCTAAAAATCCTGAGATATTGGAGTTTGAATTAAGCATGAAAGGATAACCAAAATGAACGTCTGTTCCCAAAGCTGCAAAGAAAAATCCTATTGCTACTGCTTTTTCTGTGATTGGTTTTGGGCATGAAACTAAGAAAGGCATGTCTGTTATTTTTTTGTTGTTCATATCTGCTAGCCTTTTGAAGGTTTCTGCTATCCTTGCATTGTTAACACAACTGCCCATATGGAAAACTCTTTTTCCATCTAGTAATCCTGCTTGGCCTAATTTGAAGGCCATGCAACCTGTTGTTAGAATAATATAATCTTTACTTAATTTTTTATAAGTTTCTTCCCATTTTTCTGTAACTCGAGGATTGTTGCAACCTATTACCGCTATTACTCCTTTGATTTTTTTCTTTTTGATATCTTCTGATATTTTTTCTAGATTTAGATTGTCTGGAGTAAAGCCTACTGTTACATTTGTTTTTTTGTTTTTAGGAATCTTTATTTTTTTTCTATTCTTTTTGTTAGCTCTTGCTATTTTGAAGATTCTTTGTACAATAAGTCTCACTGTTTTTTTATTAAATGGTAGATGTAAGGCATGAGGCATTCTCGCTAGGTTATTTGTAGTGATTAATCTAGTATGATAACACTCTACTAAATTGGATAGAGAAGGCATTACACACTGAACATCTACAACCATTGCTTCTATTGCACCTGTTGCGATGACATCTTCTTGCAAAACAAAATTAGCTGCTTGAGGGATGCCATATCTATTTAGGATTGAAGCGCCTGTACAACAAACTCCAATTAAATTTATATCTTTGTTCTCTGGTTTTTTTGCTTCTTCTGCCATTACTGAAGCTAGAGTTGGTTCATGACCATGAACTGCTATATTTACTTTATTTGGATTTATAACTCCTAAATCTATTTTTCCTTTTGTTATTTTTGGCTTTCCATGATAACTATCTTCTAGTTCTGTGGCTAGATACATCCCATAATAACCATCAATTATTCCTAGTTTCATAGCTAGTTTGAGAATGTGTTGATAATCTGCATCTACACCCATTGTTGAAGCGTGTAATGATTCTGAGATATCTTTGAAATGTTCATATCTTACTTTTGGAACTATATCTAAATCATTCCATAGTTTGTATAAGTAAGGTGGAGCTTTTTTCTTTATATAATTCTTAGGGTATTTTTTTTCTTGGAACTTTAAAACATGATAAGCATGACCTGCATGAGTTGCTGCACCGCCTGCTACAAATCTTAGAATATTTCTTGAGGTTACAACATCTAAATTTGCACCACAAACTCCTGTTTTATTTGTCTGTGTAAGAATACAAGGACCCATCAAGCAGTGTTTACAACAATAACTGTGTAAGCCTATCTGACAAGATGGCTGCTTCAACCTCTCTTTTAACATATAATTGTTAAGAAGTTATTCTTTAAAAAGTTATTTCTTTTGCCAGCTATAAGATCTAAGTTTTTTAGATTTGCCAAATCCGCAAGATGAACATTCAGACTTCTTTTTATGATAAGTTGCCTTACCGCATCTTCTACATCTGATGTGAAGTTTTGCTTTTCCTCTCTTACCTGCAGAGCCAGTTCCTTTACTTCCCATTTTCTTATTGTGGTGCTATCAGGATTATCGTGTCGCCTCTAATAAATGCTGTGCCTACTTTCCTTTTTAATTCACCGTCTACGTATTCTTCAGCTTCTGTTAGAACAGTATTAATATGAATGTCAAAAGCTTTTAGGTTTCCTATAAACTGTTTTCCGTTTTTTAATTCTATAATAACTCTTTTATTTCTTGCTGCGTTTAACGCATCTAATGGTCTTTCTGATTCCATGGTAAAGCCTCCTAATATTCAAAATTCTAATTTATTGTGTTTATAAAGGTTTCTGATTAGTTTTTTTAATAGTAAAGTTTTTAAACTCATTTTTTGAAGAAATATGTATGGCAAGAAGCAAATTAAGAGCAAATACCAAATCTTCGGGTGGAAGATATAAAAGAATTAAAGGTAAAAAGCTGAAAGATTTAGCTGGTGAACCAACTTTAACTAAATTAGGTCAGTTAAGAGTTAAATTTGAAAGAGTTAAAGGTGGCTCTAGAAAGTATTCTGTATTAAGAGCTGAAGAAATTAATGTATATGATCCTAAAACCAAAAAGTATTCTAAACAAAAAGTTGAGGCAGTAATTGAGAATCCTGCAAATAGACATTATGTTAGACGTAATATTCTAACTAAAGGAACTGTTGTTAAAACCCCTGCAGGTAACGCTAGAATAACTAACCGACCTGGTCAAGAAGGTTCTGTTAACGCAATTTTAATTTAAGGTTTCCACGAGAAATTAAGGGTTTTTTTATATACTTTCCGAAAGCTTTATATACTACTTGTTTCAATTCTTTTTAAAGCTTATGGCTATATAAACTTTTTGGTATAATCCTGGGGGTAAAAAACAATGGTTCACCAACATTACATAAAAAAGTGCCCTGAGTGTGGGGGTATTAATTTAATTCTTAATAAAGAAAAAGGTGAGGTTATCTGTAAAGATTGTGGTCTTGTAATTGAAGAAAAATTAGTTGATTTTGGTCCTGAATGGAGAGATTTTGAAGATGGTGATGGTTCTGGAAGAAGAACTGGTGCACCTATGACTTATACTAAATTTGATAGAGGTTTAAGTACTGATATCGGTCAAAAAGGAGATATTTATGCTTTAGCTGGTAAAGGAAGGAATAAGTTCTTTAGATTAAGAAAATGGCAATATAGAATATCTACTGCTATTGAAAGAAACTTGAAACTTGCTTTGGCAGAATTGAAAAGAGTTGCTTCTTATTTGAAATTACCTAAATCTGTTGAAGAAGAATCTTCAAGGATTTATACTATGGCTGTTCAAAGAGGTTTAGTTAGAGGTAGATCAATGGAATCTGTTGTTGCTGGAGCACTTTATGCTGCATGTAGAAGACATGAAGTTCCTAGAACCTTGGATGAACTTTCAGAAGCTTCTGGAATTGATAAAAAAGAAATTGGAAGAACTTATAGATTTGTAACTAGAGAATTAGGGATAAGGATCTTGCCTAGTAATCCTATTGATTATATACCTAGATTTGCTTCGGCTTTGAAATTATCTGCTGAAACTCAGAGTAAAGCTGTTGAGATTTTAGAGAAAGCACAGAAAGCTGAATTAACTTCTGGTAGAGGACCTACTGGTATCGCTGCTGCTTCATTATATGTTGCTGCTTTGTTAAATAATGAGAAGAGAACACAAAGAGAAGTTGCAGATATTGCAGGTGTTACTGAAGTTACAATTAGAAATAGGTATAAAGAATTATTAAAAGAGCTTAATTTGAAAGAAAAAGTTAAGAAGAAGAATAAAAAAGCTTAAATATTATATTCTTTATATTTTCTCTATGAAAAAGAGAGGTCAGGTTACTATATTAATTATTATGGGTCTTGTTGTAGTTGTAGTTGTTGGTTTGTTAATTTTTATTTTAATCCGATCTAATACAAATATGGATTCTACTACCCCTGGTATTGTTTCTGAGGATATTACTAGTACTCTTAGTGAAGAGATTGAAAGTTGTATGGATGCAGGTTTATTAGATGCTCTTGATTTGGTTTATTATTATGGAGGGCATTTACAATCTACTCCTTATAATTTTACTTATTCTGGTAGATTAGTTAATTTGTTATGTTATGATGAAAAGGATGGAATGATAAGTTTTCTAAATCCTAATTTTATTATTGAGAACAAAATCTCTAATTATGTGGTTCAATATACCTCTGAATGCATGAACTTTGAAAAATATGAAAGAGAAGGATATGTTATTGAAAAAGAAATACCCTCTGCTGAAGTTTTAATCGGCGATAAAAAAGTTTCAGTTGTATTAAGTTGGGTTGTTAGTTTTAATAGAGAAGGTTCCACTAATAGATTAGAAGAATTTTCAGTTTCTGTTAATTCTGGTTTAGGTACTTTACTAGACATAGTTAATGATATTGTAGAGGAAGAGATTATTGATGATTTTACTGGTCAAGAGTTGGTTGATTATAGGTTAACTATAGATCCTACTTTAAAAATTGTTAGAGATGATATTACCTCTTCGGTGAGTGTTTATAATCTAACTTATCCAAAAGAGCAAAATAGTTTCTATTTTGGTTGTAGGAGGACTAAATGAAGAAATTCCTTTTAATGTTTTTATTATGTGTGGGATTGGTTAGTGCTGCTACGGATTATTGTTGTGAAAAAACTTTAGAGGGTGAATACTGTGTGGATACGGATTATTCTGATTGTGATTTGAGTTATCAGTTTTTAGGAGTACCTTGTTCTGAGACTACCTTTTGTGAGAGAAGTTGTTGTGTTACAGAGGCAGGTTGTTATTCTGGAATCCGTGAAGGAAGATGTATTTATTCTTTAGGAGGGGATTCAGAACCGGGTGATTGTGATATCTATCAAGGTATTATTCCTGAGTGTACAATGGGGTGTTGTAACATTAATGGCATGGATTGTTCTGAAACTAATCAACTTAAATGTACTGAACAAGGTAATCTATCTGGCGGAAATTATACTTTTTATATGGGTATGAGTGAGAACCAATGTTTATCAATGTGTGAGATTGAAGATGTTAAAGGTTGTTGTGTTGATGAGAGTGGTTATTTTTATACTTCAAGAGGATTATGTTTGGGAGAATTTAATGAAGGTCAGTATTGTAGTAGTATTTCTGGAAGTGGATGTACTGCTAGATTTAATAAAGGTTGTGATAATGGTGATGTAATTTGGTATGATTCTTGTGGAAATTATGAAGGTATTGCTGAAGATTGTGATTTGGGTCAAGCTACAACTTGTGGTTGTGATTATTCTTATTATGCTAGTGATTGTAATTCTTATGATTTGAAATGTAAATTCTTAGGTTGTGATACTTTAGAGGGAAATAAATCTTTTAATCAAACTTGGTGTGATATTATGCCTGAAGATAATGATCCTAGAGTTTTTGAGCCTGAAAGATTTATGTGGCATAAGTTTACAACAAGTTTAGAAAGTTCTGGAACTTGTACTAGCGAGGATGGTATGGAAAATTTGGTGAAGAGTATCCCTGGCAACTTGGCTGGCGGAACTTTTATTGATAATATAGGTGATGTTGTTTTAGAGGTTGTGGATTGGGTTCTTTATACTCCTATTTTTGTTGGATGGCGTTTTGTTCTTGAACCTGTTTTTGATTCTATCCTTGGATGTGGAACCACCACTATTTGTCATGATATCCTACAACCAATTATTCCTGATTATAGTTTTATTGGAGGGGAAGGCATTTGTAATTTTGGAGAGTGTAGTGATATGGGCTTATTTATTACTTGCGATACTCAAAGTCCTCCGGGAGGATTATGTGAATGGGAACCTAATGCTGAATTTGCTGCAACTTCTGATGATGGAGATAAAGGAGGAACACCCGCTTATTTGAATATTAAAGCTGATTCTGATCTTAAATGGTTTGGAATTTTTAAAGGTGAAACTTGTGATAATTCTCGTACTAAATTTACTGCTCAAGCTTATTTTGATTTAGTTGATGGGGTGGGTTTTATTTCAGTTCCAGATAAAGAGGGTTATGAATTTGGGGATAGACATTTTGTAAAAACTTGTAGTTATGGGGAAGAAGTTCTTTTGGAAGCTTGTGATGAAGATAGAGGAGAAGTTTGTATTGATGGAGCTTGTATGAGAAATGATTATAAAAGTTGTAATAATTGTGGTATTAATTGTACTCAAGAACAATGTGAAGCTTTAGGAGATTGTGAGTTAATCCCTATGTGGTATGGTTGTCATGGAAGGGATTGTGATGAAGAATGGGCAAGTGGAAAAATAGATTATGCTTCTGATAAATGGTTTGGTAAACTAACTTGTGTTCCTAAATATCCTCCTGGAACAGGAAATACTTGTGGAAATTGTTATGATGAAGACTATGATGAAGACACTGCAAAAGGATTTCATTACTTACCTTTGCCTTATCCCGAATTTTGGGAGAGTGAATCTGATCTTCCATATATAGATTGTCCTGGATGTGTTGAGCAATGGCAGTGTGGAAATCAAGAATGTTCTAGAGAAGGAGATTGTTATTGGACTTTTGAATTTCCTGTTAATACTGATGAAGAAATTGAAGCTGCTGAAGAAAATGATTTACCTCTTGTTAAATATGCACATACTTATTGTTTACCTATTGAACCTCCTGAATTTGGAAATTGTAGTGTTTGTAATGGAAATGATTTAAGACCTTGTAGTAAATATACTTGTGAAGCTTTAGGTAAGAATTGTAATTTTGATAGAGAGATTAACTTTTGTTATTCAAATGGAAGTAATTATACTATCGCTCCTGTTGAGCTAAAGGTTGGAGAGTTCTTTGAAAAACCTTGTACGGATAAATGGTATTGTAGTCCTTGGAGTACATGCGGTAGTGTTTATGATACTAGAACTAGAACTTGTATAGAAATTAATGGTTGTAATGTTATTAGTAATAAACCTGATCCTTTTGAAAGTCAAGCATGTAGTCAGACTTTAGAGTGTGAAGATAAGGATGGGGATGGTTATGGCAGGAATTGTTTTGAAGAGTTAAGTGGAACTTTAATTGATAAACAAAAGGATTGTAATGATGAAGCTTTTAATATAAACCCTTCAGCTATGGAAGTTTGTGATGGCATTGATAATGATTGTGATAATGCGATTGATGAGACCTGTGCTTGTGTTCAGGGAGATAGTAGAAACTGCGGTGTTACTACTGGAACTTGTAACCAAGGAATTCAATTTTGTGTTAATGGTGTTTGGAGTATCTGTGGAGGAAATTCTTATACTTCAATAACTGAAGAGATTTGTGATGAAATTGATAATGATTGTGATGGACAGGTTGATGAAGTTTGTGCTTGTTTAGATGGGGCTACTCAGCAATGTGGTAGTGATAAAGGCGTTTGTACTAAAGGAACACAAACTTGTGTTGATGGGAATTGGACAATCTGTGAAGGTGGTTTTGATGGTAATGCTGAGATTTGTACTAATACTTTAGATGATGATTGTGATGGTCTAATCGATAGTTTAGATGATAATTGTCAGGTTACAACTGAACTTTGTTATGATCATATTCAGAATGGAAATGAAGAAGGAGTAGATTGTGGAGGAAGTTGTACTAGTTGTTCTATAATTAAAGATCCTACTTGTGATGATTTTATTAGAAACCAGGGTGAAGATCAGGTAGATTGTGGAGGGCCTTGTGATCCTTGTGAAGATATAGTTTATGTTGAAGGTGAAATGGATGAAGAAGAAGAGATAGTTTATGAAGAAGAAGGTGATTCTGATGAAGGAAGTAACTTCCCTTGGTTTTGGCTGATTTTATTTTTAATAATCTTATTAGTTTTAGCTGGAGGTTATTATCTTTATAGATCTAGAAATTTAAAAAATAAGAAAAGTCCAGAGCCTGTTAAAAATCTTGAGAGAAAAGTTTTAGTAAGTAAACCTCCTGCTCCTAAAAAAGAGATTATTACTACTCAGAAACCTAAAAAACAATTTAAGAGCGAATTGGATGAACGGTTAGAAAAGAGTTTTGAGGAAGCTAAAAAACTTTAATTAATCTTTTTATTTCTAAATCTGTTTTTATTGCTTCTGGTGCAAAATGTGTTCTTGAAGCTTTGTAACCTTTTGATTTTATCTTTTTAATTATTTCTTCTACTTTTGGTATTTCTTTTTTGTAAACTTTTCCTATTCTGTGAGTATCATAATAAAAAGGAATTGGAAGTTCTTGTTTTATTGTTTCTATTAATGGGATAGTTATTGGTTTTAGAATCTCTTTATCTTGAATTTCTTTTGAATAAATTGGTCCTGCATATTGTATTGGTTTTTTACAATTTGGACACGTTTTTTCTAAAGGTAAGGTGTTTAGATTTCTGTATAAACATTTTGGGCAGTATTCTAAGTATTTCTGTTCTTTAAGAACATTATCTGTTTCTGTAATTGATTTTTTTGAGATTAAGAAAGTTCTCATATAGTGATGAATAGAATAGGATAAAATTGGAATTAATGCCTTTTCATATTGAGCTGCTATGTTTTGAGCTTTAGTTATTAGAATTCTTGTACCGAGTTCTTTACTAAATTCTGTTTTTAAAGGTTTTATAGAATATTTTCTTAGACAAGCTTTTTCTGAAGATCCTGTTAATGCTGCGGTATCTGTTGCTGTTAAAGCTAATATTCCATTGTGTTTTAATGCTCTCACTGCTGTATCTAAAAAATGAATTGGTGGTCCGAAAGGGTCTATATCAATATAATCATAACCTTCTGATTCTTTTAGTAGAAGGTTAGCGTCTTTGTTGGTTGTAGTTGCTTTGAGATTATTTAATTTTAGATTCTTTCTTATTAAGTTGTAAGAAGTTTTATCTACATCATTGATTGTTACATCTTTTGATTTAGTTTCTTTTAAAATTCTTAAGCCTCTTATACCTGTTCCTGCTAGAGGTAAACAAATAGATTTTGGTTTTAATGTTTTAATTATTTCTATTGAGATATCTCTATTAAGTTTCATTAGAGGATTATAAAACACTGGAAGTTTCTTTGATATTTTAGTTTCTTTTGGAATATAAAATTTTACATGATTTTCTTCTGATATCTTAAACATGTCTATTTAGGTAAAGTTTTTAAATTAAAAGGGTTTCGTTTTTTAGTATGTATAAAGAAGTTTTTTTTAAGAGTTGGAAGGGTTTGTTTAATAATCTTTATTTGATCATTCCTGACTTACTCTATTTAGCATTTATGACTGGATTAGGATTAGTATTAGCTTGGTTTGGTGGTTTTTGGGGCGTGTTTGATTATTTTTTAGGTGGAGTTACTCCTTCTACTGAATCTGTTTTGAATTTTTTAGAGATAAATTGGATTAAACTGTTGATTTCTGCGATAATATTTTTTATTAGTAGTTTTATGGTTGGTGCATCTATTGTAGCTTTTAAGTATATCTTGATGAAGAATATTGTAATGGGGAATAAATTTAGTTTTATTCGCGTTTATAAGACTGTAGGAGGATATTTTTGGAATGTGGTTTTGTTGAGGTTTATGATCTTTTTAATTATGATCCCTGTTTTTGTTTTGTGGGGACTTATGTTCTATCTTGGCTTTGAAAATCAAGGCTATCTTCTTAAAATTCTTGGGCTTATAGTTATGATCCTGAGTATGGTTCTTGTTAAATGGGTGTTTTTATTTGTTTATCCAGTTATGTTTTTGAAAAGTAATAATGCGTATAAATCTTTGAAAGGGTCATTTGCCTTTTTTAAGAATCATTTTAAGATTGTGTTGTTTTCTTGGTTGATTTTAGTATTTGCTGCAGGGGTATTTAGCGCAATTGTTTCTTTGTTAAGCTCTTTTATTGTAGGAATCATCTTAGTATTCGCTATTAGATCTACTTTAAATGTTTTTATTAAAGTTTGGGGAGAACTATTCCTGTTTTATATTTATGACCTAAAGAGTTAGGTTTTGTAAGTCTTTAGTTATAATAGTATTTTTGAATACACTTTTTGCTTCTTTTTCTATTTCTTTATCGGTTTTATATCTTTGACTGATATGGTTTATAGCTAGTTGTTTAGCCTTAGCTTTTTTTGCAATAGTTGCTGTTTGTTTTACTGTTAAATGCTTGTATCTATCTGCTTTTTCTTTAAGTTCATCTAAGTGAGTTGCTTCTGAAATTAGTAAGTCTGCATCTTTTGCTATTTTGTTTATGTTTGGGCATTGTTTAGTATCTGTGATTATTGCTATTTTCTTTCCTGGTTTTATGGTAGTTGCTTGTGAAGCTTTAATTAGCTTGTTTTTAAATTTGATATCCTTTCCTTGTTGTAAATCTTTTAAAATTGGATGTTGACTTAAATTGAATTTTTTTAAGTAGGTTAAATTTATTTTTCTTGTATCTTTTTCTTTGAAAATAAATCCTAAGGTTGGTGCTGAGTGATCTAAAGGATAAGCTTCTAGTATAAAGTCTTCAGTTTCTGCGAATTTTCCTTTGCTTATTTCTGTTATTGTGTAGTTTATTTTTTCTGTACAGATGAAAGAAGACATTAATTGTTTAAGATATTTTTTTGTTCCCTTTGGTCCGTAGATTTCTAGAGTTTTTTGATAATTTGAAGCACCTAGTGTTTGAATGAATCCAGGAATTCCTAGTATATGATCCCCGTGCCAGTGTGAAATTAATAGTTTTGTAATCTTTGGTGGAGCTATTTTTGCTTTTCTTAGTTGTAATTGAGTCCCTTCTCCACAGTCTATTAGAATGTTTTCTGATTTGTAAGAAATTAAAGTTGCAGGGTGATTTCTAGTTGGAGTAGGTATCATTGATCCAGTTCCGAGGAAAGTTATTTGTATCATAGAAAATATATATTGGAAAGGTTTTTAAATAGTTTTTGTTTTAGTTTTTATATGGTTAAGAAGGTTAAAGCCACTTTAGTGAAAGAAATGGTCTTAGCTGATGACTGTAACGAGACTCGTGAGTTGTATAATAGTTCTCGGTATGGAGAGCCAGTTGATGGTCGATTTCAGTATAGTTTAGTGGAAGCTTTATTCTTATTTGAAACTAATAAGTTACTTCTTTATGATTACCGTAAGAAGAAATTAGACTTTAAGAGTTTTTTAGCTAGAGTTGTTAAAATTGATTCTGGTTTCTTAGTTCGATATAATGTTTATAAAGATTTGAGGAAGAGAGGTTATATTGTTAAAACTGCTTTAAAGTTTGGAGCTGGTTTTAGAGTTTATGATAGAGGTGTTAAACCTGGTGATGATCATGCTAGGTGGGTAGTTTTTCCTGTTCATGAGGCTGATCACTTTACTTGGTATGAATTTGCTGCTAAAAATAGAGTTGCTCATAGTACTAGGAAGAAATTATTGTTAGGTGTAGTTGATGATGAGGGTGATGTGAGTTATTGGGAAAGCTCATGGGTTAAACCTTAGCTTTCTGCTACAACAAAGCTTTTAAATTTCTAGTGTTGTTGTTTTCTCATGAATGATGAAGTTAAAGGGAAGGTGATAGATTTTGTTAAGAAATCTGGTCCTGTATTGCCTGTTCAGATTTCTAAAGTGATGGGGGATAACATCCTATTTGCTGGTGCGGTTTTATCTGAATTGGTGGCTAATAAGAAAGTTCTGATTAGTAATTTAAAAGTTGGAGCAAGTCCTATTTATTATACTGCTGAGCAAAAAGCTAAATTAGTTGATTATTTAAAACATTTAAGTCAAAGGCCTAGACAAGCTGCTGAATTGTTGATGGAAAAAAAGGTTTTAAGGGATATAACTGTTGAACCTTGGCAGAGGGTTGCTTTACGTGAAGCTAAAGATTTTGCAGTTCCTTTGAAAGTTAATTTAAACAATGAAAGTGAGATTTTTTGGAGATGGTATTTGTTGAGTAATGATGAAGCGGCAGTTTTAATCAAAAAAGAATTAGGTATTGAAGAGAAAAAAGAAGTTCAAGAAAAGATTGTTCCTGAAAAGAAGGAAGAGAAAGTTATTGAAAAACCAAAAGAGATTGAGAAACCTAAGAAAATTATTGAAGAGGTTAAACCTAAAGTTGAGAAAAAAGATAAAGGTGAATTTTATGATGCTTTGTTGGAGTATTTTAGAGGAAATCAGATTAAGGTTTTGAAAGATGATTTTATTCGTAAAAATCGTGAGATGGAATTTGTTGTTCGAGTTGGAAGTCCAATTGGAGAGTTGGAGTATTTTGTAGTTGCTAAGAATAAGAAAAAGATAAATGATGCTGAAATAAGTCTTGCTTATAATAAAGGTCAAAATTTACGTTTACCTGTATTGTTCTTGAGCTCTGGAGAATTAACTAAAAAAGCTGAAACCTTTATTGAGAAAGATATGAGAGGAATTGTTTTTAGAAAAGTTTAATATGTATTCTGTAGTTTGATAATGTTTTTAAGTTTAGGTTCTGTATTATTAGGTATGGGTATAAGGCTGAATAATTTGGATTTAGTGAATAGGATTATACTTGAACAGGGTTATAGGGAGGGTCTTGCTTGTTTTAATCCTGAACCTGTTAGATATGTTAAGGATCAATCTGTTGAAAGAGTTTTGGTTTATGCTAACTTAGGTATGCCTTTACAATTAGAATTAACTGATCTCACTTTTAGATATTATCGTGATTTTAAGAGTGAAGAAGAATGGGATAAAAGAGTAAAGGATGTTGGTTTGTTAAAAGCGAGAGAGGGAGAGCTAATTACTGTGACTTTCTATTTAGAAGATAAAACCTTTAAAGTGGGTTTTGAGGACACTGAAGATTATTGGACTATTTCTGAAATTTGTGAATCTCTTGGTTGGAAAGAATTATAGTTTTTTATCTAAATTTTCTAGTTTCGCTTTTAGATTATGAAGTTTTTTCATATGGGTGCCTATTATTGCCATGCCTACTAAAAGTAATAACGAACCTAATGTTATGATTTCCATAGTTGTTATTAGTATGTTTTGATATTTAAAGCTATTGGAAATCTTTTTAAAGTGTATTCTAGAGTATATAAGTCATGGAACTATTAGCACCTGTTGGAAATATGGCGATGTTTAGAGCTGCTGTTGATAGCGGAGCAGATGCTGTTTATTTTGGTTTGGATTCTTTTACAATGAGGGCTAAGACTGGTTTGAGCTTTAAGGATTTAGATTCTATGGCTGAGTTTAAAGTTAAGAAGTATTTGACTTTGAATTCTATTGTTTATAGTAATGAAATTTCTAAATTAGATAAGATTTTAGATAAAGTAAAAGGGAAAGTAGATGCTATTATATGTTGGGATATGGCTGTTGTTTCTAAAGCTCTGGCTAAAGGTTTTGAAGTTCATTTGAGTACTCAAGCAAGTGTAGCTAATGTTGAAGCTGCTAAGTTTTACAAGAAATTAGGTGTTAAAAGGGTAATCTTGGCTAGAGAGTGTAATTTGAAGGATATTAAGCAGATAGCTAAGGTGATTGATGTTGAGTGTTTTGTCCATGGAGCAATGTGTGTTGCAGTTTCTGGAAGATGTTTTATGAGTGATCATTTGTATGGTAAGAGTGCTAATAGAGGAGAGTGTTTACATCCTTGTAGGCGAAGTTATGAGATTAGAGATATTGAAACTGATAAAAAATTAAGATTAGAAGGAAATTATGTTTTGAGCTCTAAAGATCTTTGTGTATTACCTTTTATTGATAAGCTTAGAAAAGCGGGAGTAAAGTCTCTAAAGATTGAGGGAAGAGGAAGGAGTGTTGAGTATGTGAAGTATGTTGTTGCTGTTTATAGAGAAGCTATTGATAACCCTAAAGCAGATGTTAATAAATTAATGAGTAAATTGGAGCAAGTTTACAATAAAGGATTTTGTTCAGGATTCTATTTAGATAAACCTGGTTCAGAAGGTTATAGCGATGTTTATGGAAGTAAGGCTACTAGTAAAAAAATAGAAGTTGGTAGAGTTTTAAATTATTATAAAAAAAATAAAGTTATGTTATTAGAATTAACAAGTTCTGGTTTATCTAAAGATGATAATATATTGATTGTTGGAAATAAGACTGGAATGATAGAAATGAAAGTTTCTGAGATGGAGATTGATCATGAGAAGGTTAATAAAGTTAATAAAGGGAAGTTGGTAGGTATTAGAGTAGATAAAGTTGTAAGAAAAGGAGATTGGGTTTACAAATGGCAGAATACATCTTTGAATTAGGAAGAGATAAGGAATTGAGTTTAGCTGAATTGTATAGTTACTTCACTGCCAGAAAAATTAAATATAATTTCATTGGTCAAGATAAGAATATTGCTGTTTTTGATTTGCCTAAATTAGATTTCAAGAAAGTTATAAAGGATTTAGGTGGAACTGTTAAGATTGGTGAAGTAAAAGAGGTTAGTAAATTAGAGTATAAAGGTTCTAAAAATAAAATTAGATATGGACTTGATGTTTACAAGGGAGAAGATAAGTGGGTTTTAGATGAGTTAAAACAAATTTTTAAACAAGATAAGTTAAGAGCTACAAGAGTTAAGCAAAAGTTTAGTGGAAATATCATGCCTTCTAAATCTGTTAATTTAGATTATGAAGTTATGCTTTATGAAGATAAGGTTGCTGAAGTTATTGCTGTTTTCGATCCTAGAGAGTATAAGCGGAGGGATCAAAGACCTGTATTAGATCCTTTGAGAGTTAGTAGTATTAGATTGAGTAAGATCTTAATTAATTTGAGTCAGGCTAAAGAGGGAGATAGGTTAGTTGATCCTTTTTGTGGTGTTGGGACTATTATTCAGGAAGCTGTTTTAATGGGAATGAAAGTTGCAGGTATTGAGAAAGATAATAAGTCGGTTAAAGATGCTAGAGAAAATTTAAAATGGATTGGTAAGCATGGTTGGACTATTATGAGGGGAGATGCTTTAGAGTTAAGTAAATCTGTAAATAAAGTTGATGCTGTTGCTACTGAACCTTATTTAGGACCTTTCTTGAAGAAATTGCCTAGTGTAAGATCTTCTAAGAAAACTATGGATGAGTTAAAAGAGATGTATTCTACATTTTTAGATGAGTTGAGTAAGGTTTTAGAGGGTAAGGCTGCGATTATTGTACCTAGATTTAGAACTAGAGGTAAAAAACAGATTACTATGAATTTTGGAGAGTTAATTGAAAATAAAGGATTTAAGGTTGTTTCTTTGGAAAATGTAGAGTTTCCTATTATTTATTACCCTGAGAAGGCTAAACTTATTAGGGAAATATGGGTTATAGAGAAGGCGTAAGGTTTAAAAAGGCGTTTTTTGATAGTTTTTAATATGGGAAGAATAAAAACCACAGTAATCAAGAGAACTGCAATTGAATTGCATGAAAAACATAGTGCTAAGTTTAGCAAGGACTTTCAAAAGAATAAAAAAGTTGTTGATGAGCTAGCTGATGTTCCTTCTAAGAAATTCAGGAATATAATTGCAGGGTATGTTACTAGATTAAAGAAACAAGAAGAGTAATTCTTATTTTATTCTATGGAAATATTTAAATAGCTGTTTACTCTCTTAGAGTTTGATTAAGTTGAAAGACTTAATTGGATAGGTAATAACTTAAATATGGAGAGTGATAGAATGACTGGAGAGAGTGGAGCAATTAGAGGAAGAGCAGATGACCATACTGTGTTTATAGGTCCAAAACCTTTTATGAATTATGTTACAGGGGTTGTTATGCAATTTACAACACAGGGTGCAGATGAAGTAGTGATAAAGGCAAGAGGTAAATTTATTTCTAAAGCAGTAGATATTTCTGAAGTAGCAAGTAAGAGATTTTTAGAAGGCCAAGTTGCTTTAAAAGATATTAAGATTGATAGTGAAGAATTTGAAAACAAAGAAGGAAAACAAGTTAGAGTAAGTACTATTGAATTATCTTTATCAAAACAATAGTTCTTTTTTTATTTTTTATTCAAAAGTTTTAAATAGTCTGAAGGATAAATTAATTTTCATAAAGAGGTGCTTTGATGGAGAATATTCTTTTAACAATGAGTGGAAACTTGTTCTTAGAGATTGGTCTCATGATTATCTTGGCTTCTTTGTTTGCAATTGTTGCTAGATTACTTAAACAACCTTTAATTCCAGCTTATGTTTTGGTAGGTATTGTTTTAGGTCCTTTGGGTGTGGGTTTAATTCAAGATATGGAAGTAATTAGAACTTTAAGTGAGATAGGTATTGCTTTCTTATTATTTGTTGTTGGTTTAGAGATGAATATTAGTAAGTTGAAAAAAGTTGGTTTTGTGGCCGGTGTTGGTGGAACAATCCAGGTTGTTTTGACTTTTGCATTGGGTTATGGATTAGCTTTATTATTAGGTTTTAATTCTATGAATTCTGTGTTTTTAGGTTTAGTCTTAGCATTTTCAAGTACGATGGTTGTTGTTAAGTTATTAAGTGATAAAAATGAGATCAGTACTTTACATGGTAGGATTGTTTTAGGTATTTTATTGATGCAGGATATTTTAGTTATCTTAGTTTTGAGTGTTATTGGTGATTTGAGCAATGTAATGGTGATTTTCCCTGCTTTATTAAAAGGGGTGTTGTTGTTAGCTATTGTGATATTATTAAGTAAGTATGTATTGGGAAGCTTATTTAGGTTTGCTGCTAAGTCTCAGGAACTGTTATTATTATGTTCTTTAGCTGCAGTGTTTGTATTTTCTCTATTGGCAGTGTTATTAGATTTCTCAATTGTTGTTGGAGCTTTCTTAATTGGTGTTGGTTTAGCTTCTTTACCTTATAATTTTGATATTATTGGAAGAATTAAACCTTTGAGAGATTTCTTTGCTTTGATATTCTTTGTAAGTTTAGGAATGGAAATTGTTTGGTTGAGTAATGGAGCTTTAATTCCTATGTTAGTATTTTTAGGAGCAATCATCATTTTGAAACCTTTGATAATTTTAGTAATTATAAGTCTATTTAATTATGAAAAGAGAACTGGTTTTTTAACTGCTATTTCTTTAGGGCAGATTAGTGAGTTCTCATTGATTTTAATTTCTACGGGAATGGCTTTAGGCTATGTTAATCAAGAAATACTTTCTATGACAGTTATTTTTGCTGTAGTTAGTATAACTTTAACTACTTACTTTATTGAGTATGATAATTTGTTGTATAAGAAAATGGATTGGTTTTTAGGCGTGTTTGAGTATTTGAACACGGGTAAAAAGAGATTGGGTTATGTTGCTAAAGGAACTAAGAAGAAAGTTGTAATTTTTGGAAGTCATAGAATAGGAAGTATGGTTTTGAATAATTTGGATAAATTGAAGAGAGGAGTATTGGTTGTTGATTATGATCCTGAAATTATTGAGCAGTTAAAAGAGGAAAAAGTAAGTTGTATGTATGGAGATATTTCTAATGTTGAGATTCTTGAAAGGATCCCTTGGAAAGATGTTAAATTAGTACTGAGTACTGCTAAGAGTGAAGAAGATAATTTATTTTTGATAGAGTATGTAAAAGAAAATTATCCTAAAGTGAAAGTTATAGTTACTGCTTCTCATTTAGATGAGGCTTTGAATTTATATGAAATGGGTGCTGATTATGTTGTTGTGCCTACTATTAGTTCTGGAGATTTGGTAAGTCATCTTGTGGGTAAATTTTTAGATGGTGGTGTTGATCTGAAAAGTATGAGAAATAAGCATATTAAGCATTTATTGAATGTTGAGCTTTATGGTAAATAACCGAAAGATTTAAATACTTATTTGTGTGTATAAATGTGTATATGAAATTTATATTGACTAAGAAGGATATAATCGCTTTGAATCAAGAATTTGATTTTGGTACTTTGTATAATGAAGCTAATTTAGATTTTGCTTTGAGTTATGCTAAGAAAACTGAGAATTGGACAAAGGCTTTAGCTTTTTTAGTAAGAGCAATATTATTAGATCATGTTTTTGAAGAAGGAAATAAAAGAACTGCTATGTTATTAGTTAGAACTTATGTGAACTATGAGGGTTATAAAACTTATGATGATAAACTTTTAATAATGATAAAAGAGATAATTTTAAAAAATATAACAAGTATAATCAAGATTGAGGATATGATAAAAAATGTCATCCACTAAATTTTTGAATATTGCTAAAGAAATGGTACGAAAAGATAAAGCTCTTTTTGATAGTTTGATAGAGTTTGAAAAAACTAAGAAAATGAGAACTAAAACTAGATTGAATTTTACTATTGATAAGGCTGTTGCTGTTAAATTTAAGAAACTTTGTAGAAATAAAGGTTATAATATGAGTGCTAAAGTTGAACAGGCGATTGAAGATATTGTTGAAAAGAATAGTTCTAACAATTAAATAAATTTTTAAAGGTTTGAATTTTAATTATTTTATGTTATTTTTTCAGCATTTATTTGTGTCTATTTTGCCTTTTTTGGTAATATTTTATTTTGATATAGTTGGAGCTTTTATTTTTTTGGCTGTTAATTTGATTTTAGATTTTGATCATTATCTTGCTTATGTTTTGAGATTTAAAAAGTTTAAAGGTTCTTATGAGTATTTCACTTCTATTAGAGGGGTTTGTGAGGATTTTTTTATTTTTCATTCAGTGGAGTTTATTTTATTGGTGTTCGTATTATCTTATTATTTTGATTATTTGTTATATGTATTTTTGGGATTGTTGGTTCATGTGCTTAGTGATGTTTATGATTCTAAGAAACGTAAAGTAGATAGATATTTTTTGTTGGTTAAATGGATTAGAAAAGAGATATATGGCGCCAGGGAGATTTGAACTCCCAACAACCAGCTCATGAGACTGGTGTTCTACCAGGTTAAACTACAGCGCCTTAGGATTTAATTTAGAATAAAGGTTTTTAAAGGTTTTCTTTGAGCTTTTTTAGGATTGTTTCTGTTTCGTTATCCTTATATTCTTTATTTCTCCAGTTGAATTGGAAACCGTCATCTTTGAATCTTGGGATAATGTGGAAGTGTAAATGAGGAACTGCTTGACCTGCTGCTGGTTTATTGTTTTGCATGATGTTTATTCCGTCTGCTTCAATTGCTTTTGCTATTTTTTGAACTGTTTTAATTAGGTTTGTTAGAATGTTTTCTGGTAGTTCTTGAATAGTTTCGTAGTGTTTTTTAGGAATAACTAGAGTGTGGCCGTGGTTTATTGGTGAGATATCTAAGAATGCAAAGCTATGTTTATCTTCGTAAACAATATTTGCTGGTATTTCTTTGTTTATTATTTTACAAAATATACAGTTTTCCATGGTTCTTGTTTTATTTTTATTTTATTTAAAGGTTGCCCCATGTGTTATCAGGGAACTGGTACTTTTGATTTTCTAAATAGAGGGGTAATTCTTCTTCCATTATTTCTTTCCATTTATTTGTAAGATCAATTAATAATTTTTTTGATGAGTATTTAATTGTTAAAGTCCCATATTTCAATTTTCTTTTTCTTTTATTATCTCCTGAATAGGGTATTGTTTTATTGAAAGAGGATATTGGAAGATTAAGTTTTTTACACCAAAATTCTTTTAATTTTTTTTCATTTTCAATATCTGCTTTTAATCTTAATCTTATTTTATCTTCATTAACATTTAATTTTCTTAAAAAGTTTATAAAGTGCCATATTAAAACTGGATCAGAATTTACGAATTCTACAGAAACGTTTCCTTTAGAGGGTTTTGTTCCTTCGCACCACCAAATTAATAACCCTTTAAGTAAATCTTCTCTTTTTATATTTTTAAAAGAATAATTTTCCTCATGAATCTTCTTTTTGGTCTTAATTTTTCCTTGTTTAGCTAATTTTCTTATTCTCATGCCTACAGCATTTGTAGAAACACATCCTATTTTTTTAGCTATCTCTTTATATTCTACCCCTTCTTTTCTCATTTCTATAATAAAGTCTAGTTCTTTTTTAGACCACTTCTTTTTCATAAGTTATATATAGACCTTTGGAGTATATAAACTTTTTGTCTAAACTCTTGAGGTTATAATGGACCTGTCGGGACTTTCGTACTTTTTTAAGTTTTCGAACCCGAGGCTTCCGCATAGCCAATGCGGCACTCTACCAGACTGAGCTACAGGCCCTTAATTAGAAGTCCTATTCTTTCCACCTTTTTTATAAACTCTATACTTTCTCTTTAGAATTTTTTCTTTCTTTGATTTTCTTTTAGTTGGAGTTGCGTATTCAGTCATTCTACCTTAATTGCTTTTTGAGGACAATTGAATTCACAAGCTTTACAACCTATACAATCATTAGGTCTTGCAACTTTACTTTTCTTTTCACCCTTTTCAAAAACATTTACTGGACAGAATGCTACACATTGCATTTCTTCTTTATCTTTGCATAAATTGCATTTATCACTTACTGTTGGTTTTGGCATCTTTTTTTAACCTCTTATTCATTTTTTCAATTAGTTCATCAACTTCTTTATCTGATAAACCATGTGCTTTTGCACCTTCTTCTAAAGTTTCAAAAGCAGCCATATGGCATCCAATACAGTGCATACCTATCTCTAGTAAAGGTTCAACTGCTTCTGGATATTTCATAGCTATATCTTGTAATTTTGTTTTTTTAGTTATCATAGAATTCTTTAAAAGGTAATTGTTTATATGTTTTTTGTATTTGGATTCTATAGTTTTCTATTTAATGTAGAAATAGTTTTACTTAATAATTTTTTATAATCTTGTTTAACTGAATCTTTTGTTTTTTGGAAAGTGTCTTTAAGATCTTTAAATTTTATTTTTTGTGAGTATTTTTGTTTTGGTAGGAATTTAGTTAAAGCTAAGTATATTTTGATTAATCTCATCCAAGAGTTAATTGTTTTTATATTTAATACTTGGAAACTGTTATTTAGTGCTTGATCTACTTCTTCTTTCTTTATATTAAAGAATTCTGCCATATGAACATTTAAATCATCTAAACCTGCTTTCTTGAAAGTTTCGTTATTGAAGTTTAGATTGTTTATTTCTGGGTGAGTTTTTAATAATTCTAAATCTAGAGCTAATTCTACTAAACCATGAATTACATCTGGGTGGATATTTGAGTCTTTTTTTAGGGATTTTATCTTTTTAAGAACATAACCTGCATGGACTGGATTATCTGTTAAAATATGAGTTTGTATTCCTTTAATGAAGTATCTATAATCTCCTTTATCTTCTAAGAATTTTGCAAATCTAAGCATTGGTTTGTGATTAAAAATAGGTTTTTTGTAAAGAAATGCTTCTAAATCTGGAAAAATAGAGCCTATTAAGTATTGTAATTGCTCTCTTTCTTTAAGTTCTCTCTTTAAAGTGTTTTGAGCTACAAATAAGTGTGTTGCTGCTGATGGCATAGTTTTAACCTCTGATTTATGTTATTTAATATGTTTTTATGCTTTATAAATGTTACTGTTTAGTGGTGACGAATGGAAAGGTTTAAAAAGAGTTAAAAATCTATTAAAAAATGACAAGAATACATTTTACATTAAGAATGTATGACTAAATCTTTTTACCCGCTTTTTCAAACTTAATTTCTTGGTTTAGAAGTTTTTTTAAAGTTTCAATTAAATCTTTTCTTTTTATTCTTATTTGTTTTGTAGAATCTCTATCTCTGATTGTTACATCTTTCTTTTTACTATCAAAATCTATTGTAATACAGTAAGGAATACCTTGTTCATCTGCTCTAGCATATCTCCTACCTACTGAACCTGAAGTGTCATGTGTACAAGTAAATTCTGTTTTTAATTCGTCATAAACCTCTCTTGATTCTTCTTTTAGTTTGTTGGTTAAAGGAAATACTCCTACTTTTATTGGTGCTATCTTAGGATGTAAGTTAAGAACTATATTTCCACGTTTTTTATCATCATTGTAAGCATCAGTTATTACAGCTAAAAAAACACGTTCCATTCCAAATGTTGGTTCTATTACTCTAGGAATCACTTTTTGTTTTGTATCTTCATCGAAAAGTTCTAAATTCTTTTTACTTTCTTTTATATGTTGGGTTAGATCATATTGTCCTCTATTTGCATTACCTGCTATTTCTTTTGAACCGAAAGGAAACAAATAATCTAAATCAAAAGTTGCTGAAGAATAATGTGAAAGTTCATCTTTTGTATGTTCTCTTATCTTTATATTTTTAGGGTCAATACCTAATTTATTAAACCAGATTGCTTGTTCAGCTAACCAATAAGCATGCCATTCTCCTAATTTTTTCTTTTTAATCAAATCCTCTATCTTTGTTGTTTTTAATGTGTCTTTATCTTTCTTTTGTGTTTCTTCATCTAATAAGTTTATTTCAACATTTAGATGCTTTTTAGTTAAAAGAGAACATTTTTTCTCATCAGGATGTATAAAAAATTCAAATTCTCCAATTGTGAATTCTCTTGAACGGAATATAAAATCTCGAGGGGATATTTCATTTCTAAAACACTTTCCGATCTGAGCAATTCCAAAAGGAAGTTTTTTTCTAGTAGTTTCTGCTACATTTTTGAAATTCATAAACATAGCTTGTGCAGTTTCTCCTCTAAGGTAGACTGTAGACTTCTCTCCTTCTACTGAACCTACAGAAGTTTGGAATAATAAATTAAAATTCTTTGCACCATCAAAATTGTTAGATGAGCAGTTTGGACATTTTATTTTTTTTTCATGTATAACTTTATCTATTTCTTTATCTGAAAACCCTTCTACTTTAAGTCCAGTTTGATCTTCTATTAATTGATCTGCTCTATATCTTTCATTACATTTCTTACATTCAATTAGAGTATCTCCAAAAGAAGCTAAATGTCCTGAAGCCTTCCAAGTTCTTGGATGGGAAATGATAGACCCTTCAATACCTGTCATATTTTCTTTATCTTGGACAAAATGTTTCCACCAGTTTGCTTTAATGTTGTTCATTAATTCTACACCTAATGGACCTAAGTCCCAGAAGCCAGATAACCCCCCATAAATTTCTGAATCAGGAAAGATGAATCCCTTTACCTTACAAAAGTTTGCTAGTTCTTCAGTTGTTAGTTTTGTCATTATTAATTTGGTAAATCTTCTAGGTTTATAATGTTTTTGGATTCTATCCTTGAGCATGCTGTATTTATCCATATATCAATATCTGGGAAATTTTCTAGTTCATTTACATTATTGAATAAGAAAATATAAGATTCTTTGTTTAATTTCTTTTTAAGTTCTAAAGCTTTTTTAAGATTATTTTGTCCGGGTTTTGTTGAAACTATGATGCCTATTTTATCTGATAAAATAAATTGGGATTGTTTTGCTTTGATTTTCTTTTCGTGATCTTCTACTATCTTTGGGTCTAGTTGATGAAATAAGTTTGTTGCAGGATTAAGAACATAAACAGGTTTTTTAGTTTCTATTGCTATTCTAATAGGGTGAAACTGTCCTGTACCAATGAAAAGTATCGAGTCCACCTTTAAGTCTTTACAACAAGAAGCATTGCATCCTAGGATTTGACCTGCTATGATTGAGTTAGGTAATTTTTTTTGGATATCTTTTAGTTGATGGAGGTATTGAACTGTTGTAGCTATTGCGAAAGAACCTTCTATTTTTACTTTAGAAACATCTATTGGTTCTGTTACTTCTGCTGGGATAAAAAGTGTTTTCATTTTTTAGAAACTTTTAATTTTTCTACTACAGCTTTGTCAGAGATAATTGCTGAGTTTCCAGAAGGATCTTCTATAACAATCTTTAGTGGGATTTCTCCTAGAGATACTTTCCATAATTTTTTCAGTAAGTTTTTAGCATGTTTTTTAACTTCAGGTTCTTCTGATTCATCACGTTGTTGTTCTATTATTTCTTTAAACTTTTTTAATAAGCCTTCAATATTTGAAATGTAACCATCTGAAGCTGGACCTGGAGTGACTTCCATTTTCATCTTAGGAATCTTGACTGTTGCTTCTGAGGATTTTACAACTCTAATATTTTGATCTTTTTCATTATCTATAGTAATAGTTATTTTACAAGGTTCTTTTTGTTGCTCTGCTTCTACATCTGCTTTGTGGAATTTACAATTAGTACAAGTCATTGAGAATATGTAAACCTTACCAAAATAAGGTATCTCTTTCTCCTCTTCTCTTAGTGTTAGTGCCTTTTCATTGCAAAAAGGACATGGTTGATTTTTTAGTTCATCAGTCATAATGTTTAGAAATAAATAAGACTTTATAAATCTTCTTCTTCGTCAACTACTTGTGCTTTTTTAGAAGGTGCTCTATGAACTTGAGCGAAAGCTGGAGTTGCTACAACCCAATCTTCACCAAAGCCTGCGATATCTCCTTCAATAGCATCACAAGTTTTTTTGATTTTGTTGATTGCTCTTTTAAGTTCGATTAAATCTTTATCTCTTAAAGGTTTAATATTAAGAAGTGTGATAGTATATCCTTCTCTTAAAGCATCTAAAGCAGGTTTTATATCTTCAAATTCATTAATGATAAATGGTTTTACAACAACCTTAGATCTCTTTTCAGCTCTTGGTGTTGAGTTAATCTCTATATAATCTTCTGAGAACTCGTCAGGGTATTCAATACCTTGTTCATATGAGCCAATAAGCTTTTCTTTAAAGTCGGATAATAGCCTCTTCATTTTTTCTCCTTTTTTTATGAGTATAGTATTATTTATAAAGATTTCTGTATTATATTCTCTCTAATGAACTAACTATGTTCCATAATTGGGTTCTTGTGTAAGAAGGAACGTTTGGGTTTTCTGATAATTCATCCAGCTCTTGTAGGGTTTTATTAACTTTAACAGCAATCTCTTTTTCTTCTTTTAATGCTGCGATAGCACTTGTTATCTTAATTTTTACATTTTTAGGAGTACTATCATCACATTCTAATTGATTTAATATTTCAATTACTTCTAAAATTATTTCTTCGCTCATTTTTCTAGAGTTTTCATTACTTCTTCTTGAATAGGATTTATTTGATTTTCTACTTCTTTTTCTTGTTTCTCTAAGTTTTTGATTCTTATTTCTGTGGTTTCTTTCTTTTCTTCTAATTCTTTTTTCAGATCTTCTTTATTTGATTCAATCATAACTGGTCCTACTATCTTGTAAGCTTGACCTTTAGTTTTTTCCAATTCTTTTAATGAGTTTTCTAATTCTAGAAGATGAGTTTGAAATTGTTGTTTTTGCATCAAGAAAGTTTGTAATCTTTGTTCTAGCATTTGTAATTTAGCGATTTTTTCTTCTATCTCTTTAGGTAATTTTTGAGTCATTTTGCTTTTATGTTCTTAGCGTTTGTTCTTGGTTTAAATAGAATTTTTGAACCGCAATAAGGACACCTTATTCTTTTCTTTAAGTATTCTTTTTTGATTATTTTTCCACAGTCAAAACATTTATATGAGCTCATTTTGGAGTGTAAGCCCTCCCAGTGAATTTAGCTTTACAAGAAGTACATTCATAGATTCCTGTTGAAACTCTCTTAACTGTTTTTTTTGAGCAGAATTCACATTTATGTCTCTGCTTCTGTTTGTTTTCTATTTCTAAGACACGTTTCTTTATTCTTTTACCGTACCTTACTCCGAAACGTCCTGCGGATCCAACTTTCTTTGTTTTTGGCATTTTTAATTTGAGTTATTTTGTGTTTTTAAAGGTTTGGGTATGGGGCTGCCCGGATTTGAACCGGGGTCTACGGGTCCCAAACCCGCAATGATAGCCAAGCTACACTACAGCCCCTTGATAACAAAAATAAGAAAAAAGCAATTTATAAAGCTTATTATTCTTTCTTTTCTTCAGCTGAAGCTTCTTCTTTAGGTTTCTCGTCCTCTGCAGGAGCTTCGCCTTCTTTAGCTTCTTCAGCAACAGCTTCTTTAGGTTTTTCTTCAGCAGCTTCTGCTTTCTTTATTTTTTCTAATTCTTTAGCTAAAGATGCTTTTACTTCTTCTAATTGTTTTTTAAGCTTTGAAGTTTTTTCAGGAGGTACATTAGTCTTACCTGCTTCAATTTCAGAATTATATTTTCCTTCGTCAACTTCTTGACAAAATTCAGATCCAGTTTTTCCTTCAACTAAAAGTCCCATTGAATTGCAAGTACCTGCTACAGATTTTACTGCGGACTTTAAATTAGGAGAATACATTGAATCTTTTTTCATTTGAGCAATTTTAATTACTTGTTCTACTGCTAAATTTGCTTTCTTTTCTTTATCAGGAAGTCCTGATCCTTTTTGTAAATTTATTTCTTTTTTGATTAGTTCTGAAGTTGGAGGTGTTCCTACTTCAATTGTGAAATCTTTAGTTTTTTCGTCAACATCTAAGGTTACAGGAACCTTCATACCTGCAAAAGCTTTAGTCTTTTCATTAACTTTTGCTAGAACATTAGCTATGTTTATTTTTAGAGGTCCTAAAACCTGTCCTACTTGAGGACCTGCTGAGGCCTTTCCCCCATCCACCATTAAGTCAATTTTTACCATTTTTATTCTTCTTCTGAGTTTTCTTCTCCATCTCTCCTTATAACTTTTACGGAATCCATTTTAACTGTAATTGGAATTGGAACTGCTGCTTCTAATAATTCAACAACAACTTCTTCTTTAGTTTTATCGATTCTTGTAATTTTTGCATTTTCTCTTTTGAATGGTCCAGAGATAATTTCAACAATATCATTTTTCTTTATGTTAATTGGTGCTTTTACTTGTTCTAACATATGTTCAATTTCTTTATAGTCAATAGGTGCAGGCAATAGTCCTCTTGCATATGGAACTCCATGGAAAGATTCTTCTGCAGTTTCTCTATCTTCTGCTTCTATAAAAATATAACCTCTTAATCCATGAGGTCTGATTAAAGAATATACTGCTAAATTTTTCTTCTGTATGTGAGAAGCTAGAAAATCAAATACTTGATCTTCCCTATTTGCAGTTGTTCTTAAAGCGAATATTTGTGTCATTTTGCTAAATTACCTATCATTTGTATCAAAAAACCAATTAATCCGATTAATAAAATACCTATTCCTGATACTTTTACAATAGCTTTAAACTCTTCTGTATTAGGTTTCTTAGTAATTTTAAGTACTCTAATGCTTTCTTTAGTAAAGCTCTTTAATTTAGTCATCTGATTAGTTAACATATGAGAAAATTAGAAAAAAAGGGTATTTAAAGGTTTTGGCTAATCTACGAATTCTATTCCTAATTCTTCCTCTATTTCAGACTTAGCTTTTTGAGAAACTTTCTTCCTAGGTCCGAAGATTTGTGGTGAATTAACACCTGTTACGATCATCATTGCTCTTATAGTATCTTGAAGATCTTCTTGGATTTGTGCTCCCCAGATAATTCTAGCATCTTCATCTAGTTTTTCTGAAACAGTTTCTACAACTCTTCTTGCTTCTTCTAGAGTCATATCAGGTCCACCAGATACATTGATTAAAGCTCCTGTAGCACCAGCAATGTCTACGTCCAGTAAAGGATTTGAAATTGCTTTTTCTACTGCTTCAACTGCTCTGTTTTCGGTATCTGATTCACCTACGCCAATCATTGAAACTCCTCCTTTGCCCATTACAGTTCTAATATCTGCAAAGTCTAGGTTAACTAAACCTGCTTTAGTAACTAGTTCTGCAATTCCTTTTACAGCATTGGTTAGAATTTCATCTGCTACTTTGAATGCTGTGTGTAAAGGTAAGTCTGGAGCTAATTCTAAAAGTTTATCATTTGGAATGACTATTAATGTATCTACAATATTTTCTAATTTTTCTAAGCCCATAATTCCGTTTTCATATCTTCTTTGACCTTCCATCTCGAAAGGTATTGTAACTATTCCAACGGTTAAAGCACCTAATTTTTTTGCAATATCTGCAACTACTGGAGCTGAACCTGTACCTGTTCCTCCTCCTAAACCGCAGGTGATAAAAATCATGTCTGCGCCTTGTAATTTTGATTTTATTTCATGTTCGGATTCTCTTGCAGCTTCTTCACCTACTTGGGGTATTGATCCTGCACCTAATCCTTGAGTTAATTCTCTTCCAATTAAAATTTTTGCATCTGCATTAGTATATAATAAATCTTGAGCATCTGTATTGATGGCTAAAGTTTCTGCTCCAGTTATACCTACTTCTGTAATTCTATTGATAGTATTATTCCCTGCACCACCTGCACCAACTACTTTTATTTTTGCTTTTTGTTTAGCAAGAATTTGTTCTAATTCAGCATCTATATCTGATCTTTTCATAGGAGCCCCAGATTTGCTAATTAGTCCTCTTGGTACTGAAGTTTCCTCAGTATATACGTCTTGTGGGATGTCTTCTCGGTTTTCTTCTTCAAATATGCTATCCATTTTCTACCTCATTTTAAGAATGATATTTGTTTATTAGGTAGAAGTTGTATTTAAAGATAATTATTCTTTAGTAGTTGTTTTAGAGTTGTTAAATTCAATCTCTTTTAATTCAGGTATTAAAGATTTCAGTTTGTCTTCTATAGGCTTTTGTAGTACATCTGGAATGTTTTTAATAATTAACTTGTTATCTTTTAAATTTGTTTCAATAGGAAAATTAATAATGCTTAGGATTACATCTGCTTTCTCTTTTATATCTGTAATTATCTTTTTAATTGTAACTTCATAGGTCACTGCTTTGTCTGCTAAAGGATGATTAAAATCTACAATTACTCTTCCTGATGAAACTGATCTTACTATACCTATTTGATTGTCAATATTAACTTGTAAACCTGGAAAAGGTGTTATTTTTTGGTCTTTGAACTTTTTTAATGGGATAATCTTGATTAATTTATTCTCTTTTTTTCCAAAAGCTTTTTCTGCTGGGATGTTTATTGTAAAGGTTTTATTTACTTCTTTATTTGGTAAGGCTTCATCTAGGCCTGGGATAACAAATTGTTGACCTTGGCAGATTTTAATAGGTTTGTAAGTGATATCTTTATTATAAATCTTAAATTTTTTAGCCTCTTCTTCTTTAGTTAAATCAAAAACTTGGTCAGTATTTGATATCTTTGCGATATAATCAAACTCTAGGAAATCTCCTTTTTTAGTTTTCATGTTTAAAATTGTTTTTTTACCTTTTATATATATTTTGATTTTTTAATGTAATCACTTTAGGATGTAAATCTTTATATATTAGTTTTTATTAGTAAATTTCATGGGTACTGAATGGAGACGATACGTAGATCCCTTACTTAGAGAACATTTGTTAGCACAAATAAATGAAACGAGGGATCAAAAGAAAGCTATTGTTAAGGCTTCTAATAAAGCTAATGCTCAATTATGGATTGCTGTTGCTAATTTGTCTAAGCAAGTTTTTGATTTAAATTTAAAGTTAAATTACTTAGAAAGGGCTTTACAAGACATTGGTAGAAAAAAAGAGTAAACTTTATAAATGGGCTTTTTTCTTTAAGTTGTTATGGGAGATATAAAACAAACTCATGCTACTTCATTAAAAAAAGGAAGTTATGTTATTTTTGATGGTTTAGCTTGTGTTGTAAGAAGTGTTCAAACCTCTAGACCTGGTAAACATGGTCATGCTAAATGTAGAGTTGAAGCGGTTAGTATGATTGGTAGTAAAAAGATAATCAAGATTATGCCTGGTCATGATAAGGTTGATGTTCCTATTATTGAAAAGAGAACTGCCCAAGTTTTGAGTGTTTCTGGAGAGAAGGCAAGTGTAATGGATTCTGAAACCTTTGAAACATTTGAGTTAGAAATACCTGAAGAGTTGAAAGGTGAGATTAAAGATGGCATTGAAGTGCTCTATTGGGTAATCTTAGATGATAAAATTATAAAACAAATAAAGAGTTAAAATGGTAAAATTTCCTGAAGCTAATATTCGAAGAACATATAGAATTTTCATTTGTAAAAAATGTAAAACAAAAAAGAGGGCATCACCGCTTAAGATTAACCTAGGTTTAGTTAGTTGTAGGAGATGCGGTGGAAAGAGGTTTAGAACCCCGCGTAAAAGATGAACTTAGATTTGCTCTTTGCAATTCTTTTTTATGGTTTATTGATCTTGTTTTTTTTAAAGCATAAAGATAAATTTGAAATACAAGGTAAGATTATCGCTTTGTATAAAACTAAGCTTGGTTTGAAATTAATGGATAGATTAGCTAAGTTGAAAGGATTTGTGTTTTTTGGTTATCTTGGTGTGGTTGTTGGTTTTTTAGGGATGGGTTATATTTTTTATATTTTGATAAGTAAAACTGTTGGTTTTGTTCTGAATGGAGGAATTCCTCCTTTGGCTCCGGTTTTACCTGGAGTGACGATTCCTGGAATGCCTACTTTGGGATTTTGGCATTGGATTATTGCTATTTTTGTTGTTGCGGTATTACATGAGTTTAGTCATGGTATCTTAGCTAGGGCTCATGGATTGAAAGTTAAAAGTTCTGGTTTTGCACTTTTTGGTCCTATCTTAGCTGCTTTTGTTGAACCTGATGAAAAACAAATGGAAAAGGCTAGTAAGAAATCTCAATTAAGCGTTTATGCTGCTGGACCTTTCATGAATATTGTTACAGGTTTCGTGTTTTTACTTTTATTAAACTATGGAGGAATGGCTTTACAGGAGAATGCTTTTGATATCAATGGAATCATGGTTGGTGAAATCGTTGATGGAAGTCCTGCTTTTGAATCTGGAATGGAAGCACCTTTAATTATAGAAAGTGTTAATGGGCAGATTATTGATAATCCTGAGGTTTTTGTTTCTGTGTTGGATGGCATTGAACCTGGTGATACTTTAGAGTTTGGTACAGATTTAGGTGATTATTCGGTTATTACGGTTGAGCATCCTGATAACTCTTCTAAGGGTTATGTAGGAATTTCTGGATTAACCCTTAATTATGAATTAGAAGAAGGAAGAAGTTCTTTATGGAATGGAATCTTTTGGATTAATCTTTTATTGCTGTGGTTATTTGTTATTAGTATAGGTATCGCTTTGTTTAATCTATTACCTATTGGGCCTGTTGATGGTGGAAGAATGTTTTATGTTTTATGTTTAAGTTTGTTTGATAAGTCTAAAGCTCAGAAAATTTGGACTTTTGTTAGTTTCTTTATTTTGGTACTGATAATCATTAATTTATTACCTTGGATTACAAAATTATTTGTTTGGTTATTTCATACTTTAGTATTTTTAATAACTTTATTCTAGAATATAAATATTTATAAATCTTATTTTGATTAATTTTTTTAATGAAAACTTATGATGAAAATGGAAAATTGATTTTGAATACAAGTGACGAGTTCCAGGTTTATTTTACTTTATTGGGTTTATATAGTGCCACACAAAAACCTATTTTTAAATCAACTCTATTGAAGGAATTGGGTGAAGTTATATTCTCTGTTGATTCTGCTTTAGATCATTTAGGTGAGGTTGGTGCAGTTAAGAGATATTGGACTTCTGATCAAGAATTAGAACAAATCATACCTATTGATTCTTAAGAATGTAAATATATCTTGTTAGAGATCTATTTATCCTTGAAGGTATTATCTTGATTACTTTGTAATTTGTTATTTTTATCTTCTTAGGGAAGGTGATTACCATGATTCCATCTTTTTTTAATATTGTTTTAGCATTGTTTAAGAAGTCTTTGTAAAGGTTTTTTTGAACTGTTGTTGAACGTCCAAAAGGAGGATCTGTTGCAATTGCGTCTGCTTTGATTTTTATTTTGGTTGCGTCTGCTTGGATTAACTTTGCTTTTTGTTTGAAATATTTGAGATTTGTTTTTGCTCTTTCTATCATATTTTTGTCAATATCTACACCTATTGGTTTTAGTTTTAGTAATGAAGCTTCTATTAAGATTGAACCTGTTCCACAGAAAGGATCTAAAAGTGTTTGATTCTCTTTAATCCCTGTCAAGTTGATTAGAGTTCTTGCTAGTTTTGGTTGGATTGTTGCAGGATGTTTTGCTGGACGTTTTTCTGGAACTCTATCTTTGAAAGAAGTTTCATGGATTAATTTATTATTTTCATAAATCTTTTTTGTTTGTGCTAGTCTTGTTAAATCTTTTTTTGTGTTTAGGGTTAATCTATTCTCTTCTAGTTTGTATTTCTTTGGTTTGATAATTGTTAGTGCTTCTGTTAGTGAGAGTTCCAGGTTTTCTTTTGATAAGATTAGTGTTTTCATTTTATTTTTTTAAAAAATCCAAATAGAGTTGATATTTCTCTTGAGGTGGGTTGAGACTTTCCAATTATTCTTTTCCACAATATTTTATATTTCTCTGGTGTTTTAAGATTTAAATTATCTGTTTTTTTGTTAATTAGTTTTAGTAATTGTTCTTTTTGATTTTTAGTTGCTAAGGTTATAGTAGATTCTTTATTGAAAATTTCATAGAAAATAATTGTTGCGGCATGTGAGAGATTTAGTGTGGGATATGATTTTGAAGAAGGAATATTGATAAGATAATCACATTGCTCAATTTCTTCATTTGATAATCCATGTGATTCTCTCCCTAATAGAATTGCAGTTTGTTTATTTGGTTTGAAATCTTTTAGTTCTATTGGTGTTCTTGTTGTATTATAATCTCTTCCTATAATTGCAGTTGTTGCAACTAGTTCTGAAGCTTTGATTTGTTTTATATTTTTTAGAATCTTGGCTTTTTTTAAGATATCTTTTGCATGTGATGCTCTATCTAAAGATTCTTTATCTAAGTGATTACATTTAGGATTGATTAGAATTAATTCTTTTAAATTGAAGTTTTTCATTGCTCTTGCTATTGCACCAATGTTTCCTGAAGTTTCTGGTTCAACTAAAACTATTTTTACCATTTGATATTTTACTATAGAAAGTTATTTAAATTAGTATTGGTTTTCATAAATTTATGGATACATTAAAATCTACTTTGAAAAAATTACCACCTATTGAAAAGGTAATGATAAAAAAAGAAATTAAGAAATCTAGTTTGAATTTAGATTCCAAAACTTCTGAATTAAATAAATTTGTTAAAGAAACTATTGAACAAGGTTATGATGAAGATAGAGTGAGGACAGTTTTGATTAGTGTTGGTTGGACTAAGGAACAAGTTGATAACGCTTTTGCGAAGTTAGAAAAATGATAGTTGATGTTCATGCTCATTTAGATTTTGATCAGTTTAATTCTGATCTGGATTCTGTAATTGAAAGAGCCAAACAAGTTGGTGTTAAAGTTATTATTAATAATGGTGTTGATATTGCTACTAATCGTAAAAGTTTAGAGTTAGCTGAGAAGTATAATATTGTTAAAGTGGCCTTAGGTTTTTATCCAATTGAAGCTTTAGAAGCTGGAATGGATGCTGTGAAAAAAGAAATTGAGTTTATTCGAAGTGTTAAAAATAAAATTGTAGCAATAGGAGAGATTGGTATAGATCTAAAGAACAATTCTGATCTAAATGGCCAAAAAGAGGTCTTTGAGCTGTTTTTAGATTTAGCTAAGGAACTGGATTTACCTGTAATTGTTCATTCTCGTCAAGCTGAAAAAGAAGTTGTTGAGATTCTTGAGAATAAAAAAATGAAAAAAGTTATTATGCATTGTTTTCATGGTTCCTTAGAATTGGTTTTAAGATGTGAAAAGAATGGTTGGTACTTTTCTATACCTCCGGTGATCTTAAGAAGTTTAACTTTTCAACAATTAGTGAGTAATGTTTCTGCTGATCAACTATTAACTGAGACTGATAGTCCATTTTTAGCTCCACCACCTAAGCAAAGAAATGAACCTTCATTTATTGTTTATACGATAAATAAAATTGCAGAATTAAAAAATTTAGATGAAGAAGAAGTGAAAAATATTCTCTTTAGAAATTTTCAGACACTTTTTTCTAAATAGAAACTTTTTTAAAGATTAAATTGCTTAAAAATATTAGTTTAATCATTATAAAAAAGGAGGATGATCAAAAATGGTAAAGAAAAAAGCTGCCAAGAAAAAAGCTGCTCCTAAAAGAAAAGCTAAACCAAAGAAAAAAGCAGCACCAAAAAAGAAAGTTGTTAAGAAAAAAGCTACTAAGAAGAAAGCTGTTCGAAAAAAGAAAAAGTAAATTTTTCAATAAGTTTTTAAATTCTTTTTTTTTATTTTTATTTCTATGGATCTTATAATTAAAAAAAATTTAGAGAAACAAGGTTATCGTATTATTGGTTCAAATTCTGCTTGTAAGATTTGTACTTGGACTAAAAAAGCTATGTTTGATAAAGGATATTGTTATAAGCAACAGTTTTATGGGATTAATAGTCATAGATGTTGTCAGATGACGCCTTGTATGACCTGTTCTAATTCGTGTTTATTCTGTTGGAGGGATGTTGATCTATTTAATAATACTAATTATATAGGGGATATTGATGAACCTCAAGAGATTATTGATGGATGCATCTCTGCTCAGCGTCAATTGATAAATGGTTATCCTGGTAATTCAGATTTGAATAAGAAAAAATTTAAGGAAGCACAAGATCCTTTACATTTTGCAATTTCTTTATCTGGTGAACCTTCACTTTATCCTAAATTATCTGAGTTGATTCGTTCTTTGAAGAAGATGAAGAAGAGTTCATTTTTAGTTTCGAATGGAATGTTTCCTAAACAATTAAGTTCTCTTGAAGAACCTACTCAATTTTATTTGTCTTTAGATGCACCTAATAAAAAGTTGTATAAAGAAATTGATAGACCTTTGTTTTCTGATTATTGGGAAAGATTTAATTCAAGTTTAGAATTGATGAAATCATTTGGTAAAAGAAATACTTTACGAATAACTTTAGTTAAAGGTTTGAATGATTGTGATATCTCTGGTTATGTAAAATTGATTGAGAAAGCTGATCCTAAATTTGTTGAAGTAAAAAGTTATATGTTTGTTGGAGGGAGTAGAGGAAGATTAGTTATGGAAAACATGCCTTTGTTTCCTGATGTTTTGTCTTTTAGTGAGAAATTAAGTAGTGCATTAGGAATGAAAATTGTTGATAGTAAGAAAGAATCAAGAGTTTGTTTGTTGATGCATGAAGATTCTAAAAATAGGAAATTAAATTTTGATTAGTCTTTATTAAACCTTTTAGCTTCTCTTTTCAGATTTCTTTTATTAATTGTGCACGGAATAAATTCTCTTAATCCTTTAGGTAGAGGTACTTCTTTAAAACTTAAATCTTCTGTGGTACCATATAATTTAGTAAACTTTTTTCCTTTTTTTGTGATTATTGTTGGAAAACAATCTACGCCATAAACTTTACGTATAGCATAAGCCTCATCTTCTTTAAATACAGTTATTTCTAATCCTGATTCTTTAAGTACTTTTTTTACAATATCACAATAATAACAATGATCTGATGTAAATTCAATTAGTTGTACTTCTTCTGAATCTTCTGGAAATCCAAATTTTTGTTTTTCTAAAGCAAATTGATTCATAAAGAGAGGATCATTTTTTATTTGATCTATAGGTTTGTCTTTAAATTTTGTTTTGAAATCTTCATAGTCCATTAATTGTTCTTCTAACTGTGAGGGATTAGGAATATTTTCTAAATGTTTTACTCTTGGATAAAAACCTAAATATGCTATAATTGGTACTGCTAAAGTTGAGATGCCTATACCTTGCAAGGTTCTTTTGAGATATTTTTTCATGTTTTTTATTAATTGTTTGGATTATATAAACTTTTCTATTTGTAACTACCTTCGAATGGTTATAGTTTAGGATAATCTTCTGAAATAGGAATATTTATATATTACTTGTCAATATTTAATTTTTAAATAAAGGGTGTTTAATGAAAAATATAAATTATTTATCAATTTTTGGAATTGTTTTAGTATTGTTTCTTTTTTTGTGCGGTTGTTGTGGTAGTGATCAAATTGAAGCAGATTGTAAAAAAAAGTGTATGGGTTGTAGAAATAAAGCATGTACTTATGATTATTGTGCTGATAAGGGTTTGGTCTGTGATTATTCTGGTGGTGAAGGGGCTTGTATTTCTTGTGAGACTTGGCAAGAATGTCCTCCTTGTCAAGGTTGCTTTGATAATATATGTAGAGCTCCTGAAGGTGATGAGATTGCTGCTGAGGGATGGAATAACTTTTGTACTTCTTCATCAAGAAACCCTTATGATGAGAAAATGGAAGAAGAGTGTAATGGTCGTTCAGGGGATGTTTTATGTGGTACTGTTGATGGTTGTACACTTTGTACATATTAGTTCTTTAAATTTTGATTAGTTTACCAGTTGGTCCTGGATTGATTAGTAATGTTTTTCCTATTACATCTGTTTTGTTTGCGGTTTCATGTAAGTGTCCAGAGATATGAAGCATTGGTTTATATTTTTTAATAAAATTAGTATAGGATTCGCAACCTCTGTGACCTAAACTTGGAATATTATCTACTTTGGTTCCATAAGCAGGTGCATGAGTTATTAGAATTAATTTTTTATCTTTTAATTCGGGTTCTATCTTTTTAATAAATTGTTCGAAGTTTCTGTCTTCTTCTGAGAAACCTCCTCCTCCGTATCCTATAAATAAGTAATCGTTTAGTTGGTAGATTGCTTTGTGGAAGAAGATTATGTTATTGTATTTTTTTGTTATTCGCTGTAAGATATCTG
The DNA here is from genome assembly GCA_964447685.1 of Candidatus Woesearchaeota archaeon. GTDB lineage: Archaea > Nanobdellota > Nanobdellia > SCGC-AAA011-G17 > CAYUTI01 > CAYUTI01. The sequence continues at coordinate 96,958 of CAYUTI010000001.1, forward strand.
TTGATTCATGGTTCCCTGGTATAATAAGTAATGGTTTGTTTATATCTTTAAAATAGTTTAAAGTTTCTTCTGTTTTGTTTCCCCAGTTAGTGATATCTCCCGCACAAACTAATATATCTGCTTTTTCTGAGGCTTTTACTAATTGGTTTAATGCGGTTTTGTTTCCATGAGTGTCTACAAATGCTAGTATTTTCATGGTTTAGTTATTTAGGAAGGTTTTTATATATGTTTTGTTTTTAATTTTTTATGAAAAAGAGGGTTTTGGTATTTGTTGTTTTTGTTTTAATAGTTCTTAGTGGTTGTACTACTGAGGAGAGACCTACAACAACTTGTACAATTAATGCTGAATGTAGTTCTACTGAAGAATGTATGGATGGATATTGTAGAGTTTCTTTAGATTATACATGTAAAGAAATTGAAAATAGAATTGTTTTAACTTGGCCAGATGGTTATACTAGGGAATATTTAGATAGGTGTTATTTCAAGGATTTAAATCCTGGAGACCCTGGTTATGATACTGGAATGACTCACCATAGTTGTACTGTTGATGCTGGAGGATTTTATGTTCATAATGAAGCGCCTGAGATATGTTCTTTAGGTTGTGTAGATGGAGGGAGTGCAGGAGATTATTGTCAGACTCCGTTTGAATGTGGAAATGCTCTTTGTGAAGTTGGAGAAAATGTACAAAATTGTCTAGAAGATTGTGGAAATACAGGAACTATTCTTGGTTTTGAAGGAGATGGATTTATGTATGAACCTGTTAAGGCTTTATCTCCTGATATGTTTATTGATTCAGATGGTTCTTTTATAATAGTTCATGAAGGGGATACTACTACTAATCCTAGAGGTCTTGTTGATGTAGTTACATTAACTGATAATGTTTGGAATAAGAAAGATTCTTTCACTTTTTCTAGCTTATGTTTAGATCCTTCTATTTTTGAAATTGATGATGAATATTATGGGGTTGCTTATGAAGGTCCGGGTAATGATGGATGGATTAAATTTTTTAAGGCAGGTTTTGATGGATTAGATGAAACTCTTGTAGGAAGTTATGAATTTGATGGAGATCTTGCAAAAGATGTTGAAGTAGTTAAGCTTTCTGAAGGTATTTTCGCCGCTTTTTATAGGGGTTCAGGTGGAGAGGTAACTACTTTTAGTTTAGATACTTCTAATCCTCAATGGATTTATAAAACTCACTCAGAAGAACAAGAGCTTCAAGGAAGTGAACAAGGAGTTGATCTTCTTTATACTACTTTAGATTATAAGCCTACTTTTGATTATATTCTCGATTCTGCCATTTTAACTATTAATTGTGTAGGAGATTTGGGATTAGATGATGAGGGACACGATTTTGATGAAAGAATGGATATATATATTGGAGGGGAATCAGTAGGTATATTTAATCTTCCTTGGGATAATTGTGTTTATTTAGATGAATATGCATTAACATTGGATGTTAAAAAATATATGCAAGATAATGGAAATTTACCCGCATTGACTTTAGATGGTACCCTGGATGTAAAAGATCCTTATGGTGACTGTAATGATTTTGTTGCTAAATGTAAAGTTAAATTAGATGTTATTGAAAAAACTCCAGAACCAAGGGGTGCCTTTATTGATTCAGGACAATTTGAAGCTCATGCAATAAATGATCCTCAACCAATTAAAGTTGGTCCAGATATATACGCTATATATTATTATGATACTAGCCTTTTAAAAACTGTAATTGCTACAGTAAGGGTGGGTTCTGATGGATCTATTTCAGATAGTCTAATAATTAATAAGGTTATATTAGATGGTGTAAGTAGGAATGGATTTGATATTGAAAATGTTCAGGGAGATATATATCTTTTAACTGAGAAAAGTTTAAATTTTAAGATTCGTACTATTCAAATTACTTCTGATGGAATTATAAATATAAATCTTAATAATAATCTTCTAGAGTTAGATGGAGGATTTGATTCAACTGATCTTGTTAGATTAAAAGATGGGTGGTATGCGGTTATTTTTTCAGATGCAGATTTGAATGGAGGCATTAGAACCTTTAGGATTGCTCCTGATGGATCAATATTCCAGAGTGTTATAGGAGAAGTTTATTATGGGGAAAAAGTAAGACAACCTAGAATGCTTTCTTTAAAGAATAATGATTATCTTTTAACTTATTCTTCTGCTTTAGATTTTGGCGACGATGGTTCTGATGGATGGTTGAAGGTTATTAAAATTGCATCTAGTGGGATTAGTACAGGAAATTATGTTTGTGGAGATGGTACTTGTGATAGTTTTTATGGTGAAACTTCTTTAAATTGCTACCAAGATTGTGGATATGTTTGTGGAGATGGAATGTGCTCAATACCTTTGGAGGATCAGTATAAATGTGAAGAAGATTGTATTGACCCAATTATTTGTGGAGATGGTATTTGTGGTACAAGTGAGACCCTTGATAGTTGTGAACAAGATTGTTTTGCGGATATAACAGCTTCTTTGATATTTGAAGAAGGTATTTGTGTTAATCCTGATGCTATTAGGATTAATAATGAAATTTATGCTGTTGCTTATCATGATGCATATAAAGGAATTCTTAAAACTGTATCGCTTGTTGATGGTTCAGAAAAAATAATTGATAGTGAGATTTATGATGAACTAACTGTATATAATGATATAAACAAAGAGAGTAAAATAGTTCATATCAATGGAGATATTTATGCTGTTGCTTACTCAAATAGTAATGATAAAGGAAAAATTAAAACTTTTTCAATAACTTCTTCAGGAACTATTACTCCTATTGCTACTTTTGAACTTGAAACCTTAGTTTCAGTTAGTCCTGATGTTCTTCCTTTGAGTAATAATCTTTATGCTGTTGCATATGCTTCAAAAACAGAGAGTTTAGAAGGTTTTTGCGAAAGTTGTTGTGATGTATATGATGGTCGGGTGGAAATTGTTTCAATCTCTTTAGATGGTTCAACTATTCAGAGAAAATCTACTTTAAATTTTGATACTCGGGCTATTTGTTCTCCCGATTTAGTAAAACTTTCTGATACTACTTTTGCTGTTGCTTATGAAGGTTTTGATGAGGATGGAACTGTTAAGACTTTTGAGATTTCAAATTTAGGAACTACTATTAATGAAAGAACTAGTTATGTTTTTGATTCTGTGGTTGTAGCAAATCCGGAGATAATTAATTTAGGTACGGGTACTTATGCAATTGCTTATCAACAGACTTCAAAAGGTATGTTAAAAACTTTAATAATAGGTTCTGATGGTTCTTCTATATCTGAAATTGAGTCTTCTTTATTTGCACCTTATTTAGCTAAATACCCTCAAATAATAAACATGGCTTTTGATAGATATGCTATGGTTTATACAGGTCTTGGCCAGGATACTTCTGGAAACCTAGATGATGGAGAAGTTCTTTATTTAGATATTACTAATACAGGAATGATTGGTTCTGTTTTGAAATCTTCTATTTTTGGATCTCAAATATTTAATCCAAAAATAATCAAATCTTCAGATCCTGAAAAATATGTAAGTGTTTATACTACAGGTTCTCAACATGGTGAAATTAGTAAGATGAGGCTTTGTGCTTTAGATGTTTGTTCTTAGTTGGTTTCGAAAGCTTTATATACTACTAAATAGTAATTACATATATCCAAACCATAAAATGATGACTAAGAAATTAAGACTTGTATTTGTAACTTTGGTTTTTATAATTTTAATAGTGGGTAATACTTTTGCAGGGTCTTTAAGCAATAATTGGGATATGTATGGTTATGATTTAGAAAATACAGGGAATTACCCTGGAGAAATTGATCTTTTAGGTTTTGGTGAATACTGGACTTTTAAAACAAGTTCTGAAGTAGTAACTTCTCCTGCTATTAATGAAGGTGTTGCTTATTTTGGGAATAAGGATGGTTATTTTTATGCTGTAGACTTAGTTAATAGAAAAGAATTATGGAGCTATTATATTGGTTCTGAGATTTATTCTAGTCCTACTATATATGATGGAAAGGTGTATTTTGGTACTGATAACTACAATTTATATGCTTTAAATATCTATGATGGAAGTTTAGCTTGGATATATCATACTTTCTTTTTAATTAGAGGTAGTCCTAGTGTTGCAGAAGGGAAAGTTGTTGTTGGTAGTTTAGATGGTAGAATCTATGTTGTTGATGCTGAAACTGGATTATACAATTGGCATGTACAAACTGGAGATTGGATTTTTTCAACTCCTGCAATCAATAGTGTATTGGTTTATATTACTAGTTGGGATAATCATATTTATGCATTTGATTTAGATACAGGTAGAGAGATTTGGAAATATGCTATTGGAAATGTTATTTATTCAAGTCCTGTTGTTAAAGATGATATTGTTTACTTTGGTGGTTATGATAATAAAGTTTATGCTTTGGATGCTTACTATGGTTCAGTTGTTTGGAGTTATGATGTGGATTATCCTATCAGTGTTTCACCTTCTACAGATGGAGATTATGTTTATATTAGTAATGCTAATGGAATTCTTTATGCTTTAAAGAATGGTGAAGAGGTTTGGAGTGTTCAGTTAAATGGAAGATTTGTAAGATATACTAAAGTTATTATTGTTGGAGATAAATTGTTTGTTGGTTCTTCTGATAATTATATTTATGCTTTAGATAAAACTGATGGTAGTGTATTATGGTCTTATATGTTAAATGGAGGAATTAGAGAAAGTCCTAGTATTTATGAGGATTATATTGTTGTTGGAAGTGAAGATGGTTCTTTAAATGTATTTAGACCTGCTCAAGTTTGTGATGCGAGTTATGAATGTAAATCAAATGTTGAATTAGATGGAGAGGCTAGATGGTGTAGAGATTTTGGAGAAGGATATAACTGGTATACTTTAGAAGAAGGTATGAGTTATTGTGATGAAAATCTAGATAGAGGTAATACTGCTTATTGTGGAGATGTTGAAATTATCTGTGTTGATGATTTAAAATGGAAAACTTGTAGTTCTACTCTTCCTTGTAATACTCAGTTTAAAGTAAATGATGTCCAGTATTGGTGTAGAAACTTTAATGATGAAGGTTGGAAATGGACTAAACGTGCTAGTTGTAATTATCTTGGTTGTGAAGGCTTAGAATGTGTTAATTATTTGACTGGTGCTTATGCTTTTTGTAATAATGAAAGATTAGAATGCGGTATTAATGGTTGGTTTAAGTAAAAAACTATTTTTAATTTTCAAGTTTTTTAATTTCTCTTTCTATATTTTTTGGGCTTATGGTACAGGGTAGTAGATTATTAGATATTTGGTTTTCTACAACACCATATAGAACACTATATCTTGAATCATTTTTAATTATTAAACTTGGTGCATATTCAAGTCCATAAAGTTTTCTTATTGCACGGGCTTCATTTAAATTAATCTCATAATAGGAATATCCTTCCTCTTCCATTATTTTTTTACCTATAATGCAAGCTCCACATTTAGGGAGACTCATATAAATCAATTCTATTTCGCCAGACTCTTCAGGAAATCCAAATGCTTCTTTTTCTAAAGCTAGTTGATTAATGAATTCTGGATCATTAATTAATTCATCTAAGGGTTTTTTATATAATTCTTTTGCTTCTTCTCTTTCCATTAATTCTCCTTCTAAAACTGAAGGGGTTGAAACAAATTTAGTAGGCTCAACGTGAGGTAAGAAATATAAATAAGTAGCCATAACTGTACTTACCAAGGTGAGTGTTAAACCATAAATGATGCTGTTTTTAGCTTTTTTATTGAGTTTTTTCATTAACTTTATTTTAACTTTTTTAGTATTTAAACTTTTCTATTTTAGTCACTCTTTGATGGTAATACTTTGCTTTATCTTTAGAATATTAATGAAAAAGTTTATAAACTACTCTCTTTTAATATAATATCATTAAAAAATGGAGGAATTTGTAAAAATGAAGAAGATATTATTAATCTTAATGTTTATTTGTTTTTTAGGCTTATTTATTGGTGGTTGTTGTAAAACTGATGAGGGATGTGATGATGAAAATGTTTGTACCACTGATACTTGTGTAGACCAATCATGTTCTAATGTACCTAACTCTAATCCTTGTGATGATGGAAATCCTTGTACTAAGGGAGATAGATGTGCGGGTAGTGGAGGATGTATAGGTACTGATTTATGTGCTGATGAAGATAAAGTTTGTTATGTTGGATCTGATGGAAATGCTCGATGTGTTGATTGTACCATAGATGATCAGTGCGGAGATTGTCGTTTTTGTAGAGATGGATCTTGTGTGTATGAATTTTCACTAGGTTGTTTATGTGATCCTTCTATGACTCCTGAAATAGGATGTAGTAGTGGGGTATGTGTTACTAAATATTGTAAACTCACTCAAGCGGGTTATGGTTTTGTAGTAGAAAATTGGGATCCGGTAGTAACTTGTGCATCAGCTGCTGAATGTTAATTTTAATTTTTTCTTTCTCTTTTTTTTAATTTTTAATAAAATAAAAAAGGATTAGTCTTCTAAATAACCAATCATAAACCAAGCTTCTGAACTGTCCATAAGTTCTTCCATTTCTTCTAAATCTTCTTTATTGTAAATGCTCATAGCCTATCACCTCCTATATTATGTATATTAATTGGTAAATGTCTAAGCTGCTGCGAAAAAAGTTCTTCTATTGTTCGAATATCTAAGTCTTGCATTTTAGCCACCCCCTAAGCTTTCCCTTCTTAGTAAATTCTTATAACTCATTATTGCTGTGGAGTTAATAAAATTAATATTGTCTATGTCACTTATTTTTTTTGAGTATTCATCCCATGAAAGATAGCTCCGACTAAATAGTTTAAATTTCATTTTTATATCACCTCTAATTTTTTATGTTATTAGTTGTAAATCTAAGAGGGTATATAAACCTGGCGCGGATGCTTGGCAAGTGTGACATAAATGTCAAAAATCTCTAGAACTCGTTTAAGGCCTTTTGACCATATTTTATGATTTTAGTTTGACCTTTTTCTTGCTTTTTTTCTGTGTTGATTACGCCTAATGATGTTAAATCTTCTATTTTTCTATGAAAAGTTCTGTAAGAAATATCATTATTTTGCGAATAGATATCAAAAAGTTCTTTAGTACTCTTTCCGGAGTGTTCTTTTATCAAGTTTAAGATAGGTTCTTGTTCTTTGGGTATTGGTCTTGATGGTTTTTGATTTAATTTTGAAATTGCGTTTAAAGCATGTTTTGTTTCTATCTTTTTTACTGCTTCTGATTCTGCAATTAAAGCTGCTTCTTTTAATAAAAATAAACCTGTTCGTATATCTTTTATCTCAAAAGTTTTTTTTGCTATTTCTGCGATTGCTTCTTCTGAGAGGATTCCTGAAGGAAAAGCAAATTCTGCTCTTTCTTTTAAAATACCTTTTGTTTCTTCTAAGTTATAAGGTTTGAATTCTAGTACTTCTGGAGTTAGTCTTGAATATATCCTTTGGTCTATAACTTCAAAATAAGAAGATTCATTTGTGATTAATATTATTGTTTTCCTGTATAAGTCTTCTAGTAATGAGTAAAGTATCTGTTGATCTTGAAGTTTATCTATTTCATCTAGGATTATAACTGCTGCTTTTTTGTTTAGGGTTTTGGTTATTTCTTTTAGTAATTGATCTGTGGTTTTATTATGAGTAAATTTGTAATTTATTTTTTCGCATATTTCTAGAGCTATTTTATTTGGAGTGTCTTTTTTCCAGCAGTTAATGTAGATAGGGATTATATCATCTGTTTCAAATTCTAGTTCTTCTATAATATGTTTAACTGAAACTGTTTTTCCTATACCTGGTGAACCTGTAATAATTAGATTTTTTCCGTTTCTTGATTGGAATAAAGGTTGAATGCAAGTTGCAATATGTTTTTGCTGATTTTCTCTATAAGGAACTAGTTTAGGTTGGTAGTCATAGTCTAAAGCCATAGGTTCTTTTATCAATGAGATATTTATGTTTTTGAATAAATCTGACATAGATTTGGTGGGGGTTATTAAGAATATAAAGATTGTTGTTTTTTGTTAATATTATTAGTTAATTATAGGGCTGATGAAATATATGTAACCTGTTAGTAGTTACAAATAGAAAGCTTTATATAATAGTTTTTTAATTTTAATATCATGGAATTATCAAGAAGAGAGTTTATTGGTGGAAGTTTAGTCTTTTTAGTTAGTAAAATGGTTCTTGCTTCTGAAGAACCTAAAAAAAAATATAAGGAAATAAATTTAGAATTACCTCTATATGATGCAGATAGTATTTCTGATGAGATTGAAAATTGGAAGAATTTTTCTGAATTAAAAAGAGAAGAAGAAATTCAAAAAGAATTAAAGTGGTTTAGTGAAAAATCTGGAATTGATGTTTATAGTATTGTGAATGGAACAGGTTTTGTTTATTTTACATCACCTTGGTGTGGACCTTGTAAGGGTTTTAATGTTTTATTTGAAGAGTTCGCTGAAGAGTTTGGAGATAAGGTGCCTATAATTAAATTTTCTGATACCTGCACTGAAGAAGCTTTTTTTATTAATTGTGGTTTAGCTGAAGGAACTCCAAGTTTAATGAGGTTTTTTAATGGTGAAAGAGATTGTGCTAAATTAGGTTATAGTTTTAAGAATCATGATCAAATTAAAGCTAAGATTTATTCTAGTGCTCAAGAACTTGTTGATAGATTAAAAGATTAGAAATCTTTATATATATATATATTTTTAATTTTATTATGAAAAAGTGGATGATGTTTAGTTTTATGATTATTTTGATTAGTTTAATAATTTTAAATGATGGGGGTTGTGAAAGAGCTTGTGATCCTCCTTGTCCTAGTGGAGAAGTTTGTGAGGATGGAGATTGTGTTGATGCTTGTATTAATTGTGTTGATTCAGGCAAAAAATGTTGTAAGGATGAAAATGGTAAGTTTCTTAGTTGTATAGAAAAAACTGAGACTTGTCCATGTTATGAGGAGCTTGAGACTGTTTGTTCTCGTGTTGTTGAGGGGAAAGAAGGAACTATTGATGAGTGTTGTAGTAATGGTTGTTGTGGAGAGGGTACTTCACAGGGTTGTAAAAAGGATGGAATGAATTGTTGTCCTTCGAAGAGTTTTGTTAATCAGTGTCCTTCTGGTACGGACTGTTGTGGAGATGATGTTAATGGTTGGCAATGTTGTGAATCTGGTAAAATATGTACAGATAATAAATTGAGTGGTTCTGGAAAGATTTGTTGTCCTCCTGAAAATGTTCTATTAGGTGGTGGTTGTTGTATGATTGAGGATTTTAAATGTGGAACTGATTGTTGTGATCCTTCTCTTTGTAGAGAAGATGTTGTTCTTGGTTGTTGTGATTCAGGTCAAAAAGCTTGTGGAGATAATTGTTGTAATGCTGTTCAAAAGTGTTGTGAGCTTGAAGATGCTTCCTGTAAACCTGGACTTGATAGTTGCTGTGCAAATGGGTATAAGGAATGTACTGCAGTTGGTGATTCATCAAAAATAGTAGCTTGTGCTTATGAAACTACTGAAATTTGTTGTGCAGGAGGAAAATATTCTTCTTCTTTATATGAATGTTGTGATGGTTCAAATGGTGTACAGCTTTGTAAAACTAAAGGAACGTATCCTCTTCAAAGATGTGAAGGTTCAGTTTGTGTTGATATATAATTAACTAAATTTTTTCAAGAATTAGAATTCTTCTATACCTTCTTTTGTTAAAGCTACTTGTCTAATTCCTACTCCAAGTTTAAGAACTGCTGAGAGTAATGCTATGTGTTCTTTTCCTGTTCCAGAAATCATGTTTAAGGCTATTTCAGTTCCTTTAATTTTTTCTTTTAATTCTTTGTTTAGTGTTTCTTTTAATTCTTTTAGTGATTTGTTTGCATTTATTATTATGAACTCTACTGGTTTTTCTGGAGTGAAATTTTCTTTTCCGAATTCATTTGTTACTAAAATTACTTTTTCCCAGGTTCCGTCTTGGATTAATCTATTTACATGACCCCAAGTTCCTTTTCCAGTTGATAAGTTTGCTATTAAATCTGTCATGAATGTTAATAAGGAGGAATTGTTTATAAGATTAATTGTTTTTTAGGATATAGAAATGTTTAAATATTAGTTTGTAGTTTTTGGTTGTTATGAAAAAGAGGAACTTGAGCCTTATTACTATTTTTATTCTATTAGTTAGTTTAATAATTTTAGGTAATGGTGGTTGTGATAGACCATGTGATTCAGGTGAATTAGCTAAGTGTGATGAATGTCAATCTTGTGAAGCAAGTGGACTTTTTCAAATAGAGATAGAATGCATTTATGATAGTAATCTGGATGGTCAGACTTGTGATGCAGGAACTGATAGTGGGTATAATAGTCCTTGTATAAAAGATACATGTAGTGCAGGAACCTGTGTCAAAGATACAGGTATAGCTACAGGGAGTGGAACAGAATGTACACCTATTAATCCTGATATTTGTAAAACCTATACTTGTCAAGGAAAAATCTGTGAGGAAACGGGAGTTAAATGTACTAATCCTCAATATGCTAAATGTTGTAAGTATACATTGAGTGGAATATCTATAGCTAATTGTGTTCTAACTGATGGTACAACTTGTTGTCATTCAGGATATTGTATTGATCCAAAAATATGTACCTCTTTTGGAGGGGACCAAGATCTTTTTGAAAGTTGGGGTTGTTGTGATTCTAATAATATTCTTGATTGTGTAGGTTATACGACTGACTAAGCCTGCATAATTTATTATTTTAGAATTTTTCTACTATATCTAACACTCAATTTATTTATTCCTTTTGGAGATGGATTACTACCAACAAGAACTGCAAATTGCGAATCTTTTTTTGCTATTAAAGAAGGATATGCCTTTATTCCAAATAATTTTCTAGTTGCAGGCATTTTAGATGCATCACAATAAAAAGTATTTGGATAATCTAGATTCTCTAAAGTTTTTTTAGCTGGCCTACAGGGTATACAATTTGGAGCTGACATCAAGATTAATTGTAATTCAGAACTTGGCTCAGGAAAATCATACTTTTCCTTCTCAAAATTTAGATAGAATAAAAATTCTGGATCATTTTTTATCTCTTCATGAGATTTATCCCCAAACTTTTGTTCGAATTTATCTTCATATTCTTCTTGAGATAAATAAGGTAATACTTTGGACCTTATTAGAATGTTTTGATTTATATTGACAGGGATTGTTAAATCTTCTAACTCCTGGGTTTTCGGGAAAGATTCAGTATACCATAAGGATAAAGCACTTACTAAACCCAATCCTGCTATTGTGCCTTTTTTGAAATTTTTCATTGGAAAATTGTAGATCAATATTATTTATAAAGTTTTCCTTTTTTATTACTATATCGTGGTTATTAAATTAAATCTTATGATTCCGAACATATTAAATTTTTTATAAACTAAAATGAAAAATAAAATTAAGGATAGATTTGATTAAAACTCTTTTTATGGTTTTATATCCCCTTTTGAATATTCTATAATAATTTATGGATTTTCTTTTAAATAATTATAAGCAGAAAAAGCTGCAGTTGTTCCTTGAGCTACACCTGTAATAGCTTGTTTCCAAGGAAAGTTAGTACAATCTCCTGCTGCGAATAATCCTGGAACACAAGTTTTTGAAAGTTTGTCTATTATAATAGAACCATCTTCTTCTAATTTACATTTAATTTGTTTTGCAATATCTGAGTTTACCATAAATCCTATCTCTATAAATAAACCGTTTAGTTCTAGAATCTCTGAATTTTTGTAAGGTTTATCTAATTTTACTTTTTCTAGTTTTTCTTTACCTAAAGCTTCTATAACATTTGTGTTGTTAATTATTTCTATGTTTTTTGTTTTTTCTATTCTCTGAAGATTTATTGGTTCTGCTCTTATTTTTTCTTTTCTATAGATTATATAAACTTTTTTTGCATATTCTGATAATAATAATGCTTCTTTTGCTGCAGAATCTGAACCACCAATTACTGCTACGATTTTATCTTTATAGATTGGAGCATCGCAATTATGAACTATAAAGTTCTTTGCTATATAAGTATTATTGGTTTTTACTGCTAAATTTAATACATCTCCAGAGTATTTTATTGTATTAATTTCTTTAATAGGGATTATAGCAAAATCTTTGTGAATCCATGCATGATTTGATGTGCTTTTTCTTTTGTTTAGTAGAGGATGTTTTATTCCTATTATTTCGCTTCCTTTATCTAGAAATTGTCCCCCTATGTTGATATTGTATTTATCATGATTAAAAAATATGGTTCTTCCTTCTATACTTGAAGGTTTTAAATCTTCTTTTTTTCTTTTATTTAAAGATGAAATTATTTTTTGTCTAAATAATATATCCCTTATTTGGTAGGCTAATTGTCTAGAACTAGTTACAAAACAAAAATCTTTTTCTCTTATACAACCGTCTCCTCTCCAATACCCTTTAATCAATTCTTTTTGTTTTTCTTTGGGTAAAATCATAATCCAGTGGGGAATTTGTTTTTTATGAGCATATTTTCCAAAAAGTAATTTAAATAAATTTGCAGCTAATTTAGAATAAATTGTAATTTTACATACATTTTTTTCTATTTTAATATTTGGTTTTAATCTAAATATTTTTTTAAGTAAATCTTTGACATCTTTTATATATTCTTTTTCATTTTTATTGAAGGATAATGTGAGCATATGTTTATGTGTGTGACCTTCTGCTAGATAATAACCTACTAAACGCATAAAATTTTTATTTATATCTATTTTATTTGGTATTTTATTGGATGTATGGGTGGGCCTTTTTGAAATAATAAATCCATCTTTTAATTTTGTAGTTTCTATAAAATCTGAAATTTTTATATTTTTTTTATCTTTTGTTTCTTTTATTATGGGATACAACACCCAATCTTCCTTTGTTAATGCTCCCGCTTCTTTCCATTTTGGATTATTTATCTTAAACTTTTTCCAATAATCTGTTCCTATTCCTTTTTTAATATTTGTTGTTAAAACCGGGTGATTAGGCGTTAAACTTACAGCTTCATTAAAAAATTTAGTTTTAATATTAATTAAGTTTCCATCATAATACGTTTTGGTGAAACCCTCTATTTCTTGGTAAGTTCCATCAATTGTTAAAACTCTATTTAGGGGGTTAATATCTTTTATTTCTTTTATGGAACTATTTGCAATTATTGATTCATTTGGAGGTAAACAAGTTGCACAATAAGAAACTCCTTTATTTAATAATTCTTTTTCACCCGGAATATTTAATTTTCTGTGTTCTGAACCTGTTGCAATTATTACTGTTTTGGAATTGTAAGAAGATTTGTTGGTTTTTATTGTGAAAACTTTATCTTTTTTTGAAAGATCTATTGCTTTTTCTTCTTTAATTTCTATGTTGTATGATTTTGCATGTTTTAGGATGTTTTGAGCTAGTTCATAACCTGTTAGAGAAGTAAATCCTGGATAGTTTTCTACTAAATGGGTACTCATTATTAATCCACCTGGTTTTTCTGCTAGGATTAGAGTTTTTAGATTGTATCTTGCAGAATAAATTGATGCTGCTAAACCTGAAACCCCCCCTCCAATTATAATTACATCATAAGTCATAGTTTTTTGAAGTTGTTTTCTTTTTATTAAGTTTTCGTAACATATATATAGAAGTTTGATTTTATTTTTGTTATGAAAAAAGAGTGGATATTATTAATTTTAGTTTTATTCTTAGTTGGTTGTAGTGATGAATCTTCAGAAAAAGATAATGAAACAAATTATACTGGAGGTTATAGTGGGGGTAGTTCTAGTGGAAATGATTATTTTGGAAATAATGGAGGAAGTAATGGAGGTTCTGGCGATGTGGGGTGTGTTGTTGGAAGTGTAATTAAAACTGTTACTGAAGGGTTTGAGTATACTATTCAGGGTTTTAAAGATTATAAAGATGTTAATTATTGTTATGCTAGCGCACCTATGACTAATCCTTCTGGAGAACAAACTGGATGGTCTTACTTGTATTTTGAGGATGATCCGGTAGATGCAGCTTATGTAGTTTGGTATGATTTGAACGAAAATTTCTTAAAAGAGTTTAGTGTTAAATAGATTTGCAATTATCATAAAATTTATAAAGGTCGGTTTTTTACTTTTATTCTCTAATATTAGACTATGGGGGTAAATATAAATGAAAAGACATACTCAATTGAGAATATGGCAACTAGTAGCAGTTGTTGCAGTGATTTTACTAATTTATATGTATTATCAAGGCGGAAACCCTGTTACTGGTGGATTAAGTTCAGATCAAGCTGGTGAAGATGTTCTTACTTTTGTAAATGATAATCTTTTACAAGGTAATGAAGCTAGTTTGACTGAAGTAGAAGACTTAGGTGCTGTTTATAGAATTGTTTTAAATATAAATGGTCAAGATGTTGATACCTTTGCTACAAAGGATGGAAATTATTTCTTCCCTGCAGGGTATTCAATAGAAGAATTTGAAGATTTAACAGATGGTTCTGATGATGGAACTGATGTTCCTACAGATGTACCTCAAACTGATAAACCTGTTGTAGAGTTATTTGTTATGAGTCATTGTCCTTATGGAACTCAAGCTGAAAAAGGTATGATTCCTGTAGCTGAGTTGTTAGGAGATAATGTTGACTTTAACATTAGATATGTTAATTATGCAATGCACGGTGAAGTTGAAGTTGTTGAAGAATTAAATCAGTATTGTATTCAAACTGAACAAAGTGATTTATTTATACCTTATTTAACTTGCTTCTTAGAAGAAGGAGATTCTGAAGGTTGCTTTGCTGAAGTTGGTGTTGATGAAACTGCTTTAGCTGATTGTTATGCTAGAGTTGATACTGAATTCGGTATAATGGCTTCATTAGCTGATCAGTCAACTTGGTCTGGTGGAAGATTCCCTCCATTTGCTATTCATGATGATTTGAATAAGCAGTATGGGGTAAGAGGTTCACCTACTTTGGTTGTGAATGGTGTTCAAGTTAGCAGTGGAAGAGATTCTGCTAGTTATTTGAAAGCTATTTGTGCAGCTTTTAACGAAGAACCTTCTGAGTGTGCTGAAGAATTATCAAGTGCATCACCTTCTGCTGGTTTTGGATGGGATGGTAGTGGTTCTGGAAGCACAGCAAGTTGTAGCTAATTAGCTACTCTTTTTTCTTTTTTTCTATAGAAAGCTTTTTATATATGTTTTGGTTTATTTTTATTATGAAAAAGAGAGTGTTATTTGTTTTAGGTTTAATATTAATTAGTTTAGTAGTTCTTAGTGGATGTGGGAAATGTTTAACCGATGGTCCCTGTAAGGGATTGATGCCAGGAGATGAATGTGTAACTGAAGATGATGATCCTGGAATGTGCGGTACACTAGGAGGTGCATCTGTTGGTTGTATGTGTGTTCCTTCTAAAACATCTACCTGTGAGGATTATAATGGAAACTGTGATGGTCTTCAAGTAGGAACCCCTTGTAATCAAACAACTGACCAAGGTGGTGTTTTGGATACAGGTTCTTGTAAGATAATAGGCGATACTTCTAGTTGTTATTGTGATTATGAAAGTTGTTTCCCGAGAATGGATTATGATAGAGGAACATATTGTTCTGATATTGATAATGATGGAACTGCTGAAATAGTTTATGATTATCTTAATGCAGACTGTACTAAAGAAAAGAAATTGTCTGTAGATTGTCCTTCTTGTAAGCCTTGTGGAACTGTGGTAGTCAATGAGGAAGAAGTTAAGGAAGATGGGGCTATTCCTATTGAAGCTACTCGTTGTATTGATAATTGTGGGGAATGTTTGTCTTGTGATTCTAGTAGTGATAGTTGTAATGCTGAAGAAGCTGATTGCGTTTTTGATGATCAATATGCAGGTATCTATAATGATAATTGTGCTCTTTCATCAGATAAAATGACTTGTGTAAGACCTTGTAAATGGGTGGAATGTTATTAATTTTTATCTTTAATTTTTTATTTTTTAAAAATAACCTTTAACTGCTGCTTGAACTAAATCTTTATTATCAACATTTCTGTCTTTACATATTTTTCCTATAGCGTTTAATTTTGCTCCAACTTTATTATTATTTACTATGAAAATATGTGGCCAAGCAAGTTTATCCTCAAAAACTCTAAAAATTTTTTTATCTTCGCTATAAAGATATACAAAATTTATCTTAGAACTTTTATAATCTTCTGTTAATTCATCAAAAGCAGGTTTAAGTGCTTTACAAGGTTTACAATGAGGTTTACTTGTCATTATTACACCCGGTTCTCCTTTTTCTATCCAATCTAGACCATAAGATTCAACTAGTTCTCTGTTTTCATCAGTTACTATTGTTCTTCCTGAGTATTCTGATATTCTTGCTGAAAGAGCTCTTGGTTTTACAGTTAACCAGAGATAAGGTTTTCCATTTAAAGATTCTATTTCATGTTCTAAACCATATAGAATGTCTTTATTTCCTTTAAAAATTTGATAACCATCATAAGTTATAGGACTAGTAATTGCTCCGAATGTTAATAAACTTATTAAACCAGGTATTAATCTTTTTTTCATTGTATTTTATTGGGAGCATATTCTAGTTTATAAGGTTTTCTATTTGTAACCACTGTGTTGTGACATTTTTTAACTAATTACTTTTTCACAATAATCTTTAAATACATTCTTTTTAACTTTAATTCTTATGGCATTACCTTATCATAGTTTTATTAGTTGGGAAATAGAACCTTTAACTATTCAGAGTTTTGGAGTTATGATGGCTATAGGTTTCTTGGCTATTTTATATATTGTTACTTTGGAAGCTAAAAGAAAAGGTTTGAGTAAAGATCATTTGTATAATTTAGCTTTTTGGAGTTTAGTTGGGGCTTTAGTTGGAAGTAGGATTCCTTATGTTTTGTTTAATTGGGATCAGTTCTCTGGAGATTTGTTAGGTATTTTTAAGATTTGGGAAGGCGGTTTGATGTTTTTTGGAGGTTTTATTTTAGCTTTGATATTCTCTATAATCTATGTTAGGAGTAAGAAATTAAACTTTTGGAGATATGCTGATGCTGCTGCTTTGTCTTTACCTTTGGGACATGCTTTTGGAAGGATTGGTTGTATCTTGGGAGATGGAGGTCATGTGGGTAAGATTACTACAATGCCTTGGGGTGTTTTAGTTAATGGAGAACTAAGACATTTAACTGCTCTATATAGCGTTATTTATTTATTTTTAATTTTTGGAATATTATTCTTAATTAGAAAACGAAAAGTATTTGATGGTTTTATTGCTGCAATGTATTTAGTATTCTATGGTGTTGCAAGATTTTTAATGGAGTTTACTAGAGAAGAGATGTTGTATTTTGGTTTAGACTTACCCCAGTGGATATGTATCCTGATGGTGGTTTTAGGTTTAGGTTTTATTTATTATAAAAAGAAAAATGAAATATTCTAAATTATTAAGAAATGTTTTGGTAGTATTTTTGTTTTTAGTATTTGTGTTAGGAAGTTTTAGATTATTGCTTTATGATTCTGCATTTTATGAAGGGGAGTTTGTTAAGAATGGAGTTTATGATGAGTTTGGTGAAGAGAATACTTTAAACTATAGAGATAATTTGTTTGGTTATTTTCAAGGTAAGGAACAATTAAATCCTGAATATTTTAATGATAAAGAGATCAAGCATTTAGAAGATGTTAAGAATATCTTTAATGTAATGAATTATGTCTTATATGCTTCTCTTTTAATTGTCGTTTTAGGTTTAGGTGGTTTAATCTATAAGAAAAAGAAGAAGTTGGTTGGAGAAATCTTCTTTTATTCTGGAGTTTTAAGTTTTGTATTGTTGGTTGTGTTGTTTATTGGTAGTTTTTTAAGTTTTGATTATATGTTTACTTTAATGCATGAAACTTTGTTCACAAATGATCTTTGGTTGATGGATCCTTCTACAGATAATCTCATTTCTATATTTCCATTTCAGTTTTTTTATGACTTTTTTGTAAGGGTTTTGATATATTTCTTAGGGATGGGTGTAGGTTCTTTAGTTCTTGGCTGGTATCTTAAGAAGTAGTTTCCATAAACTTTATATAGTAACTGGAACCCTGAATTCTTATGACAAAAAAAGTAGTGGTATTTGGTACAAATACTTGTCCTTATTGCTTTATGGCTAAGGATTTTTTGAAAGATAATGGCATTGAGTATGAAGATGTTAATCTATCTGAAACTCCTGAAAGGGCTGGAGAAATGATTGAGTTATCTGGCCAACAAGGTGTGCCAGTTATTGTAGTCGAAAAAGGCGGTAAGAAACATGTTGTTATTGGTTTCAATAAGGAAAAGTTGAAAGAGTTATTGGATATAAAAGAATGAGTAACCTATTAGAAAAAGAAGGGAAGAAAGTAGTTTTGCTTGGTAATGAAGCTTTAGTTAGAGGAGCTATTGAGTCTGGTTTAGGTTTTGCTAGTGCATATCCTGGAACTCCTTCGAGTGAGGTTGGAGATACTTTTAATAAGATTCATGAAAAATTAGGTTTTTATTTTGAATATGGTACTAATGAAAAAGTTGCTACTGAAGTAGCTGGAATGGCTGCTTGGTCGGGATTAAAAACTATGGTTTCTATGAAACATTTTGGTTTAAATGTTGCTTCTGATGGTTTTTTACCAATTGTTTATGCAGGTGTTAAAGGAGCAATGGTTGTAAATGTAGCAGATGATCCTGGTTGTTTAAGTTCTGGTCAATCTGAACAAGATTCAAGATATTATTCTAGAATGGGTAAGTTTCCCTTATTGGAGCCTGCTAATTCTTCTGAATGTAAAGAATTAACTAAAAAAGCTTTTGAAATTTCTTCTAAATATGGTATTCCTGTTTGTGTTAGAACTACTACAAGAGTTGCGCATGGAAGAGGAGTGGTTAATTTAGGAAAAATAGATGTTAAAAAGCCGGAAGGTGAATTTGAGAGAGATCCTGAATTTATTATTATGCCTCCTAAAGTTTTGGAACAGCATAAAAAGGTTCTTGATAAGTTGGAGAAAATAAGATTAGAATTTGCTGAGAAAAGTGATATTAATTTTGTTGTGAAAGGTTCTGGTTCAATTGGAGTAATTGCTTCTGGAATTGGTTATGAATATGCTAGGGAATGCATGAAAGAATTAGGATTGAAAGCTCCTGTTTTGAAATTAGGTTTAAGTTTTCCTTTAGCTAAAGATAAGATTAGTAAATTTGTAGCTGGTTTAGATAAAGTTTTGATTGTTGAAGAATTAGATGGTATCTTAGAAAAAGATATTAAAGCATTAGGTTTAGATGTTGAAGTTCATGGGAAAGATTTGGTTCCTGAAGTTGATGAATTGAATGTTGAAAGGTTAATGCCTGCTTTTTCGGAATTATTTGGTAAAAAATTAGATTTTGATTTTAAGAAGCATAAAGAACAAATTGCTAAAGTTAAAGTTAGTAAAAGACCTCCTATTTTTTGCCAAGGATGTCCACATAGGGCTACTTATTGGATTATGAAACAGGTTTATGGTAATGATGCTATTTATGGAGGGGATATAGGTTGTTATTTAATGGCAAGTAGTCCTCCAATTAGTCAGGCTGATTATATTACTTGTATGGGAGGAGGAGTTAGCTTAAGTCATGGTTTATCTAAAGTTACTGATAAAAAAGTTGTTGACTTTATTGGGGATAGTACATTTTTCCATGCAGGTATACCTGGTTTGGTAAATATGGTTTTCAATAAATCTAATGCGGTTTTGGTGGTATTAGATAATAGAATCACTGCTATGACTGGTCATCAACCAAGAGTTGGTGTTTGTGATTATAGGCCAGGAGATAAAACTTGCCAGACTATTAATGTTGAAGATGTTGCTAGGGCTTTAGGTGTTAAAAATGTTGAAGTGATTGATCCTTTTAATATCAAAAAGAGTATTGAGACTGTTAAGAAATTGAAAGAAAAAAATGAATTAGCTGTTGTTGTTTCTAGAGAGCCTTGTAGATTAGTTTGGTTAAGGGATAAATTAAAGAAAGGCGAGAAATTTACTCGGTGGGAAATTGATCAAGATAAATGTATCAAATGTGGGACTTGCTTGTTGAAATTTGGTTGTCCTGCTATTAAAAGAGAAAATGGTAAATATGAAATAACTGATTTATGTTGGGGGTGCAGTTGTTGTGCTCAGGTTTGTCCTGTTGGTGCAATTAAACCTAAAAAATGAAAGATTTTAATATAGTTTTAATAGGGGTTGGAGGGCAAGGTGTGTTAAGTCTAGCTAAGCTTCTTGAAGATTGTGCTTTAGCTGAAGGTTATAGTGTTAAAGGTATTGAACAACATGGCTTAGCTCAAAGAGGTGGAAGTATTAAATGTCATGTTAGGTTTGGTAGTTCGGAATTATTTACTCCTATGGTTAGGCAAGGTGGTGCTGATTTAGTTATTGCTGCTGAAGCTTTGGAAGGTTTAAGATCACTTTATTATGTTAACCCTAAAACTAAGATTCTTTTGAATTTAGAAAGAACAATTCCTGTTGAGAGTTATTTTAAAGGTGATGATTATCCTTCAAATGATGAAATAATTGCCGGAATTAAAAAGTTTAGTTCTGAAGTTTATTCTGTGGATGGTTCTAATAAAGTTAGAGAAGCAACTGGAGAATCATTTTTTACTAATTCTTTCTTATTAGGTTATGCTATTGCTAAAGGTTTGTTACCAATTAAAAAAGAAATTGCTTTGAAAGTTCTTAAAGAGATTTTTAAAAATAAGTTTTTGGAAGAGAATTTAAAAGCTTTTGAATTAGCTTTCTCATGATGGCACTTTTGAAGAAAATCCAAAATCTGAAAAATTATAAATTAATTTTATTAGGTTTATTGGTTTTTCATTTTATTTCTAGTATAAGGATATTTTATATTCATTGGGAGCATTATAAAACAACTCCTTGGTATTTTTTACCTTTTACACCTATTTGCCTTTTGATTAGTTGTTTGATTTTTCTTTGTTTTTTAATTTATTATTTTAAGAAAGATATTCCTGATTATTTGGTTGCTTTTACTTTTATGATGACTTTAAGTTATTCTGTAATGGGTTTAATGTTTTATCCTTTGTATGCTTATGTTTATGGAGTGAGTTGGAGTAAAATTGCTTCTTGGCTTTTAATGGGTTTATTTTTTGTTGAAGCTTGGATGATTTCTGATAAGTTGAAAAGAATGAGTAATGTTTTTTATGTTGGATTAATGATCTATTTTGGAATTAGATCTTATCTTGATTATTTTTTAAATAATTTTTATTATTTTAAATATGTTACTAGTTTTCCGCTTTGGTTGAAGAATTTTTGTGCGGGGATAGTTGTTATTCAGGTTATTGTTTTAGTTATTATATTTAAATTGAGTAAGGAAAAGCTTAAATAGTTATTTTGATTTTATTTATTAATGGAAAAGATCTAATTGTGTAGTAGATAAAGAGGGTATTTGGTGGTGTGTAGGTTGTGGAGATAATGCGGATTGTAATGATAATAATCTTTGCACTATTGATAAATGTTTAACTTGGACTGATAATACTAGGTACTGTGACAGTAGCATTCGAAAAGAATGTGATAGTCCTTTTGATACTTGTGAACCAAATACTGGAAATTGTGTTCTAACAAGTACTTGTAATCGTCCTGAAGAGTGTGGGAATAGTTGTTACACTTGTGATAATGGAAGATGTGTACCTATTTGCCCAAAAGATAATTATTGTATCCCTGGCCCTTATCCCAAATATGATTGTACTGAAACTTTATGTATAGATTCAGCCAACCAAGATACTGAAGGTAATGATCCTTTTTTCACTCAATTTAAGGATAAAGAAGAACTATGTAAAGCAAATGGAGGGATGTGGATTGATGGAGGAAAAGTGATTTAGTTTTTATTTATTTCTTTAATTGCTTTATTAATATTGTATTTTGTTATTAAACTTGGAAGAACAATGTATACTGCAGGAAGTACAATACTTTTTGAATCTTTTTGAACTAGTGCTTGAGGATAATGATGAATATTGTAAAACTCTCTCATTTTTTTTGCTTCGTGAGTATCTTTAAAATATATAAAATCTAGACCTTTAATATTTGTGAATATTTCTTTTGCTTTTTCACAAGGCCTACAGTGATCTGTTCCTAATAAGATTATTTGAGTTTCTTCAGTAGGTTTTGGAAAAGAATAACTTTCTATTTCTTGTTCAAGTTCTGAAGATGTTGTTGTTTGAATAGAAGGTTTTATTTTTGGAAAACTTATTTCATAAGGAATTAATAGAGAAGTAAATAATCCTACTAAAGTTAGTGATATACTTTTTTTATTTAGATATTTCATAAATTAATTCTTATTTCATTATATTTAAAGCTTTTGTTTTTGTTATTACTTCTTAATGATTAATTTAACCTAAATAAGAAAGTTCTTTTTTCTTTTGTAGTTTGGTGGCTTCATTACCTTTATTTACAATTTCATGGATTTTTTCTTCAAACTCTTCAGCTTTTTTGATTAAAGGTTTGTAATCTACTTTTAATCCTAAATAATTATCTAGAACTTTTATTGCTTTAGCAGCTGCTTTTGAATCTGGTAAGTTTGAATAAGTTTCTGTAAAGATACATGAAAAATGTCTTTTTTCTAGTTTTGATAATAATGCTGCTGTAACACCTAACACTACACCTTCTTTTAAAGGTTTTACTTTTATAGCTTCAAATCTTTTTTCGTGTTTGTTGGTATAATAATAAGCTTCAGGTTCTTTTTTTTGAGCACCCATTGCAGCTACACCTTCTATTGAGATTATTTCTTTTGCGTTTAGTTCTTTAGCTAATCTAGTAATTGTATCTGCTATTGCCCATTCAATACCTGCTACGTTTGTTAAAGCATTAAGGATTATTATGTTATGTTTTTTGCTGTAGTAAATCTCTAAAGGTCTTACAACTTTTGATTCGTGTAAAGCTATCATTGGAGAAAGATCTTTTGACCAAACTTTTCCAATTGGTTTTGCATTTAAATGATCAATTAAGAATCCTGTTGTTATAGTACCTACAAGTCCAAATCCTGGAAAACCTTCAATGATAATTGGTTTCCTTGGTCTTTTTTTAAGAATGTATTCCATTTTTCCTCTCTTTGTAAATGGGAAGTTTTTTAAAGTTTATATATCTTTCTATTAGTATGGTTAAAAAAAAGGTGGCAAAAGATTCTGCTCTTGCTGAGATAACTCTTCGTAGGTATGAAAAACCAAATGCAGATTGGGATAATAGAGAAGCTGTTAAGAAGTTGTGTTTGTCTGTTGGTTTGTTACAACCTGGAGATTCTAGAGATGTTATAGTAGATGTGTTAGCGGTGTTAATGGAAGCTCGTTCTGGTTCTGAAATTCTCCAGTGATTAAAGAGAGAGTTGTTAAAATGCGAAAGGATAAGGGATTAGAGTTAAATGGGGTTGCTGATTCTAATATTCGTAGACAGTTGAGAAGATTAAGGGAAATGTTTTTAGTTGAGAAAGTTGCTAATGATTATAGAATAACTGAATTTGAGAATTTAGATGTTTTGTTTTCTGAAAGAATTGAGAAGTTTTATTTGAATTCTATATTGGAAAGAGTTAAGGAATATTTTGATTTTGTGAAATAGGAAGATTTATATATAAGTTTATATCTATTATGTATAAATTTATATATAAAATGACACGAACAATGCAAATGATGGAAGGGCATTCACCTACTTTAAATACCGTTTTAATGGTGGAGGAAACTTTAAAAAAATCCGGAGAGTTGATTACTGTAGCAGATTTAAAAAGGAAGTTACCTAAACAGGTTATGCATCAAACTTTAATGCATATTCTGGATTATTTGCAAATAAGTGGAAAAATTGTTATTGGTACAAAAGGGATTCTTTGGATATTTACTGAAAGAAAAGAACTGAATAATTTAGTTGAAAGAGGGACTGAGTTATGAATAAACCAGTTAGAATTATTCTTTTAGATGAAGCTGATGTAGCTTATAAGGAGTTAAATAAAATAGTGGGTCAGCAAATAGAGGAAAATAAAGAAGGAACGAAAGAGATGCAGTTGTTAAAATCTATAAAACAAAAATCTGAACTTATTAAATTAAATCCTTTTTATGGTGATAATATTGAAAAGAAGAAAATACCCGGAGCTTATAATGTTAAGAATTTATGGCGAGTTGAACTTACTGATTATTGGAGAATGCTTTATACAATCAAAGGGGACCAGATAGAAATAATTTGTTTTGTTCTTGATATTTTAAATCATAAAGATTATAATAAAAAATTTGGTTATAAGAAAAAATGATTTTGTGAAATAGAGTCTTTAGTTACATAATCTTTTTATAGTTAAAATAATTCTTCTCTTTTTTAAGATGGTTTCTAAAATAAGGGGTGGTCCTTTTCGTGGAAGGAGTATTTGTGTTGGCGATGATTTGAATCCTAAACAGTTATGGTATCTTTTCATGAGAACTAATGAATTGAAAAAAGCTATTAGAACAGGTGATGAAGATATAGTTAATAAATTTATACTTGATGACAGATTTTTTGGAATATACTTAGCTTTTTTTGAAAAAAGTTCTAGAACTAAGGAATCTTTTAGAAATGTTGCAAAATTTCATGGGATAAAATTGAATGATTTTGAGATTGAAGGTTCTTCTAGAGGGAAAGGGGAAAGTCTTTATGACACCTTTAGAACTTTGTTAGGATATGATAATTATGTTTTTGTTTTGAGAACTGAATTAGAAGGAGTTTGTAGACTATTAGAAAAAGAATTAGCAGGATTAGATCCGAGATTAGCGTTTATTAATGGGGGAGATGGAGCTCATGCTCACCCTACTCAGACTTATCTTGACTTATTTACGCTTTTAGAACAAAATAATTTTGAAAGAGATCATATTCATTTAGCTATGTTTGGAGATTTACTTAAAGGAAGAACGGTTCATTCTCTTGCAGATGGTCTGAAAATCTTTAAAGGAGGTATTGTTGATTTAATTGCTCCTGATATATTAGGTATGCCTGAAGATTATGTTGAAGGGTTGAAACATAATGGTTTTACAGTTAGGAAATTTGGTTCTATAGATGAATATCTTGAATATGATGTGGCTAATAGTTGGTATCTTACTAGAATTCAATTAGAGAGATTGAAGGATAATGGTTTGGATAAGATTGTGGAGGATTTAAGAGAAACTATTACTCTTAGAGAGGATCATTTGAAAAGAGTACCTAAGGGAGTTATGTTTTATCATCCTATGCCTAGGAAAAGAGAAAGTCCTGTTATACCTAGATTTTTGGATAGTACTCCATTTTGTGGGTGGTGGAATCAATCTCGTAATGGTTACTTGACTAGGATTGTTGAGTTAGCTATGATTTCTGGACTGATTGGAGATGACTTTGAGGAAGTTTGTAAAGATTTTGAATATGAATCTTTTAATCATGAAGAAAAAGAAGGTTATTTGAGAGATGTTGAAGTTTCTGGATTAAAGAAGAGTGAAAAATCTAATTGTAGAATTGAACCTATTGAAAATGGTTTTGTAATTGATCATATAAATAAAGGAGAAAGCGGTTATTCTATTGAGAGGGCTATAAGCAATTTAAAAAAATACTTAGAAATATCTTCTATAGGTGTATGTTCTGGTACTTTCTATTCTAGTAATGATGAACCTAAAGGGCTATTGTCTGTTGAAGGAGATAGGAGATTAACTGATGAAGAAATGAAGACAGTCAATGTTTTAACATCTATGAGTACTTGTAATAACATTGAAGGTGAAAGAGTTGTTCGTAAGGTTAAATCTGTTGCGCCTTTAATTATTTCTGGATATTCTGATAGTGAATGTAAAAATCAGAATTGTGTTTCTAATCCTAAATATTCTGAAGGAGTTGTCCGTGAGTTTCATAGGAAAAATGGAAAGTATGTTTGTCCTTATTGTGAACAATCTCATAGTTTAGAAGAAATCTGGAGATAAGTATTTAAATAAGATTGTATTATTTTAATTATGATTTACGAACCGTCTGTAGATAGCTTTTTATTGGGAGAGTATGTTAAAAAGTTTTGTAAAGATAAAACTGTATTAGATATGGGTGCAGGTTCTGGTTTTCTGGGTTTGATTGCTAAAAAGAATGGAGCTAAACTTGTTGATTGTGCAGATATTAATCCTGAAGCTGTTCAGGCTTGTAAAGGCAAGGGTTTGAATGCATTTAAGAGTGATTTATTCTCTAATGTAACTAGAAAATATGATTTAATTATTTTTAATCCACCTTATTTACCTGCTGATAGAAGAGAAGATAAAGAAAGTGCTGTAATCACTACGGGTGGGAAGAAAGGTTCGGAAGTTTTAGAGAGATTTTTGAAGACTTGTAAGGAACATTTGAATCATCATGGGAAAATTCTTTTAGTTGTTAGTAATTTAACAGGTAATGTTGAGAAATTTTTTAATGCTAATGGTTTTTTTTATTCTTTATTAGATACTAAGAAGGTATTTTTTGAAGAGTTGAGAGTGTATAGTTTAGAGTATAAGAAATAGAAAGATATATATATATATTCATACTTATTTTTTTATAAAAATTTAAAAGGAGATGATCTAATGAAAAAAATGTTAATAATTTTAGTTTTAATTTCTATAGTTTTCTTAGTTGGTTGCCAAGATTATGGAGAACCTTTCTGTACAGATTCTGATGGAGGGATTGATATTTATACAAGAGGGGAGACAGAAAATGAAAGAGGTTCAGTAGAGGATATTTGTGGGGAAGAAAATAATATTACAGGCCTTTTAGAATATTATTGTAGTGGCACAGAAAGGCTTTCGAGAAAAGTACCTTGTAATTGTCTAAATGGGGCATGTATTTCTAATGTATCTAATATAAATTGTACAGATACTGATGGAGGATTAAATTATTATGCTAAGGGTACAGTAAAAGGTTACTATTCTAATGGTACTTTTACTTATGGATTGTCTGATTTTTGTAATGGAGATAGAATCTATGAAACCTACTGTGAAGGACAATTTGTAATGCCTGGAACTTCTATGGTCTGTCCATATGGTTGTTCAAATGGTGCTTGTTTAACTTCCAATGAAGGAAATTGTACAGATACTGATGGAGGATTAAATTATTATGCTAAGGGTACAGTAAAA
>CAYUTI010000001.1:124078-408148 GCA_964447685.1 Candidatus Woesearchaeota archaeon
ATGCCTGGAACTTCTATGGTCTGTCCATATGGTTGTTCAAATGGTGCTTGTTTAAATATAACTTATTAATTTTTTCTTTTCTTTTTTTATAGTTTAGAGTATAAGAAAGCTTAAAAAGATTCTATGTTTTTAATTTCTTATTAAAAAGGAGTGTAACTTGAAATGAAAATTGAATATGATGAATTTGGACCTGAGAAAATATTAGAAGTTTATGATCCTAAAACTAAAATGCATGGTTTTGTTGTGTTATTTAATACTAGACTAGGACCTGCTAAAGGTGGAGTGAGAATGACTCCTAGTGCTTCTAAAGAAGAAGCTTTTGGTTTGGCAAGAGCAATGGCTTACAAGTGTGCTTTAGCTGATTTACCTTTTGGTGGAGGAAAATCTGTAATTATTGCTGATGATAAAAAGATAAGTCCTGAAGAGAAAAAAGAAATTGTTAAGGCTTTTGCTAAAGGTATTAATTGTATTAGTCCTAGTTTGTATGTTACTGCTCCTGATATGAATATGGCTGAAGATGAAATGAGAATTATCGCTGAGGTTAATGGTAATAAGAGTGTAACTGGTAAGCCTTCTGATTTAGGAGGAATTCCACATGAGTTAGGTTCAACTGGTTTTGGAGTTGCACATTCTTTGAAAGTTGCTGCTGAGCATTTAGGTATTGATTTGAAAGGTGCTTCTGTTGCAATTGAAGGTTTTGGTAATGTTGGAACTTTTGCAATGAAGTTTTTAAGTGAATGGGGGGCTAAAGTTGTTGCTGTTTCAGATTCTAAAGGTGTTATTTATAATGCTGAGGGTTTAGACTATGAAAAATTAATGAAAGTTAAGGAAGAAGAAGGTTCAGTAACTAAATACCCTGATGGTGAAGTTAAATCTAATGATGCCTTGTTTGAACTTGAGGTTGATTTTTTAGTTCCTGGTGCTTTACCTGATGTTATTACGGCTGAAAATGTTGATAATGTTAAAGCTAAGTGTGTGGTTGAAGCTGCGAACATTCCAATGAGTTTTGAGATGGAAGAAAAGTTGCGTTCTAAATGCATATTAGTTGTTCCTGATTTTGTAGCTAATGCTGGAGGAGTAATTTCAAGTTATGTTGAATATATTGAAGGTTCTATCGAAGATATGTGGAAAATGGTTGAAGAAAAGATTGTTAAAAATACTAAATTAGTTCTTGATAAAGCTAAGGAGGAAAACTTAAGTCCTAGAGATGCCGCAATGAAGATAGCTGAGGAGAGACTTCGGAATGGATGATTTTAGCTGGTCAAAATCAAGAGATGAGATTTTTAATTATTGTTTGAGAAAATATTATTATCAATATTATGGTTCTAAGGGTGAGGTTTCTGATCTTAAGATTTTACAATTAAAAGTTTTGAAAGGTTTGAGAGCTAAAGAATTATGGGTTGGTAACTTAGTCCATGAAATGGTTCAGTATTTGTTGGTAAATTACAAAGTAGGGAGAAGGTTACACTTAACTGAGTTGTTGAAACTGTTAAGAGTTAGATTTGATTTTTATTATAACTTTTCTATTAAAAAAAATTATAGAGAACTATTTGGACAAGGTGGATTTTTTGAACATGAGTATTGTTTAGAATTTGATAAAGAAGAATTGTTTAAGTATGCTGAGAAATGTTTGATTAATTTCTTTAATTCTGATGCCTTTAAATTTATTAAGGAGAGTAAGGATTGGTTATTTATTGAAGATTTGTTAACTTTTGATTTTGAAGGGGAGATGGTTTGGTTGAAAATTGATTTTGCTGTTCGTGAAGGCGATAAGATTATCTTATTTGATTGGAAAACTGGAAAGGAAAGAGATGTTGAAATGGATGTCCAATTGGGGTGTTATGCACTTTATGTTATGCAGAAATTTAAGGTGAGTAATGTTATATTTAGAAAATATAATTTGAATTTAGATAAGGAAGATGTTTATAATGTTGATGCGGAGTTAATTAGTAGGATTAAGGCTTATATGCGGGAAAGCATTGGTTCTATGAAGGAAATGCACGAGTGTTCTGAAAACTCTTTTGTTAGGACTGAAGACCTTAAGAAGTGTGGTTATTGTAATTATAAGAAAGTTTGTAGAGTTTAATGCAAAAAGAGGGAGGGCCTCATCCTTGACAAGGCCCTGTATTTTTCCTTAAAAGGAGTATTTAGTCCAGTGCTGTTTATTTCTTTGCTTTGTTTCCAGCAGCTGGAGGTGTAGTTCTTCGAAATGCTTTAACATTGTTTCAACTCTTTTTTTCATACTCTATCTATGGAGTAGCTTATTTATAAAGAGGTTGAAGAGTAAGTAAAGACTGAAAATACATAATATTTATAAATGGAGTTTTGTTAATTCTATAGTGATGATTGACCTGAATTTTTGTCCTAATTGGTTTTATGGTAGTGATTTAATAATAGATTTAGTTAGTTCTTTAGTACTTTTTATGATTGCGCTTACTACCTGGAAATATTACAGATTAGCTAAAAATAAGAATTATTTTTACTTTTCTATGAGCTTTTTATTTATTGGGTTTAGCTTTTTGGCTAAGATTATGACTAATTTTAATATATATTATGATTTTGTTAGGGATGCTTCTCCAATTGTTGTAAACACAGCAGTTAGTGCTGTTGGAGGAACTGGAATATTCTATTATTTTGGATTCTTGTTTTATAGAATGCTTATGTTGTTAGGTTTGTATTTGTTATATGTATTATATCAAGAGAATGAGTCAAGGAGCTCGGTTTTCTTGTTTGCGTTCTTTATATTGATTGTGAGCTATTTTAGTAAAACGGTTTATTCGTTGTTTCATTTAACTGCTTTTATGTTTTTGGTATTTTTGAGTAGGTATTATTTCCTTAAGTCTTTTGAGAATAATAATAAGAATACTTTTTTAGTAGGTTTGAGTTTTGCAGTTATTGCTGTTAGTCAGGCAGCTTTTGTATTTATGTGGTTAAGTCATACATTATATGCTGTTGCTGAGATTGTTCAGTTAGTAGGTTATATTATTTTGTTATTTACATTTGTAAGGGTTTTAAAAAATGGAAAGAAAAAGAAGTAGATCTGACATTATCTTTGATATGTTGGTCGCTATTCAGCGTAAGGGGGGGGAAATAAAACCTACTCACCTAATGTATAAAGCTAATCTGTCGTATGTTCAGATGAATTCATATTTAGAAGAGTTGATTGGTAATGGTTTAATTAGTAAAGTTAATAAAGATAAAGGTGATTATTTTATTATAACTGACAAGGGAAATACTTTTGTTCAGAAACTTAAAGAAATGCGTGAGTTTGAAGAAGCATTTGGACTTTAAAGGGAGGTTTTAAAATGTGCGATGATTGTGGTTGTGATGATGATGAAGGAGAATAGTTGTTTTGTAGTATCGAAGTCTTTTTAAATCAAATTTTTATTTCTTTTTTTTATGGAAACTCAACAATATTTGGATGAGATTGTACATCCTAAGCTAATTGGTTTTGCAGCACTTCGTCCTGAAATTATGGGAGTTAGTCTTGGAATTCATCGGGAGAGGGAGAGAACACCTTATTACTTTTTAATTCCTAGTCCAGATGATGCAATTGGACTTCTTCAGGCTATTGAAGATTTTGATTTAGAATTATCTCAATCAGTGGATAAGCAGAGAGAGGCAGAATTAGCACCCTCTGATTATGCTTGTAGTCTTAATATTCTCTCTATTTCTATAGCGGATTTAGAACATTATTCTTTTGCTGGAAAATTAATTTGGGCAAGAAGTTAGTTTTTTAAATAGTATTTCTTTGTTTATTTTATGGAATGGAACTTAGATTCTGAGAGTTGTAAGGTTTTGGGTAAGTTATGTAAAGGTAGTAAAAGAGCTTTAGAGATTGGAAGTGCGGAAGGAGTAAGTACTAAGGTGTTAGCTTCTAATTGTTTATCTGTTGTTACAATTGAAATTAGTTTAGATAGGCTTGAAAAGGCTAAGAAGAATTTATCTGAGTTTTCAAATGTTGAGTTTTTTTTAGGAGATGCTTTGGAAGTACTTAAGGATCTGGAAGGTGAGTTTGATTTTGTTTTTATTGATGCTATGAAAAGACAGTATCTTTCTTATTTAAAATTAATACTTTCTAAGTTAACTCCTGATTGTGTTATTGTTGCTGATAATGTGATTAGTCATTCTGAAAAGGTTCAGGATTACTTGGAGTTTGTTAAAGCTAACTTTGATAGTGAGACTTTAGAAGTTGGGAAAGGATTAGAGGTTAGTCGAAAGATTTATAAATAGTCATTTCATCAAAATATTAAACCCGTTAATGTACTTCAAATGATGAAGGAGGGTTATTGATTAAAATGAATAAACAAGAAATATTAGATGCAATTAAGAAGGCTAGAGAAGGCTCAAAACAAAGAAAGTTTAAACAAAGTTTTGATTTAGTTATAAATCTAAAATTATTTGATCCTAAGAAAGAAAGTGTTAGTATTTTTAGTGTATTGCCACATGATAAAGGTAAGAAATCTAAGGTGTGTGGTTTTGTTGATGATTCTATGATTAAGGATGCTAAGGCAAACTTAGATGGAGCAATAAATAAAGAAGAATTTGCAACCTGGACTGATAAAAAGAAGTTAAAAGGTTTAGCAGGTAGTTATGATTTCTTTGTTGCTCAAGCAAACTTAATGCCAGACATTGCTAAAACTTTTGGTAGATTTTTGGCTCCAAGGGGAAAAATGCCAAATCCTAAATCAGGATGTGTTGTTCCACCTGGTGCTAATTTGAAGGTTTTAGCTACAAGATTACATAAGAGTATTAGATTAGAAACTAAAAGTGAAGCGATTATCAAATGTTCTGTTGGTTTAGAAGATATGGAAGATCAGGATATAGAAGAGAATATTATGCATATTTATACTGTTTTATCACATGATTTGCCAAAAGGTGCACAAAACATAAAGAGTGTTTATTTGAAATTAACTATGGGTAAACCTGTAGAAGTAGGTAAGAAAGATGGCGAATAAGAAAGGCGCTGAAAAGATAGCAGAGTGGAAAATAAAAGAAGTAAATGAAATAGTTAAGACTATCAAACAATGGCCTGTTATTGGTCTCTTGAATATGGAGAGTTTACCTGCATTACAATTACTCAGAATGAAGCATAATCTTCATGATTCTGTTAAAATAAGAATGGTTAGAAAAGAATCATTGATCAGAGCTTTGGATAAATTAGGTTCTGATTTGAAAAATGGCGATCAAATTAAAGAAAGGATAAGAGGAATGCCTGCTTTAATTTTTACTAAGGAAAGTCCTTTTAAATTATATAAAATTTTAAAGAAGAGTAAGAGTAAAGCTCCTGCTAAAGCAGGACAAGTTGCTCCTAATGATTTAATCATAAAAGCTGGTCCAACTTCTTTTGATCCGGGTCCAATAATCGGAGAGTTAGGAAGAGTGGGTTTGAAAACTAAAGTAGAAGGTGGTAAGATTCATATTGCTAATGATAAAGTTCTAGTTAAAGAAGGAGAAGTTATCAATGAAGGCGCTGCTGATGTATTAGCTAAATTAGGTATTGAACCTATGGAGATTGGTCTGAATTTAATTTTGGCTTATGAGAATGGAGAGATTTTAGGAAAAGATGTATTAGATGTTGATGAAGCAGTATACTTACAAAATATACAAAATGCATATTCAAGAGCTTTCAGTTTAGCAATAGGTGTTGGTTATGTTATGCCTGAAAATGTTATAATCTTGTTGAGTAAAGGTCGTAGAGAAGCTTTAGCTTTGGTTGATGAAGCTGATATCTTGACTAATGAGAATGTAGGTAATGTTTTAGCTAAAGCTGAAAAGGCTGCTAGTGTTTTAAAGAGTAAAGTTCCGGATGCTCCGGTTGAAGAGAAAAAGAAAGAAGGGGAGAAAATGGAAGAATTAAATATTGAAGAAGCAAAAGAAGAACCTGTGGCTGAAGAAGTTAAGTCTGAAGAGCCGAAGGAAGAACCTATTGCTGAAGAACCTATAGAAGAGGCTACTGAAGAAGAAGCTTCTAATAAGGAAGAGTTTGCTGAAGAAGAGAAGAAAGCTCAAAATTTTATTCAACAAGCTACTGATAAAATAATCAAAGGTAAATAATAGGAGGATTTAAGATGGAATATGTATATGCTGCATTGTTGATCCACAAATTGGGTGGTCAAGTAACAGAAGAAGCTGTTAAGAAAGTTATCGAAGCTGCTGGTGGTAAGGCTGATGATGGTAAAGCTAAAGCTTTAGTTGCTGCTTTAGAAGGTGTTGATATTGAAGAAGCAATCAAGAACGCTAGTGTTGCTACTGTTGCTGCTGCTCCTGCTGCATCTGTTGGTGGAGCTGAAAGTGGACAAGCAAAAGAAGAAAAGAAAGAAGAAAAGAAAGAAGAAGAATCCCAAGCAGCTGCTGGTTTAGGTAGCTTATTTGGTTAAAATCTTTTTTATTTTTTTTATAAATCAGACGCAGAATGAGAGGCTATGAATTATGGGCGAAGAAAAATTAAATGAGGAAGTTAATAATTTACGTAGTGAAATTAACAAACTTAAAAAGAATCTAGATGCTATTAATGATGAAAAAGAGCTGTGGTTTAAGAAAAAAGAAGATTTAAAGAAAGAAATAGCTAATCTCATTACTAAAATTAAAGATGTTAAAGGCGAGAGTAATGATGAAGTTAAAGGGCTTAATGAGTTTAAGAAAAAAAGAGAAGAAGCAAATAAAAAAGTTAGAGAGTTGATTTCTAAGGTTAAAGAATTAAATAAAAAGAAGAGTGAAGTTTCTAAGAAAGTTTCTTTTAGGTTTGATCCTGTTAAATTAAAATCCAAAATTGAGAAAATGGAAGAGAGTATTGAGATTGAAGGTATGAGTTTTAAGAAAGAAAGAAAGGTTATGGAACAAATTAAAAAAATGAAAAAAGAGTTGGATCAAGGTAAAGAAGTTAGTGATGTTTTTAATGAGATTAAGAAAATTGAAAAAGAGATTCAAGAAGCTAAAAAGGCTTCTCAAGAATATCATGCTAAATTCCAAGAAATTGTTAAGAAAAATAAAGGTGAAAATAAAGAGTACAAGACTTTGTCTAAAGAAATTGATAATGTTAAAGCTGAGCAAGAGAAAGCTTTTGATAATTTTATTAAATTTAAAAATCAGTTTAATAAAGCTAATGAAGAGCTGAAGAAGAAATTAGATGCTTTAAATAATTTGAATTCTAAATTAGGTATTAAAGAGAAGAAAGTAAAAGAGAAAAAAGTAAAAGATAAGAAAAATAAAGATAAGGTTATTCTTAAGAAGAGAAAAGAAGAAGTTGAAGAGAAATTGAAGAAGAAAGGTGGTAAGAAAGTTTTAACCACTGAAGATTTGTTAGCTTATCAAGGTAATGAATAGAAACGTTTAAATATTTGGATTATGATATTTAATTAAATAAAGGAGGTTATTAATATGAAAAAAATATACTTATTGTTAGTTATTAGTTTATTCTTAGTTAGTTTCTTAGTTTTAAGTAATGGTGGTTGTGGTAGAGTTGGTGATACTTGCGAAAGTGATGAGGATTGTGATGATGAGGATCCTTGTACTGAAGATTACTGTGATGAGGGGGATTGTAGGACTACACCAAAAGTTTGTGATAATGAAAATGAGTGTGATGGTCCTGAAACTTGTGATCCTGTTACAGGAAATTGTGTTACTGCAGATTCTGATGGTTCTCTTGAATCTATGGTTTCTGATGGTTCTGTTACTTCTTCGGTTAATTACTGTGATGATGGTGATCCTTGTACTGAAGATGGTTGTAGCCTTACAGGTAAATGTGTAAATACCCCTGTAGAATGCCCAAGTCTCAATGAAAGGTGTAGATCTGATGCTGGTGGTTGTGTGCCTTCTACTACTTATTGTAATGGTGCATGTGGTGATCCGTTGAATCCATGTAGAAATAATGGTTGTGGTTGTGTAGGTACAGATTGTACATGGGTTGATAGATATTAATAAATTTATTATCTTTTTATTTTTAGTTATTACTCTTTAGTAATTAAATTAGAAAGATTTATAAACTCCCTTTTTTATATTTTTTTTATGAAAAACCAGATTCCTTTTAGACAAAATAGAATTTCTTCTTGTAGAGATGGAAAACCTATGAGATATAATCCTCTCTTTTTGGAAGAAAAACAAAAAAGTACTCTTTGGGATGTGGCGTCTTATGAATTACGTAATGTTATGCATAAAAAAGAAGATTATACTTTAGTCCATATCACTGATGTACATGTTCCTAATGCTAGAAAAGTAATTCCTGATATTGAAAAATTGAGAAAACTTTTAGAATCTACTTCAATCAACTTTTTAGAAATAAAGGGTTTAGCTAATAGACCTTCTTTAGTTAAGGTTTTGTCTAGCTTTGGATTTACTGAATTCCCAGGAACATTAATTTTTTCA
This sequence comes from Candidatus Woesearchaeota archaeon, assembly GCA_964447685.1. GTDB lineage: Archaea > Nanobdellota > Nanobdellia > SCGC-AAA011-G17 > CAYUTI01 > CAYUTI01. The sequence continues at coordinate 132,443 of CAYUTI010000001.1, forward strand.
CCTAAGGGAGAATTAATCTTTGGAGAAGGAAATCTTGAAGAAGTTCAAGGAATGCCTGATGCACATTTTAGATATTTATTAAATACTTTACATGCTCAATTGCCTTCTGAGATTACAAAAGATTTACCTGGTCCTCTATATCTTCCAACAATAAGGGAAAGATTATATGATGCTTCTCCAAAAGAACTTCAAGAAATACTTGATGGTACAGGGAATTATGGGGTAGTTCATTTTACTTCTAAAGAGCATTGTTATTGGTGTAAGGTGGCTGAACCTCATGTTAAGAAATTAGAGGGAATATTGAGAGATACAGATGTTGATTTTTTAGAAATAGATATAGAAAATTTGTTTGAGCAGAGATTTTTTGTAAAATATTTCTGTAAAGCTTTTGATGTTGAAGGTAGACCGTGTGTTGTTTTATTTTCTCCAGAAGGTGAAAAAATAGCTTCTCATTTGGGATATCCAGAACCTCATGAAGGGAATCATTATGATAACCTTGTTAGTTTCTTAGAAGATAATGTTCCTGGTTTTTGAAAAAAATAAGAAAATCTTTATTGTTTAAGATTGAATATTTTCTAAGATATAAATATCTATAAATTGTTTTTCTTCGTTTTTTAATATGGTTATAGCTTTCATGAATAGAATCAGTTTAACAATCTTTATAAATTAAGTTTTTAATCTTTCTTTTATGTTTTATAAAATATTGATTTTAGTATTGGTAACATTTTTACCATTTTTTGAGTTAAGAGCTAGTATTCCTTTGGGAGTTTTAGAAAATAGTGTACATTTACCGTTTGGTTTAGTGTTAGAGGGTTTTGGGATGAATTGGGTTTTTGTATTTCTTGTTTGTGTTATAGCTAATATTATTTTAGGATTATTAATTTATATTATTTTGAATCAGTTTGTAGAATATTTTTTGAGGTTTAGAGTTTTTCGTAGGATATATACACATTATGTTCGTAAGACTCAAGATAAAGCTGCTAAGTATGTAGAGAAGTATGGAGAGATAGGGATTGCTTTGTTTATTGGTGTTCCTTTACCTGGTTCTGGAGTTTATACTGGTGCTTTGGGAGCTTATCTATTAGGATTGTCATATAAGAAGTTCTTTGTTGCTAATGTTATTGGTGTGTTAATTGCGGGTATATTGGTTACTTTAGTGAGTTTGGGTTTGTTTAATATTTTGTAGATGCAAAGATTTATAAAAGAATTTATCTTTAAATAAAATATGGAATTTACTGCAATCATAAGAAAAGGCGAAAAACAATTTGTGGCATTATGCCCTGAAGTAGATGTTGTTAGTCAAGGAACCACTATAGAGTTAGCTTTAAATAATCTTAAAGAAGCTGTTGATCTTTATGTTGAAGAAATGGGTGTTCCTAAAGAATTTAGAGGGCAGGAGTCCATAGTTACTCATTTTGCTTTGAATTAAAATGCAAAAATTACCTAGAATTTCTGGTAAAAAGGTTGTTAAAATTTTATCTAAAGTAGGATTTTTTCCGGCTAGACAAAAAGGTAGCCATGTTATTTTAAAAAAAGAATCTGAAAATGGGGTAAAAGCTTTAGTAGTTCCTTTGCATAGTGAAATTGATAGAGGTACACTTCTTGAAATAATAAGGCAATCTGGCTTGAAAAAAGAAGAATTTTTAGAATTACTTAAAAAATGAATAAAAAATAACTAAGACTAGTTAAAAAGTTGCTTGAAATAAGTAAAGAAAGAAATCTTTATAGTCATGAAGAGGAACTATTTAATAATATTAATAAGAAAATAGAGATTATTAATTTAATTTAGAAAAGTTTATTAAGTTTTAAATTTTTATTTTTGAAATGGAAAAAGATTCTTTAGAAAGAGAGGTTGTTTTTGTTCCTGATGATAGGGATTTGATGTATAGTTCTGAAGCTTGTGATCCTTATACTAATCAACTATTTTATGATCATGAGGGTTTTTGGGAAAAATATTCTAAAAAAGAAGCTATTACCTCAGAATGATAATTCTTATAAAGTTGTAATTCTTTAAATCTATTATGATTTCCATTGACAGTAGATCTTTGGAAGGCAAAGTAAGGTCTCTTTCTAAACAAAGTTGTTTACATTTTCTTGAATCAGTTGAGAGTGTGAGGGGAGAAGATCTTGAAGATACTAAGAATTTTTTGAAGTTTATTAAAAATCGTAAATTTTTTGAGAATGATCAGGAGGGAGAATCTCCTCTTTCGGAGGAGTTATTAATTAAATATTTTAGATTTAATATAGAAGGGTTTTTAGAAACTCTTGATCAGAAGGATTGTATAAATCATATTGATCTTTATTTTTATAAAATCTTTTTTATAAATAATGCGGCTAATGTCTCTAAAAATCTAGCTGAAAGAACTCAGGATCCTTTTTGGTATGAAATGCATTATGAATTTGATATGATGGCTGGAGAAATTGCTTTTGATGTAGATCCTTTGCATGCAGGTTATTGTTTTGGATATGCTGCAAATGCTGCTAAAGATTTGTATCATTTAACAGGAAATTTGGATTGGTTGGTTGCTTCTTCTGAGGGTAATCAACTTGCTGCAGAAATGATTTATGAGAGAGATGTTAAACATTCTGCTTATTCTTATGGCTTCTGGGGAGATGATTTAAAAGAATTATTCTTAAGGACAAGGGATTTAGATACTCTTGATTTATGGGAAGATGTGCAAGGTTTTTCTGTTTTAATGTGTTTACTTTTTAATGAGACCCATGCTGCTTATTGTTTATCTTTCTTATCACGTGCTTTATATCTTAAGTATGATAATACTGGCGATGTGTTCTCTTTGAAAAAAGCTTATGAGTATGAGCAGATAGCTTTAGGATTGTCTGATCAACCTAGATTTGTTGCTTATTCTCATCTTAGGTTAGGGGATAGAGCAAAAGAATTATTTCATATTTCTCAGAGTGAGCGTTTTAAAAAGAGATCTATTTACCATTATGCTACTTTTTTAGAATTAGCAAGGGGAAATATTCCAAGAGATGAATATCTTGATTATATTGATGAACTTTCTGGTTATCTTAAATTATTAACTAAGAAGGATATATCTGAGTAAACTGGAATTGTTTTAATTTTGTAAATCTTTGTTAGGATAATCCATGTTAGAGCTACGTAGATAGTTGAGATGAATTCCCAGAATGTTAAGTGTATAATATGGAATAGGTTTTGATCTATTTTGATTAAGATTATTGCTAGGATGAAGATTCTTAGTAGGTTTCCTGCTAGGATTAAAGCGTAACCTGTTAGTAGAACTTTAATTGTTTTTTTGAAGTTTATTTTTCTTGTTAGTAGGGTTAGTAAAGTAATTAGCAAATATGCTGAAGATGCTATGCATGCTGGTGTGAATATTAAAGAATGTGTTGAGATTATTATTGTGTTGTTTGTTAATGTTGGTGAATCTATAAGTTTTATGAATAAGTAAGAAGGATAGATTGTTAATGGTGTTAGAATCTTTAGGAATAGGTTGTAATTTAGTGCGATTATTAATGCTAAAGTAATTCTTAATATTAGTCTGTAGGGGTATTTCATTGATTTTTATTTGATTCGTAGTATTAATAAAGTTTATATAGTTTTAAATTATAGTTTTTTAACATATATTATGGAGGATTACTAAAAATGAAAAAACTATTATCAGTATTTGTAGTTGTTCTTTTAGCTTGCAGTTTCGTTATTGCTGAGCAATCTAATAATTCTCAAAATATGGGTGAAGATGCTCAAGGAGAGATGCAAGGCGAAGGTGAGCAAGTTACAGAGCAAAACCAAGGTGAAGAAAACCTTATTATGAATCAAGAAGGTGATCAGAAGGGTGATGCAATTAGAAGCAGATCACAATTCCATGGTTTAGATAATGCTTTAAGTAAAGTAACTAATGAACAAGCTAGAGAGAGATTAAACCAAAATCTTCAAGACTTTGAAGCTAGATATGAACAAAGAATGGCTCGAATGGAAGGTTTAGAGATTACTGAAGTTGATGAAGAAACTGGTGCTGTTAAGTTGCAAGCTCAACAACAAGTTAAATACTTTGGTTTTATTAAAGGACAAGCTTTACACAGATATGAAGTAAATGCTAATGGAGAGATTAATGAGAATGCTCCTTGGTATAGATTTATGTATAAAGTTGTTGAAGAGTAATTTTTTTTATTTTTTTTAATTTGGAAAGATTTATATACTTGTTTTATTTTTATTATTTTATGAAAAAGTGGTTGATAGGATTATTGATTTTAAGTGTGTTAGTTTTTAATATTGGTGGATGTGGTAGAGTTGGTGATACTTGCGAAACTAATGATGATTGTCAAGATGCAAATTTTTGTTGTGCTAATGGACAAAGTACAGATTATAACACCTGTGTTGATTCTATGGAAGCTCTTTCAGATCTGTCTTGTGTTAGTAATATAGAAGGAGAAATTCCTCCTGTACCTGGTTGTGATCCTGCATGTAGTGCATGTCAAACATGTAGTCTAAGTTTTAGTGGATATGTTTGTTTGGATAATTGTCCTTCTGGTAGTGTTTGTGAGAATGGAGTGTGTGTGGCTGCTACAGATTGTGATTTATATGGCATTAACTGTTAGCTATTTTAAATTCTTTTTCAGCAAGGGTTAAGTTTGTGGTTATGAACTTGACATTTAGATTCTTTTTAAGATAATTAATTTGTTTTTTGATTTCTTTTTTGTTGAAGTTTTGTTTTAAATTTGTTTTAGGTTTTGAGATATAAGGGTTGATTGATAAGTGAGTTTTTCCATTGAAAGCTTTTTTAATTTTAGTAGTTAGTTTTACTATTTCTTGTAAATCTTCTTGTGTTTGGTTTGGTAAATTAATCATGAAGTAAAGTTTTATTGTTTCGAATTTTAATTTGTTTGCCATTTCTACGAAGTTTAATATTTGTTCATCTGTTAGGTTTTTGTTTAGGGTTTTTCTTAGTCTTTCTGAGGATTCTGGAGCTATGGTTAAAGTTCTTTGTCCACCTTGTTTGATTAAGCTTAGTGTTTCGTAATCCATTATCTCTGCTTTGATTGAAGGTACTGAGAATTTTAAGTTTTTCTTTATTAAATATTTTAGTATTTCTTTTCTATCTGGATGGGTAAAAGAAGCTGAGTAAATCATTACTTTATCTCTTTTGTTAATTTCTATACCTTTATCTATAATTTCTTTTATATTATTTAATGATCTGTAATAAGTTTTTTTGTATATGCTTGAAATTGAGCAGAATTTACAGTTGAATGGGCATCCACGTTCTATTTCTAAAATGAAAGTTTTTCCGAATATAAAATCGCCTCTTTCTGGGAAGGGTTGTTCTAAAGGATAAGGGTATTTGTCTAAGTTTGTTGGTTGAATAATCTCTTGTTTAGTTACATTTGGGATGTAGATTCCTTTAATATCTTTAATTTTGTTTAAGAACTCTTCTTTAGTCTTTGTTGTTTCTTTTGCTTTTAGTAGTTTTGGTAAGGTTATTTCTACTGGTGCTAAAACGAAGAAATCTATAAACTCTTCAAAAGGTTTAGGGTTGGTGTGAATACATGGTCCCCCTGCAAAGATTATTTGTGATCTATCTTTAGTTAGAGGAATGTTGTTATTTTTTAATATTTCTTTAATATTTTCTAGGTCTAATTCGTGTTGGATAGTTATTGCGATAAAGTCTTTTAAATTAGAATTGTCTAGGAAGTTTAGTTCTGGATACCAGTTTTCATTGTTTTTAGTTATATTGTAAAGGAGATGTAAAGCTAAACTGTAGAACCCTCCTGAAGACCTGTTTGGATATAGGATAGAGAGGACGTGTAAGTGCTTGTTCCAGGATTTGTTCTTTGGGAATATATTCATTTTTTAAGAAATTCCTTTATTGGTAAAAGATTATCTTCTTTTTTTGATTCTGTAATTATTAGTGTTGAAAAATTTTTATGTTCTTTATTAAATTTTTCTAACCCACTAAATTCTCTTTCGGGTATTGTATCTGTTGCTGTTACATTAATTGCTATTTTGTCAAAAACGAAATCTACTTCTGATTCAGAATTATCCCAATAATTTATCTCTTTATTTTCAGAAAATAATTTTATTAATACAGTATTTTCAAACATTTGACCTTTATTCTTTGAATATTTAATATTTGCAATATTTATAAATCCATTATCTAAACAATAAAGTTTTGGTAATTTAGAAAGATCATGTTTTATCTTGGTAGAATAAGAAAAGTATGAAACTTCGTATAATAAATAAGCATCTATCATATAGTTTATATAATTTTGTAAAGTATCTTTTGCAATCCCAAAAACTTTTGATAATTTATTGATACTTACTTTTGATCCAGATGTTGATACTAAATATTTTGCTAAGTTAATTAATTCTTTAGTATTTCTTATATTATATCTATCTATAATGTCTTTATGTAAGATATCTTCAAAATATTGTGCTAAAATAAAATCTTTTTTATCTTCTGATTTTTCTAATACTACTTCTGGAAGTCCACCAAATTTCATATAATCCTTTAAATTTCCTTCTTTATTGAAAAATTTATATTCTTTAAATGAGAGGGGGGTTATGGTAAAGGATAAATTCCTTCCTGTTAATAATGTGGAGAGTTCTTTTGATAATAAAGATGCTGATGAACCAGTTACAATGAATTTTATATTTTCATTAAGATCATATTTTGTTCTTATCCACTTTTCCCAGCTAGGTATTTTTTGTATTTCATCTATGAAAAAGTAAATTTTTTCTTTGTTTTTGGTATAAGTTTTGTAATCTTTTATTATTTGATTAAATAATTCTAAATTTAAATTATTTGAGAAACTGTAATCTTCTAAGTTTAAGTATAGAATTTGAGTTTTTTTTATTCCTTTTTTTATTAGTTCATGGATTAATTGTTTTACTATTGTTGATTTTCCTGATCTTCTAATTCCTTTTAGAACTAGGATTTCTTTCCTTTCTAAATAAGGGAATATTTTTTCAATGTAGTATTTTCTTTTTATTCCTGATTCTATGTTTTTTTCCCAAGGATTCCATTTTTTAAGTATTTCTATCGTATTTTCCATAGTTTTTTAGATATTCTGTTGTTTATAAAGGTTTCCAGTGTATTGGAAACCTTTTTGTTATAGTATGTAAATGCTTTTTGATTATTTATCAGTAGTTACAAAGCGAAAGGTTTATAAATGGTTAATGACTATTAATGAGTAGTTAATTAACTACTATAGGAGTGATGCAAAAATGAAATTAATCAAAGCTTTGGTAATAATGTGTTTAGTTCTGTCTAGTTTTGTTAGTGCAGTTGATTTTGGCACTACAGAGGCTGTAACTGAAGCGCAACCTGTATTAACCTTTGATTCTGATTTATTTGATTTCGATCAAATCGACGCAGATGAAGCTTTTTATCAAATACAAGGTTTTAATCAAGTATATGTAAATGGCGAAAATGGTTATGAACTACAGGAAAATGTTGAAAATACATTTGACGTATTATATGTTGATGAGGGTAGTAACCTTCAAATTGACGTTTATGACCCTATTGATGTTCTAAAGGGCAAAATTACCCTTGGTAACACTTATTTAGTTAGAGGATATGATGAAAATCCTTTTGCTGTTTATGTTGCTGGAAACATAATTTTTGATAATATGGTCTTTTATGTAGATAATGCACCTTATGTTTTAGATGGTGAATATCTTACCCTTTGTAGAGGAAGCCCTCAAGAGAATGGTAAAGTAGCTTACATCTGTAGACATTCTGTTGAAGATGGTAGCAAATTCTTAGCTGTACTTTATGATGAAGTTGATGGCGGATTAAGAAATACTGTTACTTTTGGACTTTATGATTCAAATTTGGTTGTAGATGCAGGTATTGTTCCTTTTGATGCTTTTGCAACTGAGGAATATATTGCAATACAAGCTACTGAAGCTAATCCTACTTTTGGAGATTATATCTTTGTTTATGGTAAATTCTCTTATGAAGGTAATGGTATGGAAGCTGGTAAAACTTACTTAGCTGGTTGCTTTGAAGATAAAGTACAAGGTACTGTTACTTGTAGAATTGTTCCACACTTTTTAGCTGATGCTAAATTACTTATTAATGGTGTAGAATATGATTACAGTGCTGGATTTGGTGTAACTGAAGACAAGATTGTTTTAGATACTGCAGATTTAGGTTTAAGTTTTGAACATGATGATGTAGTTGAAGTTACTATTGTTAAACCTACCAAAGATTTAGGTACTTATGAGGAAACTTGGACTTTTACAGTTGATCTAGATCAAGATGATGATTCTGTTTTAGATGCTGTTGATAACTGTGTTTCAGATGCAAATGCTGATCAAGCTGATGTAGATGGAGATGGTATTGGTGATGTTTGTGATCCTAGTGATGACAGACCTACTGGTACATCTAGTGGAAGTTCTGGTGGAAGTTCTGGTGGTTCAGATAGTACTGCAGATAGAGATAATGTAATCACCTGTACTGAGATCTGGCAATGTTCTCCTTGGGGAGAATGTGTAGATGGTATCAAAACTACTGAATGTGTAGATTTGAATTCATGTGGTACTACTGAGAATAAACCTAATACTGAAATAACTTGTGTTGAAGCTGCTGTTGCTGGTAACGATGTTACTGGTGATGCTGTAGTTGACGAGGTTGTTGAAGGAACTGGTTTAGGATGGCTAACTTGGTTGTTAGTTGTTTTAGTTTTAGGTATCGCTGGAGTTTTAGGTTACAGATACTATAAGAGATAAATTCTCTTTTTTCTTTTTTTTTAAAATGGAAATTGATGATTATGTTGAGAGGATTAAGGATTATGAATGCCCTACTGCTGAGGGATGTAAAGATTTGTTTCTTAGGATTCAAGAAGGTGATTTGAAAGCAAGAGAAGAATTAATTAAGGGTCATTTGAATTATGTTGTTAATGTTGCTGAGAGATATTATGAATATGCTCCTGCATTTTTTAGAGGTGAATTAATGGATTTGGTTCAGGCGGGAAATTTAGGTTTGATTTATGCTGTTGATAATTTTGATCCTGAAAGGAATATCTATTTTATTTCTTATTGTTTTTTTCCTGTAAGAACTAGTATAATTAAATGTATCAGTGAGGATAGGTTTTTTGGTTTATATCCTTCTTTAAATGAGATTCTTGGTAAAATTAATGAAATAGATGATTTTAGTGTGTATAAAACTGGAAGAGATGATACTTTAATAACTCAAATGTTAAATGAAAAAAAAGTTTATGTTAATTATAGTCGTGGTGCTAGGCCCTTTAAAGAAGTTAGAGTTAGTAAAATGTTAGATAAAATTGCTTTAACTGATGTTGAATTTTTAGGTTTTAATGATGTTCCTGGTGGAGAGGAAATTGATATATCTTTTGAATCTGAAGCTGAAAGATTAAATGGTTTTATTGAAAAATATTTGAATGAAAGACAGAAAGAAGTTTTATTTTTGAGATTTAATCAGGGATTGAGTTTGAAAGAAGCTGGTGAAGTGATAGGTGTTAGTAATGAAAGAGTTAGGCAAATTCAAGTTGAAGCTTTGTCTAAATTAAGAAGAAGATATGATATTGGATTTTAGTTATTTCTTAATTGTGTTGTTGTTGTGTAACTTGCTTGTGATTAAGAATTGTTTTTTAAACTTTTTTGTTGTAGTGTAAAATATATTTTGTATTTTTTTGGCTTTATAATTGTATTAGAAGGTTTGTAGTGTACTTCTTTGTTTTTGTTCACTGAATTGGTGCAACTTTTTGTTGTTACCTTTTTTGATTCTTTAATATATACATTAAAGAGTGAGAATATTTATATAGCAATTCTAGTTAATTCATAATCACTCGAGTTGTATTAAGTATTTTAACGAGTAGAATAAAAAAGAGGATGTATAAAAAGTTTATGCTCAAATAATTGAGACGACTTCCGTCATGGAAGTAAATAATAATAAAAAATATCGGAGGAGATATAAAATGAATAAAAAACTTTTTGGAACTTTAATCGTAGCGATGTTAATTGTAGCGATGGTTCCTGTTGTAGCTTTACCAGCTGCAGTTAGCGGTGGGCTTAATGTTAATATTGGTGTAACAACTGATCCGCCAAAAGTATATTTAGACCCTAATGCTAGATTATTAATGAGTGAAGTAGAAGATGGCGGAAGAGTACAATTAGTAGACAGACAAGGAAACTATGCTTTTACTGGAGAACAATTAATCTGGGATGTTCTAGTATATGATAGAAACGGTGTTGAAGACATTAATGATGTAATTGTAATCTTAACCCCTGATGACGAACCAGTTCAATGTGATTTAGATTGCATTGAAGAAGGTTGTGAAATCTATAGTTGTGCTGGAGAAGATTGTATGTGCGCTGCAGATGCAATGGACTTATGTGGATTTGATCCTGCAGACAGTGTTGAAGTTGAATGTGTAATGAGCACAAGAACTGGAGAAGACCCAATTGCTCCTAGAGACAATGAAGGTAATCCAATTGTTTGGGATGAAACTACAATGCAATGGTACACCTGTACTTTCACTGTAGAACCTGGAATGGATGGAGAATACTGGGTAGTAGCTGCTGCACATGACAGTACTTGCTTATGGAATGTATTTGATGAATCTGAATATTGGTACTTTAACCCTGATTTGAGCTTAGAAATTATTCCTGGAGAGATTAATTTTAATAATGTAATCCCTGGTACAAGAGCTTACTCAAACACAATTAGAGTTAAAAATGCTGCTGAAGATGGAAGTGGAGTAATATTTAGATTAGGTATCTCTGGTACTGATTTGTATGATGCTTCTAACAGTTATGCAAGATGTGGAACCAGTAATCTATTAGAATTAACTAACTTTGGTTACTTTGCAACCATGGGTAGTTTTTCAACCTACAATAATATAGGTGTGACTGATCTAGAAGGTTATGATAACATTAACTATGAGAATGAAGACTTCTCTGCAATGATTACAGGACCTGATGGTGACATCTATGGTAGAGAATGGGTTATTGATGCTAATGGTGGATTAGTTCAAGAAGGTGCTGATGTTGCAATAACATTCAGATTAGATCTTCCAAAACCTTGTGTTGGTAACTGGGATACTGGATCTGGTCCAGAAGGTTCATTCATAATGTTCTGGGCTGAACCATACTAAGTGGTTAAATAACCACTTTTTATTTTTTTTATTTTATATTAATGAACTAATAATGAAAAAGACAAATAGACAAATAAATATTATGATTATTTAATTCACTATGGGGTGCAAAAAAATGAATAAAAAAATTATATTTTCAATTATGGTTATATTATTACTTAGTTTTACGAATGTTTCTGCTAAATGGTTATGTGGAATGGATGGATCTACTTGTAGATGTACTTGTGTTGAAAATCCTCCTTGTTACGGGGAATTTATACCTTTTAACAGCTGTGCAAATAATGATTGGGATGATATTCAGAATGGTATCGATGATGATCAAGAAGTTGAATATGTTGATCCTGTTTTAGAAATAAATAGTCCTGTTGATGGCGGGTTTTATGGAAATAAAAGAATTTTAATTGATATCGAAACAGATAAAAAAGTAGATCTTTATTATTCAGAAGATGGAAAAAGAGAAGCAAGATTAGCTTATGACTCTGATGATTATAGTAAAACTAAATATTTTAGAGATGGTGAACATACCTTAAAGATTATTGCAAGAGATAATAGAGGTAATGAAGTTGTAAAGGAAATAACTTTTACAATAGATTCAAATAAACCAAAGATCTCTAGAACTTATCCAAGAAGAGGAACTGATGTTGGTGCAATCGGTAATTTTGCAGTTAAATTTAAAGAAGATAATGTAGATTCAGTAAAATTATATTATAAAGGTGAAGATGAAACTGCTTATAATGAAGTTGAATTATCCAATTGTGAAGAACAAAGAAGATACACCTTTTGTGAAGTTGGAATAGATTTGACTATGTATGATGAAGGTATAGAATTAGATTATTATTTTGTAGTTAGTGATAAAATAAATCAGGATGTATCAAGAGTAACTTCTGTTAAAGTTGATCCTGTTGTTCCAGTTTTGACAGTTAATACACCCTCTAATGGAGATTTAATTGATGGTAGAACTCTTTTAGATGTACAAGTTAGCGAAGATGTTGAATTAACTTATCAATTAATCGGAGAGGGTTGTTCAAAATGTGCTGCAAAAGAAAGAACATTATGTAGAAGATGTAATAGTTATGATAGAACAAGATATTTCCCTGGTGAGGGAGAGGCAATAATTAGAATAAAAGCTACTGATGATGCAGGTAATGTAGCTATTGTTGAGAAAACTGTTATACTAGAGTAGTTAGTTAAAAATATAAATAAGCTTAGTATATTATTATACTAAGTTTTTATAAATGGGGGTTTAAAGGATGAAGGTAATTAGATACGGCTTTATATTATTTTTATTATTTTTATTAGGTCTGAGTTTTGTTAGTGCCGGTGGTGGAATACGTGATGAAGGAATTTCTATCTCTAATCCTCTCGGTTATAAAATTGCTCCTTCTTATTATGAAGAAGGCGAGAATTTTAATGTTTGTTTTGCTATTAAAAATGAAGCCCCTTATACTCAAATTATTACTCCTAAATTTTATGTTCAAAAATTAAATTATGCTCCTACAGGTTATCCGCTTTATAATGAAGATAATCTGCTTTATGTTGTAAATTATTTTAATCCTTCTCAGACTCTTTTTTATTCAGAAGGTAGATTTATGGGTTTAGGCGCAGGTCAAACAAAATTGGCTTGTTTTAGTTATACTCTTAGAGAAGAAGGTTATTATCAATTTGATTTAGGAAGAGATGGTAACGATAATAAGTGGGCTTGGGGTTTCATAAGAGTTTTAGATTTTAACACCGGAGATGATTGTATTACTAATGATGATTGTAATAATTGGGATACTGATTATTGTTCTGGTAGTTCAGTAATGCATGTTGAAGGAGTTTGTGTAAATAATGTTTGTGGATCTGGTACTCCTACTTTAGTTGAGAATTGTGATAATGGTTTATATTGTGATGGTCAAGAAAGTTGTGTAGTTGATCATTGTGTAGATGGTACTGTTATCAACTGTGTAGGTAATAATTTAGTTGAGATTGCTACTTGTAATAATAATCCTGATGGTAATCCTTTAACTTGGGATTATAGAGCTGCATTTATATCTCAATGTAATGAAGCAACTGATTCATGTACTCAAGGAAGTCTTACTGTTAATTCTGAGTGTAGTGTTAACTGTGGTGGTTGTGAAGATAATGATGATTGTGGAGATACAGATTGTGATACTTTGGATACTTGTGTAGGTCCTGATTTCTATGACTATTCTGATGTTCCAAATAATTGTTTAGCTGATTGTAATTGTGAACAAAATGTTTGTGGACAACCAAACATAATTGAGGATGCTCCTCAATGTGAAGGTGTTTGTATTACTAATGATGATTGTAATAATTGGGATACTGATTATTGTTCTGGTAGTTCAGTAATGCATGTTGAAGGAGTTTGTGTAAATAATGTTTGTGGATCTGGTACTCCTACTTTAGTTGAGAATTGTGATAATGGTTTATATTGTGATGGTCAAGAAAGTTGTGTAGTTGATCATTGTGTAGATGGTACTGTTATCAACTGTGTAGGTAATAATTTAGTTGAGATTGCTACTTGTAATAATAATCCTGATGGTAATCCTTTAACTTGGGATTATAGAGCTGCATTTATATCTCAATGTAATGAAGCAACTGATTCATGTACTCAAGGAAGTCTTACTGTTAATTCTGAGTGTAGTGTTAACTGTGGTGGTTGTGAAGATAATGATGATTGTGGTGTTGATGAATTTTGTAATTTGAGTAATTGTATTTGTGAATCTTTAATTCCTGTTTGCGAACACGATGTTGCAATAAGTTTAAGTTATACAGATAATGTTAATGGAATTAGAATTTGGGATAATGAATTGGGGGAGAGTATTCTTGAGGATCCTGCTATTTTAGAAATTGGTAGAATTTATCGGATTAGAGCGAGAATAGATAATAATTTATATCCTAATCCTAACACAGAACATATTTATGTTAATACAGAGATTAATACTACGCCTAATAATTTGTTAAATTATTTTGAAGATGATATGAGTACAAGTGTTTATTATGATTATATTGACTGGTTTGATTTTGATACTACTGGTTATAGTCCAGGATTATATACTATAAATATGGATGTTGATCTTGGAAATCTTATTGATTGCGATCTTAGTGATAATGATAGAGATAGACAAATTTTATTGATAATCCCTGAATGTGGGGACGGTTATCTAAATTATGGAGAAGAATGTGATGATGGCAATTTTGATGATACTGATGAATGTAACTCTGATTGTGAAATCACTTATTGTGGAGATGGAATTCCACAAACTCCTAATGGAGTACATTTGGGTGGTCCGTTAGATCAAGGTAATGAAGAATGTGATGATGGTGCTAATAATCTTTTAAATGATACCTGTACAGATGTATGTACTTTAACTTTCTGTGGTGACAATATCACTCAACAACTTAATGGTGTAGGTTTAATTGAAACTTGTGATGATGGAAATAACTTTGCAGGAGATGGATGTAGTCCATTCTGTCAAATTGAAATTATTGAAAATTGTACAGATGAAGATGGCGATACTTATTTTGGTTATGATATGATCTATTGTCAAACTGGAACAGATTGTAATGATTCAGAATATAACATTAATCCAGGAGTGCCTGAAAATTGTACTAATGGTATTGATGATGATTGTGATGGATTAATTGATGGTGCTGATCCAGAATGTATTCCTTATTGTGGGGATGGAATTCAACAATCTTCTTTAGGTGAACAATGTGATGATGGTAACTATGTATTTGAAGATGGTTGCGATAATTGCAGTTTAACTCCTGGCCCTTATTGTGGAAACTTAATTATTGAACCTGGTGAAGATTGTGAAGATGGGATCTGGGGGGTAATTACTGGATGTGAAGATTTAGATAGTTTCACTGGTGGAATGTTGGTTTGTGAGAGTTGTCATTTTAATACTATTAATTGTACTGGTGGAAATCAAACTGGTATCTGTGGGGATGGAATTTTAAATGTTGGTGAAGAATGTGATGATAATGAATTAGGACCTATTGTTGATTGTACTGATTTAGATAGTTTTATAAGTGGACCTGTAACTTGCGATAGTACTTGTCATTTTGATACTTCACTGTGTGAATTGCCTAACCAAACTGCCTGTGATACTGATTTAGCTGTAAGGTATAGCCTTGGCGGTTCTGTAAACGGAATTATTATAGAGTATCCTAATGGAACAGATGTTCAAGGAGATCCTGCTAATTTAGTATATGGACAAATTTATGAAGCTAGGTATTATGTTGATGATCTTATTAATCTTGTAAGTGTAGATACTAATATTTTAGTTATGTTGGATAATCAAGTTTTAGATAACTACAATTGGCCTATTGGTTCTTATCATAGTAGATCGATTCCATTTTATAATCTAACATTACCTGAAGGATACTATAATTTAACTTTAAGTGTAACTCCTTTGAATGGAACTGAATGTAATTTGAGTAATAATTTTGCTTATAGAACAGTTTATTATTCAGGATATGATAATGGGACTAATCTTTCAGATTGTGGAAATAATATTTTAGAAACTGGAGAAGAGTGCGATGATGGAAATACTATCTCTGGAGATGGTTGTTCAAGCACTTGCCAGATTGAAGGAACTCCTGTTTGTGGAAATGGGATTATAGAACCTGGTGAACAATGTGAACCTATTGATGATTTTGGAAGATTAACTTGTGATGATTTTGATGACTTTACTGGTGGATTTTTAACATGTAATGATCAATGTATAATTAATACAACTTATTGTACTGGTGGAAATGAGGGTGGTTATTGTGGAGACGGAATAATCCAAACTGGTGAAGAATGTGAAATTAATGATGAATGGGGCGGAATTACAAATTGTTCAGACTTTGATAATTTTAATCAAGGTATTTTAACTTGTGATTTAAGTACTTGTTTATTTAATACTAGCAGGTGTTACATTTCAACTTTAGATCCTTATTGTGGGGATGGAATTGTAAATCAATGGTATGAACAGTGTGATTATGGAGATAATGTTAATGGAGATGGATGTAATGCTTATTGTTTAATTGAATATTGCGGAGATGGAGTACAACAATCTTCTTTAGGTGAACAATGTGATGATGGTAATTTAATTCAAGGGGATGGATGTTATAATTGTACATTAGAAGCTTGGATAGAATGTGGAAATGGTTTGATTGAACCTGGTGAAGATTGTGAAGAAGGGGTTATTAATCCAATTCAAGATTGTTCAGATATAGATAGTTTTACAACAGGTAATTTGGTTTGTGTAAACTGTCATTTTGATACTACTAATTGTAGTGGAAGTGGAAATGAAACGGGTATTTGTGGTGATGGTGTCATTAACTCTGGTGAAGAGTGCGACGGATTAAATATGGGCCCTATTACTTTATGTACACAAATTAATAGTTTTGTTGGAGGAACTTTAACTTGTGATGACACATGTCACTTTAATACTACTCAATGTATATTGCCAGAATGTGTTGATGGAATAGATAATGATGGTGATGGAGAGATAGACTTTGGATTTGATCCTGGTTGTGATAGTATGTATGATAATAATGAAACAGATCCTAATATTACTAGTTATGAATGTTCAGATAATTTAGATAATGACGGAGATAATTTTATTGATTGGCAAGATCCAGGTTGTTATAATGAATCAGGGTATTATAATCCTTATGATAATAATGAATCTGATGAAAATTTTACAACTTATGTATGTTCAGATGGTTTAGATAATGATGGTGATGGTTATATTGATTGGTTAGACTTAGGATGTTATACTGATGGATGGTATAATCCTTTTGATGATGATGAAAACGATTGTGGAGATGGAATAATTGGTGGTTTAGAAGAGTGTGATGATGGAAATGCTGATAATACAGATAATTGTTTAAATACTTGTATGAATGCAACATGTGGAGATAGTTATATTTGGAATGGAAATGAGGAATGTGATGATGGTAATATTCTTCGTGGTGATGGTTGTTATGAATGTTTAATAACTTACCAATGTTCTGATGAAGTGGATAATGATGGAGATGGTTTAATTGATTGGTTAGACTTAGGATGTTATACCGGTGGATTCTATTATCCTTGGGATGATGATGAATCTAACAATGATACTCCTGTGGAAAATTGTACAGATGAAGATGGCGATACTTATTTTGGTTATGATATGATCTATTGTCAAACTGGAACAGATTGTAATGATTCAGAATATAACATTAATCCAGGAGTGCCTGAAAATTGTACTAATGGTATTGATGATGATTGTGATGGATTAATTGATGGTGCTGATCCAGAATGTATTACTACATGTTTAGACAATGATGGAGATGGGTATTATGTTCATGATCCTGTAAACTGTCCAACAGGTAATGATTGTAATGACAATAATGCATCAATTCATCCTGGAGCTATAGAAGTTTGTAATGGGGTGGATGATGACTGTGATAACCTTATTGATGAAGGCGGTGTATGTAATTTATGTGGTAATGGTGTAATTGATCCTGGTGAACAATGTGATGGTGTTAATTTAGGAGGCCAAACTTGTCTTGGTTTGGGATTCACTGGAGGAACTTTGATGTGTACATCTTGTCAATATGATACAACAAATTGTCAAAATGTTATTCCTCAAGGATGTGGAGATGGTATACAACAAACTTGGTTGGGAGAACAATGTGATGATGGAAATAATATTAATGGGGATGGTTGTAGTTCTGTTTGTTTAACAGAGTACTGTGGAGATGGAATTGTTCAAACGGGATTAGGTGAACAGTGTGATGATGGTAATAACAATAATTGGGACTCCTGTAATAATGGTTGTGTAAGTCAAACATGCCAAATAGCATATCCTGTTGATGATGCATATGTTTGGGATCAATATCCAAATGTAAATTATAATAAGAGAAATTTGGATATTTGGTCGGATCCTCTTGATGATGATGGTTATAGGTGGATTTATATGAAATATGATTTTAGTTCAATAACTGTTCCTGTAGATCATGCTTCCTTATGGTTATATGGTGATGGTCCTACTAATAATCATATAAATGTAAGTCTTTTCTATGTAGCTAATAATAGCTGGACAGAGAATTTAATCACTTGGAATAATAAACCTATAAATATTATTATTCCTGAACTTTCTGCAAGAGCTGTAAATGCAGATGGAGGAGCATTTAGATGGTATGACTGGGAGATTACTAATTTTGTTTCAGGGCAAATAGATAATGTGGTTACTTTTATAATGCGTGCTCAAAATGAAAGTCAGTTTTCTTGGGCACAATTTCATAGTGAAGAAACGCCTGGCAATTTTAATGATCCAAAGATTTATGTTTGTGATTATGTTAATTAGTTTTTTAACATATATTTTGTAAAACAATAATCTTTATATATAGTTTTCTTTAGATTTATTATCTATCATTAGTGGTAAACATATAAGTAATCTGTAAAGTAGTAACATATATGGGGGGATTGAAATCAGAAAAATAATAACTTTAGTACTTTTAATCTTAGTTTTAAGCAGTTTTGTTAATGCATTGACTATATCTATAGGTCCTGCGAAAATTTATCCAGTTGTAGTTTCAGGTGAAAGAACACCTTACTCAATTAATGTAAAGAATCCTAATGATTATTATGTGAAAATTAAATTAGCTGCAGGGGATGATATTAGTAATATGATCTTCTTTGAAGAGGAAGAATTTAGAATGGCTCCTAGGGAAGAGAAAAAAGTTACTTTTGATATTTTGGCTTATACTCCTGGGTTCTACGGGGGAAGGATAGTAGTTATTTATTCTCCTGAAAGTGATGAGATTGCCTCTGCTGCACCTGCAATAAGTGTGGTTTTAAATGTACAAGGCGAAGATTTGTCTGATCAGGTTCCTGTTATAATTGAAGATCCAGAACCAGTTGATGATGAAGAACCTATTAATAATCCTTTAACTATTGGACCTACAGGAAACCATGTTGTGAATGAAGAATCTAATTTTAACTTAAAAGAGCTTATTGATTTTGAATTTGATAAAAGTAAACTTTTAATTTATTTTGCTGATGTTTTGATTTTGTTAAATGTAGTCTTGATTATTGTATTAGTTATAAGGAGGGCTAGAAAATGAAAAAAATAAATATTTTTTTAATCATGATTTTGTTATTATGTAGTTTTGTGAGTGCTGTAGATGTAATCTATGTTGTTGATAGCTATAATAATTATAATATGGATATTGAAAATTATCTTCAAAATCAAGGTTTTAATGTAGATATTATTGATGATGATGATGCAGAATATGAGAGTTTAATTAATTATGATTTATTAATTTTGGGAAAAGGTACTTTTACTTATAACCTTGATGAGATCCCAGTATATGATATGCCTTCTATTATAATGAATACATATCATTTAGATGATTTGGGTTTAGCTAGTTCTTATGGTTCATATTCATCTAGTGAAGGTATTATTGTTAAAAAATGGGATCATTTTATTACAGGAAATTTACCTGCTATTTTTAATTTATATACTTATGAATATTATCCAGGTACAAACAATCCTGCTTATTATTTGATTGGTAGAGATTCTGATATGGTAACTTTGGTTTCAGCTGTTAGTGATACAAAAAATAGACCTTTTGTTGCTGCTGTAATTCCTGGAACTAATATTGGGGGTATCATCCCTGATTATAGGGCTGTATATTTTGGTATTCCTGTTACAAATTTATGGACTAGTGAAACTTATGATTTATTTGATAATTCACTACTTTGGGTTTTAGCAGGAGATCTTGATGGAGATGGTTTTGAAAATGATGTAGACTGTGATGATTCAGATCCTTCTATCCATCCTGGAGCTATTGAAATCTGTGATGGAAAAGATAATGATTGTGACAATAGTATTGATGAGGGTTTGTTAAATACTTATTATTTAGATAATGATGGAGATCTTTATGGAGACGCTAATGTTCAAGTGGAAATGTGTTCTCTTCCACAGGGTTATGTTTTAGATAATCAGGATTGTGATGATTCAGATGCAGAGGTAAACCCTGGTGAAACTGAAATTTTAGATAATGGAAAAGATGATGATTGTAATCCATTGACTCTTGATACTATAATTGATAATGATGATGATGGATATAACTCAGGAGAAGACTGTGATGATAATGATCCAACTGTAAATCCTGGAAAGATCGAAATTCTTAATAATGGAAAGGATGATGATTGTAATCCATTAACTCCAGATAGTGATGTTGCACCAGTTATTGATTTGATATCTCCTGAAATGAATCATGTAGATGGAGATGGAAATGTAGTTTTTGTTTATAATTTGGAAGATGAAGAGGATTATTTAACTTGTTCATTATACTTAAATGGTCAATTAGAAGAAACCAAAGAAAATGTTGTTTCTGGAAGAAGCAACTTATTTCTAGTAGAAAGTTTAACAGAAGGAAGTTATACTTGGAATGTAGAATGTGTTGATTCATTGAACCAAGAAGGTTCTGCAGATATGGAATTTGTATTTTCTGTTAATATTGGAGGAAGTGGCACAGACTATATTTCAATTAATGCTATAGAAGATGCTTATGTTAATCAAGATAATCCAACTTATAATTATGGAGGAGCACCTTATAATTATATTGATCCTTCAATCGTTGAAAGATTATTGGTAAAATGGGATTTAACGGATGTAAGTTCTTTTGAGATTACAAAGGCGGAGATTTATTTGTATGGTGGTTCAGGTTCATGCTCAGATGAGATTGAAACCTATTATGTTTCTGATGATAATTGGGGAGAATATAGTGTTACATGGGGAACTCAACCTTCTACAAATGATTATGTGGATAGTTTTATAGCTTCAACTAATCAATGGTATACCATTGACGTTACTGATATTTTTGATTTTAATGTGGATAATAAACTTTCTTTTGAATTAGCTAGTGCTAATGAAGGTTCCAGTTCTTGTAGAAATGGTTTTAATTCAATACAAAATACTCAAAATAAACCTTATTTAAGATTAGAGTATAATTATGTTGCAGTTGATGAAGAACCTTTAGTTTTATTAATTACTCCTGATCACGGAGAAATTATTAATCAACAATCTTTTGATTTAAGATATTTTGTTTATGATGAATCAAGTTTATTGAAATGCGATTTGTATTTGGATGAACAATTTATTCAATCTGCAAATGTGGGTTTAGGGTTTAATACTTTTACAGTAGATGGTATTTCAGAAGGGGTACATACATGGAATGTTAAATGTTTTGATGGTTTAAATTATGGCGAAGCCTGGGAAGAATATGCTTTTACATATAATCCAACTCAATTTACAAATCATGATGTAGCAATAAGATATGATTATACTGATTCAGTGAATGGAATAAGAATTTATGATATTAACGCTATATATACAGATGATCCTGTTGAATTAGAATTAGATACTGATTATACTATGAAATATTTTGTTGATAATCTTGAATATGAAAATGGTGTTTATCCTGAAAATGTACATATGGTTGTTAAAGTTGATGATACAATTCTAGAGGAATATGATTATTCTATTAATAGTTTCCATTCTAATATCTTAACAATCAATACAGGAATTATTCCAGGAAGTTACACTTTAAGTGTTGAAGTACAATTAACTGAAGATAATGATATAACAAACAACTATGCTGAGAGAGTTATTAATGTTATAGACTCTTCAGATGATGACGATGATGATGATGGAATTTTAGATGAAAATGATAATTGTCCTACTGTTGCAAATCCTGGTCAAGAAGATTTAGATGGAGATGGTAAAGGTGATGCTTGTGATGATGATGCTGATGGAGATGGTTATCCAAAAGCTTATGATTGTAATGATTTGGATGCTTTAATCAATCCTGCTGAAGTAGAAGTTTGTGGAGATAGTATTGATAATAACTGTGATGGTAATGTAAATGAAAACTGTCTATGTAATGATGGAGATACACAAACTTGTGGTTCAGATATTGGAGAGTGTCAAACTGGAACTCAAACCTGTGCAAGTGGTATCTGGGGAACCTGTGTTGGTAATGTAGGTCCTGTAACTGAAATTCCATATGATGGTTTAGATCAAGATTGTAATGGTGTAGATTTGAAAGATGTAGACCAAGATGGTTATGAAGCTACTCAAGTTGGTGGAACAGATTGTAATGATCAAGATCCAACTGTGAAACCTAATGCAGTAGAAATCTGTGATTATAAAGATAATAATTGTGATGGAAATATTGATGAAAATGTTTTAGTTACTTTTTATGAAGATTTAGATGGTGACAATTATGGTAACTCTAATGTAAATACATTAAATTGCATCGCTCCTAGTGGTTATGTTGAAGATAATCAAGATTGTAATGATCAAGATTCTTCAATAAACCCTGGAGTATTAGAAACTCCTTATGATGGAATTGATAATGACTGTAATATTTTAACTGTAGATGATGATTTAGATTTAGATAATTATAACTCTACTCAAACAGGCGGAAATGATTGTGATGATAGTAACAGATATATTCATCCTGGTGCTACAGAGATCCCATATAATGATATAGATGAAGATTGTTCTGGTGCAGATTTGAAAGATGTAGACTTAGATGGTTATAATTATCCTGAAGATTGTAATGATAACAATCAAGATATCAATCCTGGAGCTGTAGAAATTCCTTATAATGGTGTAGATGAGGATTGTAATGAAGAAACTAGAGATGATGATGTAGATGGAGATGGTTATCCAATAAAATATGATTGTGACGATCTAAATGTATTAGTAAATCCTGGTGCTGTTGAAGTTTTATATGATGGTTTAGATAATGATTGTAATCCAAATACTTTAGATTATCAAGATAGTGATAAGGATGAAGTAGATGATAGAATTGATAATTGTTTAGGTTTATATAATGCAGATCAAAAAGATGAAGATATTATTTTTAACTTTGATGAAACTGATATTTTAAGTTATGATGTAAATGGCGAAGTTTCAGAAGTTAATGGTAAGTTGGTTATTGATAGTGGTGCTAATGAAGAAAATTGGATTTCATTTGGAACACTAGGAGATAACTTTGAAATTAGATGGTATGTTGATAATGTTGAATTAGAACAAGGCACCTTTACTTATGTAGGAGGTATTAAAGAGAAGATAGGAGTTTACCTTATGGAAGATTATGGTGGACTTATAACTTACTATGATACTAATGGAAACATTTATGCATGGGATTCTCTAAATGAAGATTGGTATTCTAATGGGCATCAAAGCTTTGATTTTGCTGATCAATATGAAATAAAGATTATTGAAACTAGTCTTTATTATTATGTTGAAGTTAATGATGTTTCAATTGTTTTAGATAAAGCAGAAGTATATAATACCAATAATTATTTTGTGGTAGGAGATTTCCCTGAACCTAATTATCCAGAAAATGATTATGTTGCTCATTATGAAGTAGACTATATTACTTGGGGAGATCATGTAGGAGATGCTTGTGATTATGATAGGGATAATGATGGTTATAATGATGATATTGACTGTGATGATTACAACCCTCTTGTAAATCCTGGAGCTACAGAAATTTTAGATGATGGTTTAGATAATGATTGTGATCCTAACACAATTGATGACTCTGATGTGGATGATGATGGTTATGATTACTTAACAGATTGTAATGATTATGATGCTACAATTAATCCAGGTGTTGTAGAAGTTCCTTATGATGGATTGGACAATGATTGTGATTCAGAAACTAAGGATGATGATCTAGATGGAGATGGTTATCCAATAAAATATGATTGTGATGATCAAGATGCTTTAGTACATCCAAGAGCTGTAGAAATTGAAGGAAATGGTAAAGATGATGATTGTAATCCTCAAACGAGAGATAGTGATTTAGATGGAGATGGTTTTGAAACTCCTGAAGATTGTAATGATCACAATGCTCTAATTAATCCAGATGCTACAGATATTCCGTATAATAATGTAGATGAAGATTGTGATGGTTCTGATCTTAAAGATGTAGATGGAGATGGTTATGATTATCCTGAAGATTGTGATGATAATGAAGTAACTGTAAATCCTGGAGCTGCTGAAGTATTGTATGATGGATTAGATAATGATTGTGATGCTTCAACTAAAGATGATGATCTAGATGGAGATGGTTATCCAATAAGATATGATTGTAATGATCAAGATTCTTCAGTACATCCAAGAGCTTTAGAGGTCTTGTATGATGGAGTAGATAATGATTGTGATGCCAGAACTCCTGATGATGATTATGATGGAGATGGTTATGATCATTTAGGTGATTGTAATGATTTTAATAGATATGTAAATCCTGGTGTTGCAGAAATTCCATATAATGGAGTAAATGATGATTGTGATTCATCAACTTTAGATAATGATCTAGATGAAGATGGATATAATTATCCTGCTGATTGTGATGATAACGATGCTTTAGTAAATCCAGGGGAAGTAGAAATTGAAGGAAATGGTAAAGATGATGACTGTGATGCATCAACTCCTGATTCAGAAGTTTTAGAGTGTACTGATTCAGATAAGGGAATTATTCCTGATATTTTTGGAGAAGTTTGTATTGGTGGAGCATGTACTCCTGATGACTGTATTGATATTAATCCGGGTGGAGAATATGTTGTAGAACAATATTGTTTGAATGGACAAGTGAATACAAGAACTATCCTTTGTGATTATGGATGCAGTGATGGAAGATGTTTGGATGCTCCAGTAGATACTGATTCAGATAATGATGGAGTAGATGATGAGGATGATAATTGTCCTTCAGTTTACAATCCAGGTCAAGAAGATTCTGATGGAGATGGAATCGGTGATGCTTGTGAAATTCCTATAGTTGAAGATGAAGATGATGATGGGGTAGAAGATGATGAAGATAATTGTCCTTTAGTTTATAATCCAAGTCAATTAGATTCTGATGGAGATGGTATTGGAGATGCTTGTGATAGTAATCCAAGTGTTGATTTAGATGATATGGACATCTGTTATAGAAAAAGATTTTATGTAGATGCTGGAGATGTTGGCTGTGAAGTTTCAGATTATAGGTGGAACTTTGGAGATGGAATGATTAAGCATGGACAAAGAATCTCTCATGCATATGATGATACTGGTTCATTTAGACTAAGTCTAGATGTAACTTGTGAAGATGGTAATAAGATCCATGAAGAGAGCATAATTAAAGTGACCAGATGTACTTCTGGGGAGAGCGAAGAGAATGAAGGTTTGTTAAGTGTTTATGGTATAAGAACCAGCCAGGATATGGGTTATGATGTTCAGGCTGGAGATTATATGGATTTATATGTGGCTGTAAGGAATAGAGGCGGAAATCATGAAGAGGATGTTAGAGTAGAAGCTTATGTTTCTGATTTTGGATATACCTCATATAAGTCTATAGATTTAGACGAAAAACAGACAAAATGGGTTTATTTTGAAGTTAAAATCCCTGAAAATGCTAAATCAGGTAAACATTTAATCAAGATAAACGCAATAGGAGATGGAAATAAAGACACTGAATATAGAGAGTTCGAAGTGATTTAGAGCTTCCGAAACCTTTATATATAGTATTTAATATATATTTTACTCTGTAATAATAACAAGAAATAACCAATTCGGAGGGGTTAACTATGAAGAAAATATTTGGAATGATTTTAGTTTTGATGTTGGTTTTCGGTAGTTTGGTTAGTGCTACTGGAGATTTACACATCGAAGATTTGACAGGAAGTGTTTCTGTTAATCCAGGATCTTCTGCTACTTTCGAAGTAACAGTTGCAAATTGGATTACTGCTACAACAATTCCGTCAGTGGTAATTACAAGTACTGCATTTACTGAAAGTGGATTAAGTGTTGGTAACTTACCTGTATTCTCAGGTTTAGTTGTTGGTATTCCACAAACAAGAAAATTTGTTGTTAATGTAGGAGCTGTTCCTGCGGGATCTTATACAGCAACTCTAACTGCAACAGAGAAGGGCGTTAGTGCAAATACAGACTCAAAAAGTTATGTTGTTGTTGTAAATCCAGTTACACAAATGAGTGTACTAGATGGAGATAACAAAGCATATACATCTCAAAACCCTATTAGCTTTTCTGCTGAGAGTGGAGAAGATGTAGATGTTGATGATGTAAATATTAAAAACATTGGAAGTTTACCTTTAAATGGATTTACATTTTCATATCTAGTTGATAATGATGAAGATATCGTTGTTGAAACTGATTTAAGTGAATCTGCTTTACAAGCTCTAACTTTAGCACCTGGTGCAACCTCTGGAGATCTTACTCTAATGTTCACTGTTGGTGATGATTTAAAAATCGGATCTTATGAAGGATGGGTTAAATTTACTTCTGATGGTGCTGAAGTAGAAATACCTTATACTGTTAAAATTCAACCAGAAGATTTAGTTTGTAGTGATGGTGTTCAAGGTGATTTAGAAATTGAAGTTAAAGAACCTGATAATGGTGAAAAAATCTATCCTGGAGACATAATCAGTTTCGAAGTTGTTGTTGATAATAACAATGATGACGATGATTTGGATGTTACTGTTGAAGCTTTCCTTTATGATGTAGATGAAGATGAAGAAGTTGCAAGTGCTGAATCTGAATCTAAAACAATTAAGGATAATGATGACCAGAAATTCGAGTTCGATTTAGAAGTTCCTAAAGACATTGATATTGAAGATGAATTCGTAATCTTTGTTAAAGTTTATGAAGATGAAGAAGATCAATGTAATGAAGAAAGAATCGAAATCACACCAAAGAGAAAGAGTCATGCAGTTGCTATTAAAGATGTTAATATGAATACTCTATCTGCTACTTGCGGTGAAACTATAGAAGCAGAAATTGACGTTCAAAACATCGGTACTAGTGATGAGGATAATGTTTATGTAAGAATCCAAAATTTACAACTAGGTTTAAACGTAAAAACTGATGAAATCGATTTGAAAGAATATGATGACGATGACGATAGCGCAACTTTAAGAGTTAACTTTATAGTTCCTGAAGGAGCTAATGAAGGAGATTATCCTTTAGTTATTGAAGCTGTATTTGATGATGGAGATGCAAGCGACTTTTATTCAGAAAGTATGGTTTTGACTGTTGATGGTTGTGTTGTTGAACCTGATTACGTACCTGTTACTTTGAATCCAGTATTAGGTTCAGTTGATGCTGAAGCTGGTGAAACTGTTAGTGTAGCAGTTGAAGTAACTAATGATGGTGAAACTAAAGAAACTCTAAAAGTAGGTATTGAAGATTATGAATCATGGGCTAGTGCTAGTGAATCAGAGAAATTAATTTCTTTGAATGCTGGTCAAACTAGAACTGTTTACTTCGATTTAGAAGTAGATGAGGAAGCTGAAGAAGCTAGCAATACTGTTAGTGTTTATGTTGAAGATTCTAATGGTGAACTTTCTGCAAGCGATTTTGTAGAAGTTAATGTTGCTGGCGGTAAGACTGGTCTATTAGACAGATTTACTGGAAGCTCAAAGACTTTGTTCATAATTGGAGATGTTGTTTTGGTTTTAGTTGCATTGATTATAATCATTTTAATCTTTGCAGGTAGAAACAAAGGACCTAGAGAAGAGTTTCCAGACGAACCTAGAGTTTAAATAACTCTTTTTTCTTTTTTTATTATATATTTTATTTTTTCTAAATTCTTTTAAAGCTTTAAATTAATTTTAGTTTATGATATCTAGAGAAGAATTGATTAATTTTAAGTCAAGTTTAGATGCTGCAGGTTTTTTGGTAGAAAATGATGAGAAGATTCTATTATTGAAAAGAGGTGCTTCTGAAACTGAACCTGGAACTTGGGGGTTGCCTGGAGGTACTGTTAATAATAGAGAGGGTATTTTAAAAGGTGCGTTTAGAGAGTTAGGTGAGGAAACTGGAATTACTTTATTTGATGAGTTTGAGAAAAAAGGGAAATTTTATGTTCGTTATTCTGATAAAGATTTTATGTATCATCTATTTTTAATTAAGTTTGATTATAGGCCTAAAGTTAAATTAAGTTCTGAACATGTGAGCTTTGAGTGGGTTGAACCAGCTAAAGCTTTAGGAATGGATTTGATTTCTGATTTAGACGGTGCTTTGAAAGATGTTTATGGGTTATAGAAAAAGGGCCCAGAGGGATTTGAACCCCCAATTACCGCTCTGCAGGCGGTCGCCTTACCGGATTTGGCCATGGGCCCATGGATAGTTTAATTTTGTGTAAAAAGCTTTAAATATGTTGTGGTTCTCAAATAATATAATGAAAAAGGGGATTTTAGCGATAGTTCTATTATTAATTTTCTTAGTTGGTTGTGGCTCAGTTGTTCAAGAAAATGTTAGGCCTGATGGAAATGTTGAATTTGAAAAAACTAGAATCTCTGAAGATCTTAAAATTTCTAAGCAAGGAAGCAAAGCTGATAGAGGTTTTACTTTAGTTCAAGGTGCAGAAGGAAAAAAGAGTGTTTATGTTGATAAGGTTGATCCTACTTTAGATTATGTTTGTATTCTAGATAAAGAAGTTGATAATTCTGATGTTTTAACTGAGGATTGTAGTGGTGTTGATGAGATAAGATTGAAGTGTGATGCTATTGAATTGATGGGTTATAAGTGTGAAGATTTGGGTGATAGGTTTAAAGTTTCTGGATTACAGCATAGTTTAGTTGGTCAGACTACTGGAGGAGAAGATGATTATTTATTTGGAGCGATATACTATACTGGATATTATTATGATACTTATAGTGTAATTACTAATTTTAGAACTGGAACATGTAATCCTGTTTCTCCGGTATATAATCCTTTAGATATTGATATAAATTATATTGCTTGGAATTTTGGATGTTGTGATTATGCTAATAACCATATCTGTGGGCAGTGTCCTTTACCTATGAATTATGGTCCGGATTGGGATCAAACATGTACTTGGTCTTGTATGAGTTACCCTACGAGCCCTTTTGATATTAAAGTTAAAACTACTGGTTGTGAAGATAAGTGGAGTGCATGGGTCCCTGTTACAAGAGTTGCTGCATTATTAGAACAAAATTATCCTGGAATTGTTTACCCTAAATTACCTTTAGCTCGAAATAAGGGATATGTTGGATACTATGATATTAGAGATACTTCTGTTTTAAGAAAACAAATAGATGTTGCTCAACAGTATGGGGTTGATTTCTTCATTTTCGATTGGACTGCTAAACCTTATCATGCTACTTGTTCTCCTCAGCCTTTTGCTTTGGAAAATGAGGCTAAAGCTGCTGAAACTTTTATTAGTGCTGTAACTGATAAAGATGATATGGCTTTTGCAGTGGCTTGGTTAGAAAATGTTAATGAAGGTTATACCTGTTGGAATTCAGATTATTCTGATTTAACTTCAAATGGAGTTTGGTATGTTACTGCTGATTATTGGGTTGATACTTATTTGAACCATCCAAATTACTTAAAAATAGATGGAAGGCCTGTGATATATTTTTGGCATGCAAAGGCTATACTTGATAATTATGGTTCTTCTGTATTAAGTACAGGGTTAGCTGTGATTAGAAATAAAGTAATTAATGATATGGGAGTTAATCCATATATAATTGCACTTGCTTCTAATTATGATAATGATTATCCTGCTTTGCTTAGTTATAATTTTGATGGTTATTCTTCATATATTTATAATGATTTTAATCAAGATGATGGAAGTTATAGTAAAGTTATAACTAATGCAAATAGTCGTTGGTTAAGTCTTGCACAATCAACTTCTAAACCAGTATTCCCTACTATGGTTAATGATCTTTATTATAATGTGTATACCGGAGCAGGAGCTCCTAATTCTTATCCTCTTGTGGAGGGAAGTAAACCATTTACTTTTAATTCTATGGCTTTGAATGCTAAGAGTTTTGTAGATGCGGGTTTTACAAGGGGTGCACCAAAGATGGTATTAGATTATGCTTGGAGTGAATGGGTTGAGAATAATGTTTTAGAACCTACACAGGCTTATGGTTATGATTATCTTGAAGTTATTGAAAATGTTTTTGGAGAGGGATTAGAATTTAGATTAGCAATTGATGGTTTATGTGAAGAGGGAGTTACTGGTTGTGATGAAATGCTTTCTAGTAATTCGTTTGTGGTCTCTCTAAAGGATATTGATGTAAGTATTCTTGATGCTGATACAACTTCTAAATTTTATTATAAAGAGGAGAGTGGAGAGTGGATACTTCAATGTAGTAAAGTTCCTTCCCAAGGATATTCTTGCGCATTTAATCTAGCTGATGGAACTTATGATATTATGGTTAGTCTAATTGATCCTGATAAAAACCCTCAGAGTAGTCTGTATTATCTAGAGTCAGGAGCGGAAAATGGTCTTTATTATATTGATAACCTTAGAATTGATTCAGATCTTTTAGACCCTCAGTTTGTACTTGATGATTTTATTAAAGATAATATAAAGGTTGTTTCTAGTAGTAATAGTCTATTTCTTCAACTTAAAAATGTAGTTAATGATTTTCCTATTACTCGTGCTGATTTCTATAAATGTGAAGGGGGAAGTGCAGAGGTTGTTTCTTATGCTGAATATCCTCCTGGAGCTACTTTTACTCCTTGTTCTTCTTGGGGGAATAAATTATGTAGTGATACAATAGCTCCTTATGAATGTAATGTAGAAGGATTAGAATCTGGAAAGGTTTATGATTTTGTTGTTAATTTATTTGATGGAGAAGGAAATGTTGAGTATTGGTTAGATGAGAATGATAATTGGATTGATGATGTTCAGATTCTATCTTCAGAACCGTTATGTGATTCACAAGTTGAGTGTTCTGAAGCTATTATTGTTGATAATGTTAAAAAATATTGTAGAAAAGTAGATGATGTTTGGAATTGGTATGCTGCAGGAGATATTTTGTGTAATAATCTAAATATAGGGAAGAGAGTTTATTGCCAAGATAGAGAGGTTATTTGTGCTGATGATTTGAAATGGAAAACTTGTGGAGATACTTTAGATTGTTCAATTAATTTTAATGTTAATGATGATCCTCATTGGTGTAGAGATGTGGGTAGTGGTTGGAGATGGGTTAGATGTAGTAGATGTAATGAGATAGGTTGCGAAAATGTAAATTATGATGACTTTTCTTCTGGAGATACTTCTAGTTGTAAACAAAATTCTTATCTGTGTTCTGATGAGAGTGGTTGGGAATTATGCAATCCTTCTTTATTGGGAAAAATAGTTAAGGCAATAAATAATTTTGAATGTCAAGAGGAGGGCTGGGTTGATTTAGGTTGTGTATGTTCAGGAGATGAATGTAATCCCTCTAATGATGGTACTAAATGTGATGGTTGTAGTTATATTGATATTTCCTCTAATTTTGAAATTTGTGATGGTTTAGATAATAATTGTGATGGTTCAATAGATTTAGATTGTAATTGTATAAATGGAGAAGTTCAGGATTGTGGAATTGATATTGGAGAGTGTCAAGCTGGAACTCAAATTTGTGTAAATGGTGTATGGGGTGAGTGTGATGATATTGGTCCGAGTGTAGAACTTTGTGATAGTTTAGATAATGATTGTGATGGTTTAGAAGATGAGGGATTACAGTGTGTTTGTAATAGTGGAGATTCTCAAGCTTGTGGTAGTGATGTTGGAGAGTGTCAAGCTGGAACTCAAACTTGTGTAAATGGTGTATGGGGTGAGTGTGATGATATTGGTCCGAGTGTAGAACTTTGTGATGGTTTAGATAATGATTGTGATGGTACTCCTGATCCTAATTGTGAGTGTATAAATGGAAACTCTCAAGCTTGTGGAACTGATGTTGGAGAATGTCAAGCAGGAACTCAATTTTGCATTAATGGGGCTTGGGGAATTTGTAATGATCTTGGTCCTAGTGTAGAGATATGTGATGGTCTAGATAATGATTGTGATGGTTCAGAAGATGATGGATTACAATGTGAATGTAATAATGGAGCAACACAATCTTGTGGCTCTAGTATTGGGGAGTGTCAAGCTGGAATTCAAACTTGTGTAGATGGTGCATGGGATGTTTGTGATAATCTTGGTCCTAGTAATGAAATTTGTGATGGCTTGGATAATGATTGTGATGGTTCAACTGATGAAGAATTAGGACAGGTTACCTGTGGAGTTGGACTTTGTACTCATACTGTAGATAATTGTGTTGGTGGGGTTACTCAAACTTGTAATCCTTATGAAGGTGCTATTGCAGAGAGTTGTGAAGTTGAAGCAGGTTATGATGGGGATGATAATGATTGTGATGGAAGTGTGGATCTAGATTGTGATAGTTTCTGTGACCAAGATGGAGATGGTTATACTTCACATATTATCCTTTGTATAGGAAGTTTTTCATTAGGAGATTGTGATGATACTAAATCTAATGTGTATTCTGGTGCTGATGAAATTTGTGATGGTGTAGATAATGATTGTGATTCAGAAACTTTGGATGGTTCTGATGAAACTTGGTTTGGTACAGTTACTACTTGTGGAATTGGAGAGTGTGCAAGTAATGGTATTTTGGATTGCCAAACTTCTCAGATAGATACTTGTGTTCCTTTAGATTCTAGTGTAGAAGTTTGTGATGGTTTAGATAATGATTGTGATGGTTTAGAAGATGAAGGTTTTGGTCAAGAGACTTGCGGAGAAGGTTTATGTGAACATACTATAGATATTTGTGATAGTGGTAATACTCAGATTTGTGATCCTTTTGAAGGTGCTGTTGCTGAAATTTGTGATGATAATTTAGATAATAATTGTGATGGTTCTACTGATGAAGGTTGTGATTGTTTACCTGATGAAGATTGCGATGAAGATGGAGTATTTGGAACTCAGGATATCTGTTTGGATACCCCTTTAGGGGATTCAGTTAATGTTTATGGATGTAGTTTACCTCTTTACTCTTTATTTGATGAAGAATTCACTACTGATTTAGTTAGTGTAAATTTGTATAATCTTGATAATTTCAATATAGGAAGAAGTGGTAAAGGTTTTATTAATTTTACTGGAACAATTAGTAATTTGGTTGGAGTTAATCTTAATAATAATGTGAATATTTCTAAAGGTTTTGTCGGAGTAAATTCAAAGGTGCTTCCTCAGTTGAATGTTCCTGCTAATATAACTCTTTATGGTATATCTTTTGTTAATCCTACTATTTTGAAGAATAGCTCAATTTGCAGGGATTGTTTTATCTTTAGTTATAAAAATAACATTCTAATTTTTAATGTTACAGGATTTAGTAATTATAGTATTGTTGAAGGTCCTTATTGTGGTGATGATGTTTGTGATTCTGGAGAGGATTGTGATAATTGTGATGATGATTGCGCTTGTGATGATGGTGGTTCTGGAGGAGGAAATGGTGGAGGAAATGGTGGAGGAGGTTCATCTAGTTGTACACCTTCTTGGAGTTGTTATAGATGGTTGGATTGTTTGAATGGAACTCAAACTAGAACTTGTGTTGATTTAAAACATTGTGGAACTACAAAAGATAGACCTGCTTTAATTCAAAATTGTATAGTTACTCCTGTTGGTTCTGATGATGATGAAGTGATGTGTATTGAGAGTTGGCAGTGTGGGGAATGGAGTAGTTGTTTAAATGGAGTTCAGACTA
This sequence comes from Candidatus Woesearchaeota archaeon, assembly GCA_964447685.1. Taxonomy (GTDB): domain Archaea; phylum Nanobdellota; class Nanobdellia; order SCGC-AAA011-G17; family CAYUTI01; genus CAYUTI01. The sequence goes on from CAYUTI010000001.1 coordinate 166,113, forward strand.
GAAGTTGTGTTGATAATAATAATTGTGGAACTTTTACTACTGAACCTGTTGAAAATAAAGTTTGTGTTGTTCCTAAGGTTGATGAAAGCAGGTGGCCTTATGTTTTAGGATTCTTGGTTGTGTTAGGGTTAATTGTTGGTGGTGTTCTTTATTACTTAAAGAAGAAAGCGAATGACGATGGGCCCAGAGGGATTTGAACCCTCGACCCTTTGCTATCTTCAATATTTAGAAGGCAAATGCGCTATCCAGGCTGCGCTATGGGCCCATATATTAAAAAGTAATAGAAATAGTGTTTTTATACTTTACTATTTTTTTATGTAATCTATTAAATCATGTAAATTGGAATCTATAAAATATTTATCTGTATCTATTAATTCTGCTTCAATATAAGGAGATAATTTTTCTAGAGGTTTATTTTTACTACTTAAGATGATAACTCCTTTAATTTTAGGATTTTGAGTTTTAATACTTCTCATTTTATGATCTAGGATTATAGCATACCAGTGCATTAAATCATATTGTCTTTTGATATTTGTTGATTTTGATTGTTTGACTTCAATGATTATCCTTGGATTTTTTGAGTTGGGTATTGCAAAATCTGCTATTAGTGATTTATTATTTGCTTTTAAGATAGGGTGTAATTCAAATTCTATATTATTTTTCTTTAATAAATTAAATATTTCTTTTTCAAATTCGTTCTCAGGTAAATCTTTGCTTTTTACTCTCAATCCTTTTTGAACATTGTTATGAGACTCTACTTTAGATCTTATCTCTCTTGCTCTTTCTGTGTCAATTTTTCCTTTTTTTATGAAAATTTTATGTCTTTCAAAAAGTTTTTTTACATTTAATTCTTTGTTTTTAATGTTTTTAAATTCTCTTTTTATAATGTTTATATATTTTTTTGCACTTTTTTCTGTTAAGTTTTTGATTTTAGAACGTTCTATTGCATTTAAATGACCTCTACTTAGATTACCCTTATTACAGAGTTGTTTTTGTCCTATATTTAAGATCATTCTGTAAACTATAATTGATTCGGGTTTGTTAATTAGTATTTCTTTATTTAAGTCTGTAAAATTGTTGCTATTTTCTTTTATATATTCATAATTTTCGAAAAATTTTTCTTTTTTCATATTTATCATTAATATTTTAAACTATATAAATCTGGCGTGGGTATTTGGCAAAAATGTCAAAAAGAATTTATCCATAAGTTTTATAAAGGTAATTTTCTTAGTTTTTAATATGAAATTAACTAACATGACTGGACTTGTATTGGTTGTGTTAGTGTTACTTCTAGTCTTATAAATAAGGCGCTTTTCTTTAACAAATTTTTGAAAAGTGCTAGAAAATGGAAGACTAGAAAGGAGAATAAACGATGCAAATACAGATTGAAGAAATAGTAGGTTGGGAAGAAAAAGTAAAAGAAGATACATATATCGCTAAAATTCACTTGAGAGACGAGCATGGTGAATTAAAGTTTGTGGATGTTGAGGTTCGTGTAAATAGACCTGCTGAATTAAATGGAAAAGGTTTGGTATTTAAAACAAAAGATATCTGGATGAGGCAGGGGGATGGACAGGTTAAAGTTCGTGAAAGTAGGGATCATAATAATTGGAATTATCCTGCTGTAGTTAATGTTATGCCCTATAAACGTAATGAATTAATTAGGGAAGCGGTTGCTGAGTTTATTAGCGATATCTATGAAAGACAAAGAGGATTATGGGATAGAACTGGATTTAAACTTTAATGGCAATCTTTATAAAGTTTTAAACTTGAGGATTTGAACAATGGTGGATTTCAAAAAGATAGAAAAGAAATGGCAAAAGAAATGGGAAGAAAATAATATTTTTAAGTCTGTTGAAGATAAAGATAAAAAGAAATTTTATTGTTTAGAGATGTATCCTTACCCTTCAGCAACTTTACATGTTGGTCATTTAAGAAATTATTCTATTGGAGATTGTATTGCTCGTTATAAAAGATTGAAAGGATTTAATGTTCTTTATCCTATGGGTTATGATGCTTTTGGATTGCCTGCTGAAAATGCTGCAATTAAACATAAAGCTGATCCTGAAAAATGGACTCGTGATAATATTGAAGCTATTAAAAAACAACAAAAAAGAATGGGTTTGAGTTATGATTGGGAAAGACAAATTCAGAGTTGTGATGAAGATTACTATAAATGGAACCAGTGGATTTTTTTAAGAATGTTGGAAAAAGGTTTAGCATATAGAAAAGAATCTTTTGTTAATTGGTGTGGTGGTTGTGGAACTGTATTGGCAAATGAACAAGTAATTAATGGTAGGTGTTGGAGATGTAAATCTGAAGTTCAACAAAAACAATTAGAACAGTGGTTTTTGAAAATTACAGAGTATGCTGATGAATTGTTAAAAGATATAGATTTCTTAGAACACTGGCCTGAAAGAGTTAAGACTATGCAGAAAAATTGGATAGGTAGAAGCGAGGGTACAGAAATTAAATTTAAAGTTAAGGGTTCTGGTGAGGAGATTCCTATTTTTACAACTAGATGTGATACTATTTATGGAGTTACATTTATGGTCTTTGCTCCTGAACATCCTTTTATTAAAAAATGGGTTAAGGGTACTAAGTATGAAGAAGAGTTTAATAAATTTTATGAAGATGTTATGAAAGAAGATAGATTTTTGAGAACTTCTGAAGAAAGTGAAAAGAAAGGTATGTTCATTGGTAAGTATGCTATTAATCCTGTTACGGGAGATGAGATTCCAATCTATATTGGTAATTTTGTTATTTATGATTATGGTGCTGGAGCTGTAATGGCCGTACCTGCTCATGATCAGAGAGATTTTATGTTTGCTAAGAAATTTGATATTCCTATAAAAGTTGTAATTAGTCCTGAAGATTATGAATTGAATGCTGAGAAAATGAGTAGAGCTTTCATTAATGATGGAGTTTTAGTTAATTCTGGAGAGTTTAATGGTATTCGTAATAGAGAAGCTATTGATGAAGTTTCCGAATATTTAAGTAAAAAGAAGTTGGGTGGAAAGGTAGTTCAGTATAAGTTAAGAGATTGGTTAATTTCTAGACAGAGATATTGGGGAACTCCTATCCCTGTTGTTTATTGTGAGAAATGTGGAATGGTGCCTGTGCCTTTAGAAGATTTACCTGTTAAATTACCTAAAGATGTTAAGTTTACAGGTTCTGGAAATCCTTTAGAAACAAGTACTAAATTTACTAAAACTAAATGTCCAAAGTGTGGGGGAGAAGCTAAGAGAGAAACTGATACTATGGATACTTTTATTGATTCAAGTTGGTATTTCTTTAAATATTGTAGCCCTAAATTTAATGAGAAACCTTTTGATGATAAGAAAGTAGATTATTGGATGCCTGTTGATCAATATATAGGTGGAATTGAACATGCGATTTTACATTTATTATATGCTAGATTTTTTACTAAAGTTTTGAGAGATTTAGGATTAACTAAAGTTAATGAACCATTCTCAAGATTGTTATGTCAGGGAATGGTTATTAAGGATGGAGCTAAAATGAGTAAGAGTGTGGGTAATGTTGTTGATCCTACTACAATAATTGATAAATATAGTGCAGATACTGCTAGATTATTTATTTTGTTTGCTGCTTTACCTGAAAAAGAATTGGATTGGAATGATAAAGGTGTTGAGGGTTGTTTTAGATTTTTGAATAGAGTTTATACTTTGTTAGAAAAAGGTAATTTTAGAGATGATATTAAGAGTAAAGACAAAATTATGGTTAGTAGGATGCATAGATTGATTAAAAATGTTGAAGAAAGCATTGATAATTTCCAATTGAGTTATGCTATTTCAAATATGATGGAGTTTATGTCAAAGTTAAATAATTATAAAGAGGATTGTAATAAGGAAACTTATTGGGAATTAGTTAAAAATTTTGTATTATTATTGAGTCCGTTCTGTCCACATATTGCTGAAGAGATGTGGGAGAAATTGAAACAAGAGGATTATATTAGTTTAAGTTCTTGGCCTGAGTATGATGTACATAAAATAGATCCGGAGATTGAAGCTGTAGATGATTTAGTTTCTGGAGTAGTTGGTGATGTTCATGCTGTAAAGAAATTAGCTAAAGTTTCTAAGATTAAAAAGATTACTTTGTATGTTGCTGCTGAATGGAAGTTTAATTTGTTTAAAGAACTACAAAGTCTATTAGAAAGGACTAGAGATGTGGGCATTATAATGAAAGAGGTTTCCGTAAAAAATACTGATGTTAGTAAATTGGTTATGGGTGTTGTTAAAAATCCTTCTAGAATTGAAGGTGTATTTTTAGATTCGAAAACTGAAATGAAGTCTTTGTTAGAAGCTAAAGAATTTTTGGAAAGTGAGTTTAAAACTGCTGTTGAAATTGTTAAAGAGGAAGATGGTGAAGGAAAAGCTAAGCAAGCAATGCCAAGAAAACCAAGTATTGTTTTAGAGTAAACTTTAAATATAAGTTATGTTATTAAAAATATATGTTTGATAAAAAAGAGAGTGTGATTTTAGTATCGATTGTAATGTTTGTTGTAGTATTATTTGGTAGCGTTACTGTAAATGGTTCTGGTTATCTTAAAGATTTATTTGTTAGTTCAAGTAGTTCTGGTTTCGCTACTGCTGGATGTTCTGCTGATTTAGATGGGAATGGTCTTGGAGATGCTTGTGATCCTAGTTTAGTTTTATGGTTAGAAATGAATGGCGAAAAAGATAGTAGTATGTATAATAATAGAGTGAGATTTAGTAAAGTTGAAAGGGTTAAAGGTCCTATGGGTAATGCACTTTTATGTTCTTGGGCAGAGGCTATTAAGATAGCTCATTCTGATAATTTTAATTTTAAAGGGAATGCTTTTAGTGTTAGTGCATGGGTTAAACTTAATTCAGAGAAAGCAGTTCATATTGTAAATAAGTATGCTTCTTATGATAAAGGATGGACTTTGTCTTATGATTCAAGTAAGGGTGTCTATGCTTTCTTAGGAGATGTTGATGCTTTTTATGGTTCTAGAGTTAAATTATCTTCTAATGAATGGGCACATGTAGTTTCTGTATATAATGATGGAGTTGTTTCTTTCTATATTAATGGAGATCTAATTACTAGAAAGGATATTTCTAAGGATTTGAATGTTCCTAATTTTGATACTGATGAACCTATTGTCCTTTGTGAAAACGGTGCCTTTATGAGTCTTGATGAAGTAAGAATTTATAATAGAGCTTTGAATTCTGAAGAGATTAAAGCTTTGGCTTCTAATTAATTTGAAGTTAAGATAAGGTTTATAAAGGAAATATCTTCTTTAATTTATATGTCTGAAAAATTTATTTTGGTTTCATTGGAAGAGGATAAGGCTAAAAAATTAGCTGATGTTATTGGTAATTCCACTAGTCGTAAGATTTTAGATTATTTAGGTGGTGTTAAAGAGGCTAGTGAGAGCGAAGTTGCCGAGAAGCTTAAGATTCCTATTAGTACTGTTCATTATAATATCCAACAATTAGTTAAGGCTGGTTTAGTTGAGAGTAAAGAATTTAGATGGAGTGATAAGGGTCGTGAGATTAATATTTATAGAATTGCTAAACGATATGTTGTAATTGCTCCTAAAGGGGTAACTGGTTTAAGAGAGAAATTGAAAGGGGTTTTGCCTTTGTTTGTTTTGAGTGCTGGTGCAGCTGCTGTTGTTCAGTGGGTTGCTAATAGTAGGTTAGCTAGTATTCAGAGTTTTGATGATTTTGGTAGAGAGGCTGTTGTTAAGAGTGCTGAGAATATTGTTGAAAGTGCAGCAATTAGTGGTGCTGTTGATGAAGTTGCTACATGTGCCCCTACTCTTGTAACTCAAGCTGTTCCTAATTATGGATTATGGTTTTTTATTGGTGCAGTGTTTGTAATTGTTTTGTATTTGTTGATTAAAAGAAAGAAATAATTATTCTAGAACTGCTTTAATTCTTCTTATTCCGGCTGCTGAAGATTCTTCTTTTAGAATTTTGAAATGACCTAGTTCTTTTGTGTTAGTTATGTGAGGACCCATACAGATTTCTTTAGAATAGTTTCCTATTGAATAAACTGAAACTTTTTCAGGGTATTTTGCACCAAATTCTGCTTGTGCTCCTTTTTTCAAAGCTTCTTTTAATGGAAGTTCTTCTCTTTTTACTTCTAAGTTTTGTTTTATAACTTTGTTTACTTCATCTTCTACTGCTTTTACTTCTTCATCTGTAAGTTTTCTATCAAAATTGAAATCATATCTTAATCTTTCTGGGTTAATGTTAGAACCTTTTTGTTTGATGTTTGGGTCTTTTAGAACTTTTCTTAGAGCTTCTCCTAGAATATGAGTTGCTGTGTGTAGTTTTGAAGTTATTTCTGAAGCTTCTGATAAACCGCCTTTGAATTTCTTTTCTGCACCTACTCTTGAAAGTTCTTGGTGTTTTTCGAATTCTTTTTGGAAACCTTTTTGGTCTACTTTAATATTTTTTTCATTTGCTAATTCTATTGTCATTTCTAGCGGGAATCCATATGATTGGAATAGTAAGAAAGCGTCTTTTGCGTTGATATTATTTTTTGAAAGTTTTTCAAATTCTTTTAGACCTTTTTCTATTGTTTGTTGGAATTTGTCTTCTTCTTTTGCTAGTTGTTCTAGAATGAATTTTTTATTATTGTTTAGTTCTGGGTATGTTTTTTTGTATTGTTTGATTATTATTTCTGCTAGAGGTTGAGTTAAGCCTTTTTCTATTCCCAATAACCTTCCATGTCTAATTGCTCTTCTGATAAACCTTCTTAAGATATAACCTTGATCTACATTTGAAGGTTGAATTCCTCTTTCATCTCCTAAAATGAATGTTGATGCCCTTAGATGATCTGCTATAATTCTAACTGATATTTCTTGTTCTTTCTCTATTTTTTTAATCTTAGCTAATTTTTTTATTTCATCTATTAAATCTGTGAATAGTTTTGTTTCGTAGACTGACTTTTTTCCTTGTAGCATAGCGATTGTTCTTTCTACACCCATGCCTGTATCTACATTTTGTTGTTTTAGTTTTTCAAAAGTTCCTTTTTCTGTTTTGTTGAATTCCATGAAAACATCATTCCAAACTTCGAAGTACTTGCCACATGAACATCCTGGTTTACATTCTTTTGAACAAGATTCTTTTCCTGTGTCTATGAACATTTCAGTATCTGGTCCACATGGTCCTGTTGTTCCTGCTGGGCCCCACCAGTTATCTTTTTTTGGTAAGAAGTATATTCTCTCTTCTGGTATGCCTAATGATTTCCAGATTCCTGCTGCAGTTGTGTCTTTTGGAGCATCTTTATCTCCTTGGAAACATGTTACTGATAGTTTGTCTGGATTGAATTTTAGAACTTTAGTTAGGAATTCGAATGAGAAATTAATTGCTTCTTCTTTAAAGTAATCTCCTAAAGACCAGTTTCCTAACATCTCGAAGAAAGTTAAGTGAGTATTATCTCCAACTTCATCAATATCTCCTGTTCTTATACACTTTTGAACATCTGCTAATCTCTTGCCTAAAGGATGAGGTTGACCTGTTAAGAATGGAACTAGGGGATGCATTCCTGCTGTTGTGAATAAAACTGTAGGATCATGTTCTGGAATTAATGAAGCTGACTCTATGATAGCGTGTTGTTTGCTTTTGAAAAAGTCTAAGTAAGCTTTGATTAATTCTTGTCTTTCCATGCTATTTGATTATAGAAAGGGTTTTTTAAAGGTTTTGGAAAAATTTATAAACCTTTTTCCTTTGATTTGTTAAAGGTGATGGTGCCTTAGAAAACTTATTCTGAGAGGAAAATTAAATGGATATATTATTACTTGAAGATTTGTATTGGCACGGGAAATCTATTAAGTCTCGTGTTGAAGCAGTATATCTGCATTAATTAGGGAAGGAATATGTTATGTAAATTCTTTAGTTGAAGCTATCCAAGCATTAGATAAAAAACTATTTGAGTATGTTATTATTCATGAATCTGGTGATGAATTTAGAACTGTTGATTCTTTAAAAGAAAAATATCCAGAAACTAAATTTGTTGTTTATAGTTTATTGTGTGAGAAAAGTGGAATCTTTCCAAAAGGAACTTTAGGTCATGGATTATTGGAGAAACTTAATGAACATTATGATTTTACTTATTCAGGTTTTATAAGATTCCTTGAAGAAGAATAAAAAAAAGAAAAAATTATCTTACCATAGCTTCTTCTATGCCATAGTAAGGATAATAGTTGTTTTCAGGAACTTCAAAATCTAGAGTTTCTATTCTTTCTAGAGTGTTCAAATCGTTAAGTTGAAGTCTTTGTTGTGAAAGAGTGTATAATACATTATTGATGTAAAGACTTCTTTGGATTTGAGATCTCCAGTCCATATAGTAACCTGATTTTTCATAAGTTTCTTCGTCATCGATATGACTTACTTTTCCTCTTAGGTCAAAACCATCTTCTAAACTGATGTCATAAACATATGCACCTTGGAAAGTAAATTCTCCTTGATCACCCTTAGATTGACCTTCTTTTAGTTCTGCTACTTGAACAGGAATTACTAATAATCCTTTTTCTTTATCAAATAGGAAAGCTTTATGGTCTGTACCAGCAAGACTATCTGAACCTCTGTCACCAATTACTTCTTTATGTAATTCAATTGGATTTTCTACATCAGATACATCAAAGATAGCTAATTTTATTCCTTGAATTGCTGTATAATAAACTGCACCTTCTGTATGAACTTTATCTGCATCGATACTTTCATCAACTTCTTTTCCAATACCAATTAGATGAGTTTCATCGTAAGGATGTAAATAATCTGAATAACCAGGTATCTTTAGTTTACCTAAAATTTCTGGGTCTTCTGGATCTGATAAGTCCAATACGAATAGTGGATCTACATGTTTGAAAGTTACAAGGTATGCTCTTTCACCCATAAATCTTGCAGAGTAAATAGATTCTCCTGGAGCAATATCTTCTATGGATCCAATTGTTTCTAAATCTTCATTTAAGATGTAAACATTGTTTACTGAAGTATCTCTGTTTTCTGAATAACCTCTTATGGTTGTTGCTATTCTGAAATTTGAATCATATTCATCCATTGAGAACTGATTTAAGATAGTTCCTGGAACTGAACCTGTTGCTTTGTAGGTTATTTCTCCATCATCTATTTCAAATCTTGTAATTACTGTTGTAACTTCTTCACTTCCCTCATAAATATAATACCCCTGCCATGAAGCTTGGGTGATATAAAAGTTATTTAGTGAAGAATAAACTTCTCCGCCTGAACCTAAGATTGTTTCAGATTCTGTATCTCCATTTTCTATATTAATTGAAGTAAGAGTTATGAATGCTTGTGCTTGAATTGGTTCAGTATAACTTATATCTGTACATTTTGTGATAGGCATTGCTATTTCATCATCTTCTGAAACTCTTGGTAGAACCTCTTCACATAAGATTGGCTCTGCACGATATCTTGGGTAAGTAGAGAATGCTAAGTAAACATAATCATCTACTTTTCTGGAAGAGATATAGTTACCTTCATAATCTAGTGATTTAACTAGTTCGGGTTCTGCTTTATCTGAAATATCATAAATTTGAACTGTTAAAGGTCTTTCAATATAATTATCTGGAACAAGTTTTCCTTGATTTTTATGATAGTTATTTGAATAACCAATTAATAATAATTTGTCATCTTGTAAGAATAATTCACTTGGTTCAAAAGAATCTAAGTTTTCTTCATAAAGAATTTCTGCATTTGGATCTGCTTTAGTTATGATTAATCTTTGATTCATTATAATATAGATATATTCACCATCTGTTTTGATGATATCTGCTTCATCTACACCTTGAACCTGAACATTGGTTTCTGAATAGTCTCCTGAAGCTTGAGGTGCTGCTGCATCACTAGCTGTGGTTTCTAAACTCATAACTTTCATTTCTTCTCCAAACCAGCCACCAGAGTTTCTTGAATCTCTTGCTTCTTCTAAAGCGTCAAGTAGCTGTTGACCTGATTTGAAGGTTTGTAAACCAGAGTCTTCAACAGGTGTTTCTTGGCAACCTGCTAAGATTGAACTTATTAGTAAAATTGCGACTATTCCTAGACTTATTATTTTTTTATCCATTTTGATCACTTATTTAGTAGATTTAACATATATAAATAGGTTATTTAAGCTTTAAATTTGATTGAAGCTATAAACTTGAGATCTTCGCTTTTAATTCAGCTAACTCGTTATCTAAATGAGAAGAATGGTTTTCGGTGTGTTTTACTTCTTTGTGTTGAATCTTTTTAGGTTCTTTAATGATTTCTATTTTTGTTTTAGGTTCTTCATACTTTGGAAGTTCCCTTTTTAATTCATTTATTGATCTTTTTATTTTATTTAAATCTGAATTTAGTTTTCTTTTAGTTTTTTCTTTTTCTTCTTGTTCTTCGATTATCATATCAAATCTTTGAAGTGTTTCAATTATCTTTACGTTTACTCCAAGAAGTTCCTTTCTTAATGTTAATGGAGAATCTATTTTAACAAATATTGGATTTTCTTCCTTCATTTTAGATAGTATATAGCTTTTTATCTATATCCATAATCTTAGATTTAATATGTTCTAAATTATTTTTCCAAACTGCTACTTGTCTTTCTTCTTCTTTGTAAGAATCTTCTAAGTTCCTAATTACATTCTCTGCATCAGCAATTTGCATTTTAATAGTCTTTAGAGTTTCAACTACTTCTTCATACTTTTCAACTTTTATGAATAGAACTTTTTCTTCATTTGATGGTCTTAATGTTTCTGATCTTTCTAGAGTTCTTTCAACTCTATGTAATTTTGGTAAATGATCTTCAATAGGAGGTAAAGCTGGAATTTTTGGTTCTTCTTCTCTGAATTTTGGTAAAGGTGTTTCTTCCATTATTGGTCTTGATTCTATCTTTGGAAAGTCTTCTTCAGAAAAATCTTCTTTTTTAACAGCTTCCTTAATTGATGATTCGTAAGTAGGAATTTCTTTATTATCTGGTACTTCTGGAAATTTTAATTTTGGTAATTCTTTTTCTTCTTTATCTTTCTTGGAAAATAGTCCCATATAATCTCACCTCTTTTAGATAGAGATAAATAACTAATCCTTATTAAATGTTTTCTTAGCATTTTTGTGTGGTAACATCCAGAAAAAGGAAAGCTTTTTAAATTCTAATTAGCATGAGTAATTAATGGCTAGAGGGTCTACTGACGCTATTGAGGATTTAATAAGGGATATTATTGGTAAAGATGTGCTTCCTTTAGTTAAATTATTAAGAGGTAAGAAAGATATTTCTGAATTTAAACTAGCTGATAAGCTTAAATTGAATATAAACAATGTTCGTAATTTATTATATAAATTAGGCGAGTATAATCTGGTAAGCAGTATTCGTAAAAAAGATAAGAAAAAAGGCTGGTATGTTTATTATTGGACTTTTGATGAAAAAAAATCAAAACTTTTGTTAATCTCTAAAAAAGAAAAAGAACTTTCTAATCTACAAAAGGAATTAAAACAAGAGGAAAATTGTTGTTTCTTTGTTTGTCCTAAAGAGTGTATAAGATTGGATTCTCAACACGCTTTAGAAGTGGATTATAGATGTGATGAGTGTGGAAGTTTATTAATGCAGGAAGATAATGCTGCAGTGGTTCGGAGAATAAATAGAGAGATGGAAAAAGTTAATGTTGTTTTGGAAGAAGCTAAAGCTGAACCTAAGAAAAAGTCTACTCAGAAACGGAAAGCTGCTAAGAAAAAAACACCTGGTAAAAAACCTGCTAAGAAAAAGCCTGGAAAGAAAGTGGCGAAGAAACAAGCTACCAAGAAAAAAACTCCTTCTAAGCGAAAGCCAACTTCTAAGAAAAAACCAACTTCTCAAAAAAAATCTGTTAAGAAAAAAATTGTTAAAAGAAAATCTAAAAAATAAGTTGATATAATCCTGAGATTACTTTTGATCCATCAAATGGTGGAAGCGGGATCATGTTGAAAAAGAATAGTATCATATTTATCTTTGCTGTTAATGCTAAAGCTGTTTGAGTTTTTCTTTTAAGATTATAATTGCTTTTAAGTATTTGTCTTGAACCTAGCCATAAGATTAAGTTTACTAAAGGTCCTGCAAAAGCTATTAGTGCTAATGCTGATGGATCTGTTACACCTGGAATAGAAACATAACCTGGTGCTATTATAATAAAAGGTGCTGCAATTAGTTTTAGGAAAACTCCAATACCTAGTCCGAAAACTGAAATATGAAATTCTGCTGGTAAACCATAAGCCATTGCTGTGAATTTGTGAGCTAGTTCATGAAGGATTACTGCAGGGGCTGTTATTAGAACTGCGAATTTGAAATCTCTCATGTCAAATCTTTTTGGGTTAAGGTAATCATAAGCATTTTTTATTCTTGGTGTGAATAATCCTGTGAAAATATAACCTATTACTAAGCTAGTTATCACTAAATATAAGATTTCTGCTATTGAAAATAGTCCGAAGATTATTGGGTATTGTAAGATTTCTATCATTATTATAATTATTTTAAAGAAGGTATTTAAAGCTTATGAAAAGTTCAAAAGTGTTTTTTGTTCATTATAATCTTTTAATAATTGGGATTGTTCTATGAATTTTGTTATTGGTAATTTAAGCCTGGATTGGATATCTTGGAAAGCTTCTTGGAGAGTATTGAATTTCTTTGGAACTTTGGTAAATGCTGCTCTAGAAACTTCTCTTAATATTCCTACGCCTAAAGGTGCCCAGTATTCTTCTCTTGCTTCTCTTAGGAATAGAACTGAAGCTTGTCTTTTAATTTTTGTTAAGTATTCTGCTACTGCTAATCTATTTACATAATAAGCGCCTGTAACTTCTGAGGCATAATCTTTCCTATTATAAATAGTTTCATAATCTTTCATAATAAATGCTTCTTGTTGAGTTTGATTCCAGCAAGAGCCTGAGAGTTTAGCTTCAATTACTTCGAAAGACCACTGTCTCGGAATCAATAAAATTTCATAATGGTTGCCTACATATTCTCCTGAAAAAACCTGAAATTCATTAATCCAAGGATTATATCTTATATTCTCTAATAGGTTTTTACTTAGATTTGAATCTACTGCTGTAGTTGCCCATCTTGTTGGAGTTAGTTTTCTTTGTTTTTTTACTCCTAATAAACCTGCAGATAATAATTTTATTATTGAAGTGATTGAGTAGTTTCTTTTATGTAAATCAATCATCGAGTCTACTGCTTTGTAATCTGATTCATTGACTATAGAATCTATTCTTTGGGGTATTTTTGGATTTTCTTGGAGGATTGCTCTTTGTAGAGGTGCTGGATTACCAATTGGAGGCGATCTTGAATTTAGGTCAATTTTAATAATTGGTTTTTTCTTTAATTTGAATTCTGTAGAACAAGATTTTTGAGCCATTGCTAGTTCTTGCATTGTCATTAGTAGTTTGTTATGTTGTTCTTTGATATTGGTTTGGAATCTTGAATATATCAATGAACCTCTTTTTGCTAGAATGTTTTCTATGCTTAGGTTTTTCTTAAACCATTCTTCTGGAGAACTTAATTCTTTTGAGTCATTATGGTTTGTTGGTGCTAAAATTCCGGTGTTGATGTTGGGATAATTGAATCTTCCCACAAAAATATCTGGAGGTGAAGCTCCTGAAAAGTCGGTTGTTATTTTTGGAGAGAACTCTTTAATTTGGTTTAATATTCTACAAGATTTCCCACAAAAACCTTTACCTTTACAAATTGCACAGTTCATTTGTTATTTTTAGAACTTAGAAATATTTATATATTACTATACTGTTATAATTGTTATGAAAAAGAGGTATTTATTGTTAGTTGTTGTAATGCTTTTTATGATTGGTTGTGCTGATAGACCTTGTACGATTAATGAAGATTGTGAGATTGATGAAGTTTGTGATCTTGAACAAGGAATATGCGTAACTATCCCTCTTAATGAATTTATTTGTGGTGATGGTGTTTGTGATTTAGATGAAGTTTGTGATTCTGATTGTACAATGTGTCTGAGTGATGCAGATTGTGGTGATGGTGTTTGTGGTCTTGATGGATTTTGTGATTATCTTTTAGATTTGAGAATTGATGCTATAACTTGTGATTCAGAAATTTTATATAGCGGGGAACCTTATAGTTGTTCTATAGATATAGCTTATGACGGAGTTTCTGCGTCTTTTATTAATTTTGATTCTTATGTTAATAATGTTTATAATGGAAGAATAAGTCTTAATTTAGTTCCAGGTATTGTTAACACTATTGCTTTTAATGATTTAGTGGGACCAGAAGGTGTTTTTGATATTAGAGTTGTTGCTGATCCGGATAATATTATTAAGGAGACTGATGAAACAAATAATGAATTCTTAAAACATGTAGAGGTTAATCCTTCAGAGGTTAGTTCATCTACTGTTGAGTGTGATACTTCTAAGGAAGAAGGAATTACGACTTATACTGATCAAAATGTAGTTTGTGAAAATGATTATACTAATCATTCTATTTATGTTGAGGGTACTAGTGATTATACACTAAATAATTTTGATGTAGGTTGTTATGAATTATGTGATAATGAAAATTTTCAAATTGGAGGTACTTCAACAGCTTTAATTAATTCAGCAAATATATTGGGTGTTCCGGTATTTAGAAATTCTGCAGTTGTGACTATTCAAGACAGTGTAATTAAACCTCTTGTTAGGTCGGGAGCCATACAACATGCTTGGATAATGGACTCTGCAAAAGTTGATTTCCTGAACTCTTATATATATAGGCCGCATATAGGTTATGCAACAAATGTTATTTTATCGTTTACTAATTCCTTTGTTGATGAGTTACGTTTTGCATCTTCCGTAGGTGAAACACTTAATGTAAATAATCTTATTGAGAATCAATATTTGACAGGTCATTTGGTGGAAGGATCTACAAAAAATTTATATTTCGATAATACTAAACTTTTATCAATTCCCGCAGAAATTACTACAGAAGAGAGTTCTTATTTAAATATTAAGGGTAGTAGAGTTGGATTAATTTCTGTCGCTGGTGCGGACTCAAATGTTTTAATCGATAACTCTAAATTTAATGGACTTTGGTTAGTTAGTGATTCTTCTGTAAACATAATAAATTCAGTTTCTCCTATTACAGATATTCACCAGAAACATTTTGTACTTATTACTCCTGGAGTTGGTAGGGAATTAAGTATATCTGATTCGCAATTATATCTTGGAATCAATATACCCTCTGCTATTACTGGAACACCTTTTGTTGGTCAAGCAGGATATGATTACATTATAAATAATCTTGTTCAAGCTAAAGCTTTATCAGGTTCTAATTTTTTTATTACTTCTAGACCCGGTTTTTCCTTCAATCTTGATAATGTAGTGTTTAATAATATTAAAGCAAGTGTTCTAGATAATGATTATGCTCAAGTAAACAATTCTGCAATGGGTCATTTTTCTGTGCAGGATGATGCTTTGTTAAGAAGTTTTAATACTACTCTATTTGATTTCATAATAATTGATAGAGGAACAGCTATTGTTGATCAGTTAAGTATGAAAGGTCCACTTACTAGATTGACGCTATTAGATTCTGCTTCGATTACATTCACAAACTCTACGGTTTATACCTTTAGACATTTAGGAGATACTAATTATTCTGGATGGACTGGAGTTCCTGCAATAGGCTTGCCTCCTCAAGTAATTTCAGATATTGATAATGTTGTGATTAAGGGTAATGTAACTATTTTAGATAAAGAGTTAGGTAGAGTCTATTTTGGTGAGCAAACTTCTGTAATAAGATCTTATCCCTTATTTGTTTATGATGGTGAAGAAAATTTAGTTGCTGGAGCAACTGTAAAAATTTATGATAAAAATAAAAATTTATTATTTGATGGCGTTACAAACTCTAAGGGTTATGTTGAGTTAGATGTAACTTTTGATAAGGTTAATTATAAGGATGATTTTACTCTTCAAGTTGATTGGAATCCTAGAAATGTTACAACTTTTAATTTATTATCTGATACCCCTGTTATGATTGAGGGTGGAATTGAGTTGGATGCAGATGGAGATGGTTTTATTAATCCTTATTTTGATGGGGATGATTGTAATGATGATGATCCTTTAATACATCCTGGTGCTACTGAAGTATGTGATGGTGTGGATAATGATTGTGATGGTTCAATTGATGAAGGTTATGTAAACACTCGAACTACTTGTGGTAAAGGTATATGTTTAGGTACTTTAGGTTGGCTTATTTGTGAAGGGGGTGTAGAAGTAGATACTTGTGATCCTTTTGCTAAGGCTACTGAAGAAGGTTGTTATTATATGGGAGACGCAGCGGATGCTAATTGTGATGGTAAGATTGATGATAATTGTGAAGAATATTGTTATGATCATGATAATGATGGTTATTATCCTTATTTGATTGGTGTTCAAATGAATAATATTTGTGCGGCTCTTGATTTACCTACCAAGTTGGGGGTAGGAGATTGTAATAATTATGATCCTTTAATACATCCTGGTGCTACTGAAGTTTGTGATGGTGTTGATAATGATTGTGATGGTTTAATTGATGAATCATTAACCCAATCAACTTCTTGTGGAATAGGTGCTTGTAGCGCGACTGGTTCATTACAATGTATAAATGGTAAAGAAGTAGATTCTTGTGTACCTGGTTCTCCTGCTCCAGCTGACACTACTTGTGATAATATTGATGATGATTGTAATGGAGTAGCTGATGAAGATTATATTGTTACTTCAACTACTTGTGGAATAGGTGCTTGTGCTTCATCTGGTTTATTAGAGTGTATAAGTGGATCTGAAGTAGATTCTTGTGTACCTGGTTCTCCTGCTCCATCTGATGCTTCTTGTAATAATGTTGATGATAATTGTAATGGTTTAACAGATGAAGATTATGTTGCTGATGAGAGTTGCTTCTTACCTGGAGCTTGTGCTGTAGATAATGCTGCTTCAAGTTGTGTAGCAGGTGTTGAAACTTTCTGTTCAACTGGTATTCCTGGCGTTGAAATTTGTAATAATGTTGATGATAATTGTGATGGTATAGTAGATGAGTCTTTGACTCAACCAACTACTTGTGGGGTTGGTGCTTGTAGTGGTAATACAGGTATAGAAACTTGTAGTGCTGGTGAGTGGTTAGGAGATACTTGTGATCCTCTTGCTGGAGCCTCATTAGATGATGCTTCTTGTGATAATATTGATGATGATTGTAATGGAGTAGCTGATGAAGATTATGTTACTGCTCCAACTACTTGTGGAATAGGTGCTTGTGCTTCATCTGGTTCATTAGAATGTATAGATGGATTTGAAGTAGATTCTTGTGTAGAAGGTACTCCTGTTACAGCTGATACTTCTTGTGATGGTGTTGATGATGATTGTGATGGTTTAATTGATGATCCATTTTATTGTGCTCCTTGTACAGATTCTGATGAGGGTATTAATATAGATGAGTTTGGTGAGGTTTGTAAGGGAGGGTTATGTGAACCTGATTCTTGTAGTAGAAATAGTTTAGGTCAAGAGTATGTGTTAGAAGGTTATTGTTTAGAGGGAGCTGTGGCTTCTCAACAAGTTCTTTGTGAGGGTGCTTGCCAGGACGGTGTATGTCTTCCTTTCGAAATTGTTTCTGAAGAAGGGTGCAAGAATCTTGGAGAAGCAACTTCTTTTGATGTTGATTGTTGTGGGGATTTAGTTAAAAAATCTAATGCAAAGGTTGTTGGAGATGAATGTGAGTTGTTTACTTCTAGTGGGCTAGATACTCACATTTGTTTGAATTGTGGGGATGGGGCTTGTGATGAGGCTTATGAAAATAAATGTAATTGCCCAGAAGATTGTATTGCTGAAATTTGTGATGGTCTTGATAATAATCAGAATGGGGAGATTGATGAAGTCTGTGATAAAGATTTGGATTCTATACTTGATTATTATGATAATTGTCCTGAGTCCGTTAATGTTGATCAAAAGAATATTGATACTTTAGAAAACTTTGATGGAACTTCAGAATATCTAAGTGCAGAAGCAGTAGGTTCAAGTTATCCTTTTAAACTTATATCTGATGAGGCTTTGAATGTTGAAAGTGGAATAATTTTAGTAGATGGTTCTTTGATAGAACAAAATTTGAAGATGTATCTATATTCCGAGAAAGCACTTCCTTCAGAATATCAGCTTAGATGGAATGTTAAGAATATCCAAGATTTAGGTCCTGGATTAGATTACTTTATGGGATTAGGATCTTTGTTAAATAATATTTTACCTTTTGAATCTACAGCATATCCTTCTCATGCTAATTATAAGATTTCCTTTTATGCGGCTTATGATATTGCGGTTAATCAAAATAAGGGAGTAATTCTTTATCATAAAGAAGATGGTTCTGTATTGCTTTGGGATAATTCTCAAAAGAAATGGGTGAGCTATGGATCTATTACTGGTTATCCATCTGCTTTTGATTTGGATCTTACTAAAGAGTATACTTTTGAAATTAGTCGATTAAATAATAATTATATACTTAGAGTTTATGCTGATGGAACTACTTTGATAACTACTATCATTTTACCAGTTGAGGATGTTAGGTCTGGTTCAGATTATTTCGCTTTAGTGGATATTAATCCTTCTGTTGCAGGAACTAGAGGTGTAGATTATTCTGTAGATTGGGTGAGTTTGGGAGATGCAATAGGTGATGCTTGTGAAGTTATCCCTGGTACTACTGGTACTACTGGTGGTTCTGGTGGAGGAGGAGGTGGTTCACGTACTTGTAATCCTTCTTGGAGTTGTTATAGATGGGAGACTTGTGCTGATGGAACTCAAACTAGAACTTGTGTGGATTTGAATCATTGTAGTAATGCTAGAGATAGACCTGTTTTGGAACAAACTTGTGTAGTTGCTCCTCGAAGTACTGAGGAGATTGAAGAGGTTTGTGTTGAGAATTGGGAGTGTGGAGATTGGTCTGAGTGCATAAATAGTGTTCATACTAGAGATTGTATTGAAACTAATTTGTGTGGTACTGTAGAAAATGAACCTGTTGAGAATGAGAGTTGTGTAGCAGATTCCCATTTTGGAAGAAATTGGTGGAAATACCTTATTGGGTTATTATTGATTTTATTACTACTCGCTCTTCTTGAGTATATTAGAAGAAAGATGAAGCAGGAAGAATTTGTTCAAATGAATCAACAAAATCTTAATAATAAAACAAAAAAACAACCTAAGAAGAATGTTAAAAAGAGAAAGAAATAAATAGTATCTCTTTTTTTTATTTATCATGCATAGTCATTTCCAATTGTGGCATTTTAATTTGAAAAGAGAGTTGACAGAGTTTTACTTATCCATTACAATTAGAACTATGGCTCTAGGATTGATTGGGATATTTATTCCTCTTTATCTATATAACGAGTTAGGTTTTACTTTACAACAGGTAATGCATTTTTATTTAGTCTTCTTTATTTCTTTTATATTATTTACACCTCTTGCTGCTAAAAGCATATATAAAATAGGATATAAACATACGATACTTATAAGTATTCCCTTATTGATTATATATTTTTTACTTTTATTTAGTCTTGAGTATGTTAGTTTTAGTTATCTTTGGATTGCATTTATTGGTGGTTTGAGTGATGCTCTTTTTTGGTTAAGTTTTCATTTAGACTTTGTTAAATGTAGTGATCACAATCATAGGGGAGAAGAGGTAGGTTTATGGTTTGCTTTATCTTTAATTGTTAATGTTTTAGCTCCTTTTTTAGGAGGTTTAATTTTAACTTACTTTTTTGGTTTTAAGACTTTATTCATTATTGTTGCTTTCTTATTGTTTGTGAGTATTATCCCTTTATTTATGAGCGGAGATGGAGGAATGAAAGATGATTTTAGTTTTATGAGCCTTATTAAATCTTTTAGTCTTAGAAATTTTCTAGCTTTTTTTGCTTATGGTACGAGGCATTCATGTGCTATGATTTTGTGGCCTTTATTTGTTTTTGTGATTCTTAAAAATTATTTAAATCTGGGAAGTTTAGCCTCTATAATATTTTTATTAAGTGCCTTTTCTGTTTTATTGGCTGGAAGATTGACTAAGGGGTATGGCGATAAGATAATTAGGTATAGCTCGGTTATTATGGGTGTAAGTTGGTTTTTTAGATATTTTGTTAAAAGTATTATGCAGGTCTTTTGGATTACTGCTGCAGGAGATGTTAGTTTTGCTTTAATGGATGTGCCTTTCTGTGCTAAAGGTTATAATAGAGTTAAGAATATAGAGTATTTAATTTGGAGAGAGTGGGGCATTAGTGCAGGTAGACTGGTTGTTTTTAGCTTAGTATTGTTAACTTCTGACTTTTTGGCTAGTTTTGTGGTTAATGGCTTAAGTAGTATATTTTTCTTGTTTTTTTAAGAACGTTAGCTTTATAAATGGCTATTTTATTAGTTCTATTAGGAGATGTGGGTATAAGCTTACCTGAATCCTTGTTAAATATATAATATGGAGGCTATATAAAATGGGAGCATATAAGTACATTAGAGAGGCTTGGAAAAGGCCCAAAGAGAATAAAGAGTTGTGGACTTCTCGTTTAATAAAGTGGAGAAGAGAGGATTCTATTGTTAAAGTTGATAAACCTCTTAGACTGGATAGAGCTAGAAGCGTAGGTTACAAAGCTAAAGAAGGAATTCTAGTTGTTAGAGTTAGAGTTAAGAGAGGTGGAAGACAAAGAGAGCTTATTAAGAAAGGTAGAAGAAGTAAAGCTAGAAGAAGAAAGAAGATTGTTAGCAAAAACTATAAGCAAATTGCTGAGGAAAGAGCTAATAAGAAGTTTCATAATTTCGAAGTTTTAAATTCTTACTATGTTGCAGAAGATGGTATCTTCAAATGGTATGAAGTTATTTTGGTTGATCCATATCATCCTGTAATCAGAAAAGATAAAGATTTAGCTTGGATTTGTGATAAACAACATAGAGGAAGAGTTTATAGAGGCTTAACCTCTGCAGGTAAGAAATCTAGAGGCCTTAGAAATAAAGGTAAAGGTGCTGAGAAAGTAAGACCAAGTTTAAGAGCTAATAAAAGAAGATTGCATTAAATCTTTCTTTTTATTTTTTGAAATAGGATTAATAATCCTATAATTATTACTATTGCTAAAGCTAGAGCTATAATAAAAGTACTAAAAATAATTGCTAGAATGATTATTAATGGAAATAGAACTGCTAAAGATATTCTATATTTTGCTGGTATAATAGGTTTGTTATTTATTGTGATTTTTGATGTTTTAACGTAAATATATAGTCCTATTAGTAAGAGAATGTATAAAATGATTTGTTGATAAAGTTCCATAAGGTTTTATATTGTTTTGTTTTTTTTAAAAACTTTTGTATTTCTTTGTATGTATTTGTAGGGGTATAGAAATCTTTAAATAGTAGAAGTGTGTTTTGAACTTTAGTTATGGCGAATAAAAAAGTAACTTTGAGTATAGATGAGGATATTTATGATGAATTTCAGAAGTACTGTAATGAAAATGCTATTATGCTTTCTAAAAGAATTGAACTTTTCATGAAAAAACTATTGGGGGAGAAGAAATGAAGAAATTTATTTTAATGTTTTTCTTGTTAATGAGTTCAGTGGTTGCTTTAGATGTTAGTTTGACTTCTCCTGCGGATGCTTCTGTTAATACCACCTCTAATACTATAATCTTTAGGTGTAGTGCAAGTGGTGATAGTCCTGCTGATCTTTCTTTGTATACTAATGTTACTGCGACAACTAATGATATTGTTTTTAAAGAAACTAAAACTGGATCAGATGTTTCGTTTACTTATGCTAGTATTCCTAATGGAATGTATAAATGGAATTGTCTTGCTAAAAGTCAGAGTAATGAGCTTTTCACCTTTGCAATTTCTAATCGTACATTTAAAGTGAATGTTGTTGCCCCTGCTTTTACTGGAACTATTCCTAATTTTAACTGGACAGAGGATTCTTCTTTAGAAAATGCAATTGACTTAGCTACTTATTTTAGTCCTTCTTCTATAAGTTATAAGGCTTCAGGAAATGATTCTACAATTGTATCTATTAAGAGTAATTTTAAAGTTGATTTAACTGCTGAAGAAGATTATTGTGGAATTGAAAATGTTGTAATACAGGGTTGTTCTGGTTTGTTGTGTAATTCTAGTAATCAGTTTAGATTAAATGTAAGTTGTGTGAATGATGCTCCACGTTTTTCAAAGATTCCTAATGTAACTTTATCTCAAGGAGGTTCAACTACTATCACGCTTGGTGATTATTTTAGTGATGTTGAGAATGATGCTTTAACTTATAATGTTAGCTTAAATGCTTCTGGAATTATTTTAACTGTAAATGTTTCTAGTCTTAAGATTCGGGTGAATGTAAGTTCAAGTGGTTCATATAGAATTCCTGTTTCTGCTTATGATGGTAAATTATATAACACTACTTCAATTAGTTTGATTATATCAAATAATGGAAACAATGCTCCAATTATTGCTTATTATAGTCCAGTGCTTATGAATTTGATGATGGATAAAGGAGAAAATAAAACTTTTACCATCTCTAAGACTGATTTGGATAATCAAACCTTGACGGTGAGATGGTATAAAAATGGACAGGTGATATATGGAGGTGTAGGAGATAGTTATACTTATATAGAGAGTATCCCTGGGACTTATGAAATAAAAGTTGAGGTAAGTGATGGAGAGTTAGTTGCTAAAAAAATATGGTATGTTACTGTTAATGATATTGATTCTACTACTACAACCACTACTGTTAATCCTCCTATCTGTGGGGATGGTAAAAAAGATGTTGGAGAGGATTGCAGTAATTGTCCTAATGATGTCAAATGTTTGAATGATGAAGAGTGTGTAGAGGGAATGTGTGTTCTTCAAGAAAGTAATATGGGTTTGGTTGTTGGTGCTTTAGTTGTGATTATACTGCTTTGTGGAGCAGGATTGGTTTATTATCAATTTGGTGATAAGATAAAAGAGAAATTTAAAAGAAAACCTAAAATTGAAAATGATATTAAAATGGAAGATAAGAAAGAAGACTTCTTTGGAAGTTTACAAAGTGCCCAACCTGTTCAAGATCCTATTGGAGGTTATATTACTAATGCTGTATCTTCTGGTAAAACAGGTATGCAGATTAGGCAGGAGTTGAAGAATGCTGGTTGGAATGATATGCAAATAAATGAGGTGTTTAATAAATACAATGTTAAAGGATAAAGATATTAAGGCAATAAAAGGATATATGGATAAGAGTGAGAATCCTCTTATTTTTTATGATGATGATTGTGATGGTTTATGTAGTTATTTATTATTTGATGACTATTTACAAAGAGGAAGAGGGGTATTTGTTAAAGCTTTACCTATCTTAGATACTCCTTTTTTAAGAAAAGTCACTGAGTACAATCCTGATTATGTTTTCATTTTAGATATGCCTATTGTTAGTCAAGAATTTATTGATGAGCTTAATGTACCTATAATCTGGGTGGATCATCATCCTTTATTGAAAAGAAAAGGTGTAAAATATTATAATTCTATGAATTATCCGGGAGGAGATAAAGATTCTTGTACAAGTTTATGTTATCAGATTACTAAAGGTAAGATTTGGCTAGCAATGGTTGGAAGTGTTGCTGATTGGAGGATACCTGCTTTTACTAAACAGTTTGTTAAAGAATATCCGGGCATGTTTGATGTTAAGATTAAAGATCCTGGGAAAGGTTATTATGAAACTGAAGTTGGGAAATTGGTTAGGATCTTTAGTTTTATCTTAAAGGGTAATACCTCTGATGTTCGTAAAGCAGTTGGTGTTTTAAGAAGTATTGAAAGTCCCTATGAAATTTTAAATCAAGAGAGTTCTAAAGGTAAGTTCATTTTTAAAGTTTCTAAAGGAGTTGAGAACCATTATGATGATTTACTTTCTCGGGCTTTAAAAAATATTAATCCTAAGAGTAAACTAATTAATTTTACTTATGTTGGTAAGAAATATAGTTTTACTTCTGAGCTGAGTAATGAGGTTATGCATAAAAATCCTAATAAGGTTACAGTGATTGCTCGTGAAACTACTTCAGAAATGAAAATAAGTATCAGGGCGCCTAAGTTAAATTTGTTGCCTATCCTTGCTAAAGCTTCTGAAGGTTTAAACGGAAGAGTTGGGGGACATGAACATGCTTGTGGAGGTAACTTTATTAAGGAGGACTATAGTGTATTTATCGAGAGGTTGAAAAAATTAATATGATAATCTGGAATATGTTATGGTTTCTTTTGGGATTGACCATGTTAGCAGGTGGTGCTATTTATTTGATTAAAAGTTTGACTAAGATTGGTATTTATTTAAAATTAAGTCCTTTTATTATTGGTTTTTTTGTGTTGGCTGTTGGTACTTCTATTCCTGAGTTGTTTATTGCTGTGACCTCTGCTTTAGCTGGAAGTCCGATTATTGCTTTAGGTAATGTTTTTGGTGCGAATATTGTTAATATGACATTAGCTTTAGGATTAGCTGGTTTGTTTGTTGGTAAGATTGAGACTACCCTTAAAACAGTTAATAGAGATACTTGGATTATGTTTGGTTTGGTTGTTTTACCCGTTTTTTTAATTGGTATTGATAATGTTTTAGGTCGGATAGATGGTATCATTCTTATTTTAGGTTTTGTTGCTTATACTTATCTTTTAATGAAATCAGGTAAGATGGGTGGTGAGTTTAAGGAGAAAGTAGATACTAAAAGTTTCTTGATGAGTTTGTTTTTTGCTCTTGTTGCTTTTGGATTTTTGTATTTGGGTGCTAATTTAAGTGTTGAGTACTCTCAAGTTTTAGCTTTTGATTTAGGAATTCCTGCTATCATTGTGGGTTTAGTTATCTTAGGTATTGGTACTGCTTTGCCCGAAATTATAAGTTCTTTGAAAGCTGTTAAATCTAAAGAAGGAGATTTAGCTGTTGGAGATATTATTGGTTCTGTAGCTATAAATAGTAGTTTAGTATTAGGAGTTGCTGCTGTTATTTCTCCTATTGCTGTTGACTTTCTTTTGTTTGCTGTTAGTGCTGCGTTTTTAGTGGTAATTGCATTCTTCTTTATTACTTTTGTTGGTAAAGGGGGAATTAGTCGTAAAGAAGCAGCTGCGATGGTTTTATTCCATCTGTTCTTTGTTATAGTTCAGTTTTATTTAGGAGTTAAAGGATGAAATCTGTAAAACGTAAGATTGTTGAAACCTAAACTAGCTAACACAGAAAACACTAAAGTTTGATTATTCACGGAGTGTTTTTTGATGTTGATTTTACTCAGGTTTATAGGTTATCTGCTGAAGGTTTTGTTTTGACTTTTTTAATTGTTTTTCCTTCTTTATTATTTTTAGAATGGGTTTTTGATTTGGAGAATAAAGAAGAGTTTATGTTGTTAGAGAAGAGAGTTAAAAAGTTGGAAAAGCTTACTCGAAAATAATTCTAGCATCTGCAACTATCGCTTTTTGAGAATTTACAATTAAAGGATTAATATCTAGCTCTTTTATTTCTGGGTATTTTTTTGCTAGTTCTGATGTTAATAAAAGTACTTTTTCTAGCTCTTTGAAATTAATTTCTTTGTTGTTTCTTGCACCTTTTAGAATAGGATATGATTTAAGTTCCTTTATCATTTCTTGAATATCCTCTTTTTTAATTGGTAAAACTCTGAAGGTTATGTCTTTTAGGATCTCTGTATAAATTCCGCCTGTACCTAGAGCTAAAACATGACCAAAAGTTTCATCTTTTTTAAGACCTACAATTAAGTATTGACCTTTAATATATTCTTGAGCTAGAATGCCTTCTGGATTATATTTTTTAGTTTTTTCTTGGATTACTTTGTAAGCTTTTTGTAGTTCTTCTTTATTTCTTAGATCTAGGGCTATTCCACCTGTTTCTGATTTATGTAGGATGTTTTTAGAAGCTACTTTTAATGCTACAGGGAAAGGTAAATTTACTTCTTCTGGTTTTTTAGTTAGTTTTCTCTTTACAACTGGAAACTTGTTTTTTTCTAAGAACTCTTCGGCTTCATATTCTGTAAGTATTTTCATTGATTTAGATTATTTGTTAAAGTATTTAAAGATTATGTTCAAAAGTTTTAAATAGTTACTTAGTTTGATTTTGATTATGAAAAAGAGTGTGATTATCTTAATTATCTTATTAGCCAGTTTTGTTAGTGCTCAAGAGGATTATAGCGTTTATGAATCTTTGAAAACAAATTTAATTTTAAATACTTATCTAAACATCGAGTATGGAGGTTCTGGTTCTAGATTAAGTGAGTTACATGCGGATTTAGATTATTTTCCTCGAAATGATGAGCGTCAGTTTGTTGAAAGAATGGATGTTTATGTAAGTCCTAGTGGAAAACATAATGTTGGTGAGGAGATAGCTTTTGAATGGAATAATATCCATGAACCAGAAATTATGATTTCTTTGGATTCAGATATTCAGACTTTTAATTTAATGGATGAAGTGAAAAAAAAGATTCATTTCCCATTACAGAGTTTAGAGGGCTTTGATGATTACTTACAAGACTCTGGAAAAATTGATTTGACTTATGAAGTTGAAGCCAAAGCTAATGAAATTGTAAAAGGCGAAGACGATATGTATGTGGTTGTTTTTAAATTGGGTAAGTGGGTTAAAGATAATATTGAATATAATTTAACTTCAACTACTGCTGAAGCAGTTCAAAGTTCTAGTTGGGTTTTAGATAATAAGCAGGGAGTTTGTGATGAGTTAACTAATCTTTTTATCTCTTTTTGTAGATCTGTTGGAATTCCTGCAAGGTTTGTTTCTGGGGTGGCTTATACTAATTTGAATGGAGATTTTGGAGGGCATGGTTGGGCAGAAGTTTATTTCCCAGATTATGGTTGGATTCCTTTTGATGTTACATATGGACAATTTGGTTGGATTGATGTAAGCCATATTAAACTACAAGAGAGTATAGATTCTGGAGAGAGTTCAATTGCTTATAACTGGAGGGCTTTTGATGTTCAAGTTAAAGCTAATGATGTGGATATAGAAGTTGATTTAATTAAGCCTTATGGATTTATTGATCAGAAAGTTAAGTTAGATGTTGATGCTTTAGTTGATGAAGTCGATTTTGATAGTGCAATACCTGTTGAAGTTACTGTTAAAAATTTGGAAGATTATTATTTACCTGTTAGTGTCCATGCTGTTCAAGCACCTTCTGAATTAAATAAGAATGTAGAGCATATTTTATTAAAACCTGGTGAAGAAAAAAAGGTTTATTGGATAATTAAGACTCCTGAAGATTTAGAAAAGGGGTATATTTACACTGCGGATTTTGTTGTTAACTCTAGCTTTGGGGGTAGTGATTTTGATTTAGTTAAATACGGTGAAAATTATGAATATTATAGTTTAGCTAAAGCTCAAGAAGATGTTGCTAGATTTGAAAATATTGAGGAGAAAATAGTTTTTGAAAATTTAGATTTAGATTGTGAGCCTATAAAAGATAGTTATTATTCTAATGAGAGTGTTGAGTTAAAATGCCTTATTGAAAATAAGGGGAATGTTTTGATTGATCATTTTGAAGTTTGTGTGAGAAATGATTGCAAAGAATTCTCTAATTTTGGTATTTCTAAGCAGAAAGAATTTAGTTTTATCTTTAAGTTAAAAGCGAGTAAAGATGTTGATGTGGTTGCCCAAAACAATGATTTTGTTAAAGTTTCTAAAGTTCCTATTGAGGTTATTAGAATCCCTGAGTTGAATATTGTTAATTTTAAACCTAAGAATATTAGTTATAAAGAGAATGGAATTTTAAGTTTTGTATTGGTTTCTGATATACTTGTAGAGAATGTTCATCTTGATATTTCTAAGATTGGAGCTTTGAATATTTCTTATATAGATGGTTCACATAAGATTGAAGTTCCTGTTAAGGGTAGTGATTTGAATGAGGGTGTAATTATCTCTTTAGATTACACTAGTCAAGGGAAGGAGTTTAGTAAAGAAGAAGAGTTTTATGTTAGGGTTTATGATAGGCCAATTTTAGTTGTTATTATTGATTGGTTTAAAGGTTTAATCTAGTTTGAAGTTATCACGAGGTTTAAATATTAAAAAAATGAGAAAATCTCATAATATTGGAGGAAATTTAAAATGAAAAAAATAATGATTGTTTTGATGTTTATATTAATGGTCAGTTTTGTTAGTGCGCAGTGTGCAGATAGTGATGGGGGAAATATTTATTCGGTTCATGGAACTTGTAATTTTGAGCAAGGGGGACAATCTGATTATTGTTCTTATCTTCCTGGTAGAGAAGGAATTTTAAATGAAGCTTATTGTGGAGATAATGAGTGTCTTATAGAAGAACATTCTTGTAGTGAGGGGGAAATTTGTAGAGCTGGAAGATGTGTAGAAGGAAATTCTTTAGATCCTATATGTGTTGAAGATGATAGGGGAAAGGATGAGTATAATAAAGGAACTACTTTTTCGATGAGTCATGTTGGTGCTACTGATTCTTGTTATGTAAGTAGGTCTAAAGATACTCCGGATGGTTCTCTTACAGATAGTTGTAGTAAGGATATGCCAGGGATAGGAGATTCATATTGTGGAGTTTATGAATATTATTGTACTGATAATGATTATGATTCTAGTGTTTTTATTGAATGTCCAAATGGTTGTATGGATGGTGCATGTATTCAAGTAACTGAGAGAGAGGGTTGTTATGATTCTGATGATGGAATAGATTATTTAACTTCAGGTTATTGTGAAGATGCTTATGGTGTTCATGAAGATGAATGTGCGGGTTCTACTGGTCAAGCAGCTAGAGATTGGCATTGTGTTCAAGGTGTTTGTGAGGTAAGTGCTATTAGTAATTGTGGTGCTTGGTATTCTGGAACTGTTTGCTCTGCAGGAGCTTGTTTAGCTGAAGTTGTAGATAGTGAAGAAGAAATTGAAATAATTGATGTTTCTATTAAAGATAATGGAGTTAATAGACCTGCTGGTTCAAAGAATTTATATAATGGAAATATTGTTTTAGATTTATCTGGATTTGGTCAGTCTGCAGGAACACATTATTCTGATGTATTATATGTGTATAAATCTGGAGACGGAGTTTCTATTGTAGACCCTTATATTAAGGATCCGTTCTTACTTTGTTTAAATGGAAATCCCATTACAGACTATTTAGATCTTATTCCTCAATATAGTTTTAATCATGAATATAGAGTAAAGTTTAAACTTGATAAGGCTGTTCCTTTGAATTTTGCTATTTGTGATAAGTATATTGTAGATAATTCAGGGTATTACAAGATTATTGTAAGGTCTGCTGATGAAGTTATAAAGCCTGTTGAACCAACTGTTGTTGATATTTGTACAGATAGTGATGGGGGTTTAAACTATTATCTTAAAGGTAAAATTAATATAGATGAATTAGGTGGTTCTGATGAAACTAATGGGACAGATTCTTGTTTAACTTATGATGATTCAGATAGAGGAGGAATTCTTGGTAGTACTGGAACTCATCTTCTTGAATGGATCTGTTGTGGAAATGATTGTATTGATAATGTTATCACCGAATGTAGTAATGGGTGTAAGGATGGTGCTTGTATAACTGGAGAAGATTATAACTGTGTTGTAGACGCTACTCAATGTAATTTAGGTTATGATGACATTCTTTATGGTTATATTGGTTATGAGCAAGTATGGGCGGGCTATAACTATGAAAACCAAAAAGTATGTAAGGTAAGTCATAATGATGGAACTGGAAGTGTTTGGAGTTTTGAGCAACCTGGTTGTTCTAGGGTTCGGGAGTTAAGTACTGTTGTTGATCCTGAAATTATTGATTCAACTGAATGTCCTATTGGTTGTGTTTGTGATGATCAAAATATTATTTGTGAAGATCTTGTTGATGATCTTAAATGTGAAATGGGTTGTTATCTAAATGGTCGATGTGTTTTACAGGGAACTAGAACTGTTATTGATAATATTCCTGTTTTTTGTGAGTTTACAAATGATTGGAATGATCAGGAATTCATAGGTGCTAGCTGCGATAATAATTATGAGTGTGTTAGTAATTTCTGTAGTAATGGTCAGTGTTATGATATTGCTGGAGAGATTGAAGAGACACAGGGTGTTTTGGATAAAATTGTAGAATTCTTAAAGAATTTATTCGGATTTGAATAAATTTTTTTTTCTTTTTTTTAATAAGCTCTTGAGAAATAAGTAAAACATTTAGCTGGTTTGCCACATTGAATACAAGTTTCATTTTTAACTTTCTTTTTTTCTTCTATAACTCTTGAGGTAACTCCTGCTGCTTTATCTTTAATCCAATTTTCACATTCAGGTTCTCCACAAAAAGGTGCTAAAACTAGTTTGTTATTTGTAGTTTGTTTTTTAAATTCATTCCAATCTTCTACTTCTACTATGCTGTTTGTTAAGTGTTCTTTTGCTTTATTGTAAAGATTTTCATGCATTTCTTCTAAGTATAATTTGATTACATTTCTTAGGTCTTTTAATTTAATGAATTCTTTTTGACCTGTATCTCTTCTAACTAGTACTGCTTGTTTATTTTCTAGATCTTTTGGACCTATCTCAATTCTAATAGGAATCCCTTTCATCTCCCAGTCATGGTATTTCCAACCTGGAGAATAATCAGCTCTATCATCTACAATAGGGTTGTAATAGTTTAAATCTTCTTTAATTTCTTCTACTTTTTTTAGTACTTTTTCTTTGGTGTTTTCGAAAAGGATAGGAATTATTACTATTTTATTTTCTGCTAGTTTTGGAGGTAGTACTAAACCTTTATCATCTGAGTGAGTCATTACTATTGCTCCAATTAGTCTTGTTGATATTCCCCAGGAGTTTTGCCAAGGATAGTGCTCTTTTTTATCTTTACCTTCAAACTTTATTTTGAAACCTTTTGCAAAGTTTTGTCCTAAATCGTGAGAAGTTCCACATTGTAAAGCTTTGCCATCTGGCATAAAACCTTCAATGGCATAGGTTGCTTTTGCTCCTGCAAATTTTTCTTTTTCTGTTTTTCTTCCTGTTAAGAAGGGAATTGCTAAAAGATCTTTACCTAATCTTTCATATTCTTTTAACATTTTAATTGTTTCTTCGTGGCATTCTTCTTCTGTTTCATAAACACAGTGACCTTCTTGCCATAAGAATTCTCTTGATCTTAAGAAGAGTTTTGTAGCTTGAGTTTCCCATCTTACTACATTACACCATTGGTTAATTCTTAATGGTAGTTCTTTGTAAGATCTAATCCATTTTGAATATGAGTCATACATGATTGTTTCTGAAGTAGGCCTTACTGCTAGACGTTCTCCGTCTTTTGTTAGTTCTTTATCTATCCAAGCTACTTCTGGTGAGAAACCTTCTGCATGTTCTGATTCTTTTTTGAAGAATGATTCTGGAATAAATAGAGGGAAGTATGCATTTTTTACTTCTAGTTTCTGTAATCTTTTGTTGAAGTAGTTTTGAATGTTTTCCCAGATTGCGTAACCTCTTGGTCTGATTACCATACAACCTTTTACTGGAGCATAGTCTGCTAGTTCTGCTTTTTGACAAACTTGTGCATACCACTCAGGCATATCTTGTTCTTTAGTTACAGTTATACCTTTTTCTTCTTTGGACATAGAGTTACATATCATTAGAGAGTATATAAAATTTATGGTGTATATATTTTAGAATATAAATCTTAATAACCTCCTTCTTATTTTTTATTTTTAATGACTTTTGTTTATAACCCCTGCTGCTTGGAACTTTTTATAGGTCCTATGAAAAGTGGAAAAACTAAGGCTTTAATTGATAGGATAGATTTGGTAGAGTATGTTCATGGTGTGGATTTTATATTCTTTAAACCTCTTTGTGATATTCGTGAGGAAGTAATTAGGTCTAGATCACTAGAAAAATTCTATAAATGTCATTGTGTTAGAGATCCTGAAGAGATCTTTTCTTATATCAAACAGGAATTAATCATTGCTATTGATGAAGTTCAGTTTTTTCCCGAAACTATTGTTGATGTGGTTAAAGAATTGTTAATTAATGATAAGAACGTTTTAGCTGCTGGATTGAGTTCAGATTTTAGAGGAAAAACTTTTGGGTCTGTTTCGGATTTGGTTGTTATTGCTCATAATGTTAAAAAATTAAGTGCTATATGTGAATATCCTGGTTGTAATAACTTGGCGAATATGACTCAAAGATTAATCAATGGAAAACCTGCTCCTTATGATGCTCCTGTTATTTCTGTTGAAGGCTCTTCTGTAGGTGAAGAATATCAAGCTAGATGTTTGAAACATCATTTTGTTCCTGGAAAGAAATAATTGTTTTTGTCACACTTGCCAGAGATCCACACTAGATTTATAAAGAAGTTTATCTTATGCTTGATTATGTTTAATAAAAATTTAGATATTGATACAAATACTGCTTATTTTATAGGGATTCTTCATTCAGACGGTTGTATCTATAGATTTGTAGATAAAAAAAGAAAACGTACTCATATTCGTTTAAGTTTAAGTGTTGCTGAGAAATCATTACCTATGGCTAAGAAATTTCAGAAAATATTTTTTGATTCGTTTGGTAGAACTGTCAATCTTAGAAAGAAACCAGATAAAAATTTATATGTGATTCAAACTTCTATTAATCGGCTTTATGATCTTTTTGAGAGATGGGAAGGTGGTGTGATTCCTCCTGAAATATGTGAAAATCCTTCTTTGTTTGGAGCTTATCTAGCAGGTTATATTGATGGGGATGGTTCAATTAAATTAAAAAAACATAAGACTAAGGATAAATATATTGCTTGTGTCATTCGAATTGCTTCTGGAAAAGCTTTAGTTGATTTATTGGAACTCATTAGGTTTCATTTAAACTGTGAGGCACATTTTTATAAAACTTATAATAAGAAAGGATCTGGTTATGATAATTGTTTTCATGTTTCTTCTAAAAATTTTGAGTATGTTCATGATTATCTTCTACCTCATTTAGCATTAGACTATAAAAGAAAGAAAATAAATTATTATATTAAAGAGTATGGGCCTAGCAGGATTTGAACCCGCATTTCGGCTCTTAGCATTGAATGCTAGGATCAACCGGTCCGAAGCTTCGGCTTAGTTTCTTATGAAACCAATCGGCCGCACTCTCCGGTTTGGGTAAAAAATCCAGGTTATGCTATAGGCCCATAAGATTTCTTAATCGAAACTTATTTAAATATCTTTAGTTTACTACTATTACTATGATTATGAACATTGGTATGATGATTTTAGGTATATTGTTAGCTTATACCCTAGGAAGCATTAATCCTGCTTATATTCTTGGTAAGTATATTAAAAATATTGACATAAGAAAAAAAGGTAATAAGAATGCTGGAGCTATTAATGCTTTTCAACAATTAGGTTGGGTTTCTGGTTTAGTTACTGGACTTTTTGATGTTGGAAAGGGTATTGTAGTTGTATTCTTAGCTAGTTATTTATCACAAGGTGCGATAGGATTTTATTTGATGGGTGTTGCTGCAATTGCTGGGCATGTTTGGCCTTTCTATCTTCAATGGAAAGGAGGAATGGGTTCTGCTGTTACAATTGGTTTGATTGTCGGACTATTATTTTATAATTATCCTGCTTTTGTTATTGATTTTATTGCTGTTAGCTGGGTTATCACTTACTTTTTCATTTCAAAATTTTTGGTTGTTCCTTATAGAGGTAAGAGAAGAATACGTAGAAAAAAATGAAGCCTTTAAGAGATTTAATTTTAATTTTAGGATTAGTTTTTCCTGTTTTGTTGTTTTATTTTTCTAAAGATATGATTTTACAGATTGTTTTAGGTGTTGGTTTATTCTTTGTTTTGGTTGATGGTTCAAGATTTGTCAGTAAAAGATTTAATAATTATGTATTTAGTAGGTTTGAATCTTGTTTTGATTGTAAAGAAGAAAAACATATTAGCAGCTATTCCTGGTTTATGATCTCTTGTTATATTGTAATTGCTTCGTTTAGTCCTGAAATTGCTTTGGTTTCTTTGAGTTTTATTAGTTTGGGAATGATTGTGTTTAATTCTATTGATGATGTTTGTGAAGGTTATTTGTTATTTGAGAATAAGATGTTAGATGATGTTTTTAGTTATCTTATGATTTGTTTGTTTATAGGTTCTGTTTTAAGACTTGTGATTAATATTGGTTTTTGGGAAGTATTATTTGGTTCCATTGTAAGTTCTTTAATCATTCTTGTTCCTATTAAGATAGATAAGATGATTTTAGTTTCTTTGGCTAGCGCAGCTGTGATGACTTATATAGTTAGTTTATAGTTAGATTTATTAAGTAGTTTTGTTTTTAAATTGGTTATGAGGTGGTTGATTTTATTTATGTTTTTGGCATTAGTTGGTTTAGTTAGTGCTCAAGATGTGATTGTTGGAGATACTTTTAAAGGAGTTACTCTAATTGGAATTAATACTGCTGGAGATAAATGTATTGTGGAGTATAATAATAGTAAATATACGATTGAGGTGGGCCATAGTAAGAAGATTGGTGATGCGGAGATTTCTGTTGTAGATACACTATTAATCCATGCTGGTGCGAGTAGTTGTGATTTAATATTATCTGGTACGGTAGGAAAAACTTCAAGTGATACTGTATCTGAAAAGGATATTACGGTTTCTATGGCTAAGGGTCAGACTTTTAAAAATGTTACTTTGCTTAGGATTGAGAATGGTTGTGTTTTTGAATATGATGGAAGAGAATATGCTCTTCCTAAAAATAAAGAAAGAACCTTAGCTAAGGATTTGGTGATAATAGTTAATGAATATTATGCTAGCGAGGATGTTTGTGAAGTGGGTTTTAATAGGAATCTAAAAACTTTTACTTTGGGGGAGAGAAATGTAAAACTTGGAATAACTTTTTTGAAGTTGGAAAATATCAGTTGTGCCTTTTTGTATAAAAGTAAAGAGTATAGTTTAGAAGTTGGTGAAGATTTAGAAATGGAGGATAAGAGTATTATAAGTGTTTTGAGTTTTGATGCTGATGAAGAAGAGTGTGAATTTAGTTATGAATATAATTTAAAACCTAATTTTGGAGAGATAATTACTAAATCTGAAGTTGTTATTGAAGAGAATTTTAGTGAAGAAAATGAAACTGAATTTGTTGTTGAGGAAGAATTTGTGCCTGCTGAAGAGAAAAGTTTTATTTCTAAAATAATAGATTGGTTTAAAGGTTTGTTTAGTTAAGTTTATTAAGTAGAAGTTCTATAATTGAGTTTAGTATGGATAAAAAGAGGTTGAGCTATTATCAAAGTATATTTGCTTTAGTAGGTACAATTATCGGTGCAGGTGTTCTTGGTATTCCTTATGCAGTTGCTGAATATGGATTTATTGGGGGGTTGATAACTATCCTTCTTTTGGGTGCGGCTATATTATGTTTAAATCTTTTTGTTGGTGAAATTGCTTTACGTACTAAAAAGCAACACCAGTTGGTTGGCTATGCTGAAAAGTATCTTGGAAGATGGGGGGAGTATGCAATCATGACGAGTATGTTAATTGGGATTTATGGAGCATTACTTGCTTATATCATTGGAGAGGGTAATGTTTTATCTGCTATTTTTGGAGGTACTCCTCTTTATTGGAGTTTAGGTTATTTTGCTTTGATGAGCTTTATTGTTTTAATTGGAATAAATATGGTTAAGAAGTATGAACTTATCTTAGGATTGATTCTTTTGTGTATTGTGTTTTTGTTGGTGGTGTTAGCATTACCTTTTGTTAAAATTAATAATCTAATGAATTTTAGTTGGTATGGTTTGGTAGCTCCTTATGGAGTTATACTTTTTGCTTTTGTTGGGGCTAGTGCGGTTCCTCAAATGAAAGAGATTTTAGTTAAAAATTATAAGGGGATGAAAAAAGCAGTTATTATTGGAAGTTTAATCCCTTTGATATTGTATACTGTATTTGCAACTGTTTCAATTGGAGTATTAGGTATGGATGTTACAGAGGTTGTAACAATTGGTTTAGGTTCTAAATTAGGTTGGCATATGGTCTTGTTGGGTAATTTGTTTGCTGTTTTTGCAATGGCTACTAGTTTTTTGACTTTAGGGTTGGCTCTGAAAGAGGTTTATCATTTTGATTATGGTTTGAATAAAACTTTGAGTTGGGCTTTGGCTTGTTTTGTTCCGCTTTTGATATTTTTCTTAGGTGCACATAGTTTTGTTAAGGTTTTAGGTTTTGTTGGTGGTGTTGCTGGAGGTATTGAGGGAATAACTATTGTTTTTACACTTTGGAAAGCTAAGAAACATGGAGATAGAAAACCTGAGTATAGTTTGAAGTTTACTAGAATGATTGGTTATGTTTTGATTGTTGTATTTGGATTAGGTGTAGTTTATACTTTGGTTGGATAATTATTTTTTAAGATATAAATATTTATAAAGTCACTGATAAATATTGTTAAATATGGAAATCCCCCTTCAACTTACAGGTACTGATTTTAGAGGTGGTTATGATATTTTAGATATAGACCCTTCATTAGAGGGTATTTTGAGAAAAGCTTCTGGATTAGGTTATTCTCCTGGGGCTGTTATAAAACATCCATATATGGAAAATTGTTCTTGTATTGAACTTAAATTTTTTGATCCTAAACGTAAGCATTCAGATTTAATAATTATTTCAGGTCAAGCTAATGGTTTGGTATATGCTATAGAGAGACTTCCTAAAGGAGAGTTTGTATCTGCAGGTGTTGTATCATTTAAATTAAATCCTAAATAAATCTTATAGATAACTTTAAATAGAAATTTTAATTCTTAATATTTAATGAAAAGTTTTTTAGAACCTAAAAAAGTGGCGGTAATTGGTGCAAGTAATGATATTTCTAAAGTTGGGAATTCTTTGATGACTAATTTGAAAGAGTTTAAGGGTGAGGTTATTCCTATTAATTTGCATGATGCTGAAGTTGAAGGTATTAAAGCTTATAAGAGTGTTAAGGATTATTCTGGTGTTATTGATTTAGCGATAATCGCTGTTCCTGCTAAAGTTGTTAAAAATGTATTAGAAGATTGTGGTAAAAAAGGAATTAAGTCTGTAATAATTATTAGTGCAGGTTTTGCTGAGAGGGGTCAGAGTGAAGATGAGTTATTGGCTGTTGCTTCTAAGTATGGGATTAGAATTTTAGGTCCTAATTGTTTTGGTGTTGTAAATACTGCTTTGAATTTTGATTCTACTTTTGCTTTACAAATGCCTGATAAAGGAGATATTGCTTTTGTTAGTCAGAGTGGTGCCTTGTGGGCTGCTTTAGTTGAGTTTAGTAAGGGTAAGTTTGGGTTTAGCTCTTATGTTAGTTTGGGGAATATGTCTGATTTAGAATTTAATGAGTTTATTGAATATTTTAATAAAGATGTTAATACTAAGGTTATTGTTTGTTATATTGAAAAGTTGAAAGATGGCAAGAAGTTTATTGAGGTTTGTAAAAAAAGTTCTAAGCCAATAGTTGTTATTAAAGCTGGTAAGTGTGAGGCGGGAGTTCAAGCTGCAATGAGTCATACTGGAAGTATGGCTGGTTCTTATGAAGTGTATAATGCTGCCTTTAAACAAGCAGGTGTTTATGTTGCTGAGTCTTTTGGAGAGTTATTTGATAAGGCTTTATTTTTGAGTAAGCAGAAAAGTTCTGGAGGTAAAACTGTAATTGTTACAAATGGGGGTGGGGCTGGAGTTTTAGCTGCTGATCAGTGTGAGTTTAATGGTTTAGAGGTTGTTAAGCTTGATGAAAAAGTTTTGAAAGAGTTGAGTGCTAAGTTAACTCCTGCTTGGAGCCATAATAATCCTATTGATGTAGTTGGTGATGCTAATTATGATAGGTATAAAGATGTGTTTGATGTGTTGTTAAAGAATAAGAAAGAGTATGATAATGTTATTGTTATCTTAACTCAACAGAAGATGATTGATGTTCGTAAAACTGCTTTGGAAGTTATTGACTTTAAGAAGAAATCTGGGAAGGCTGTAGTTTGTGCTTTTATGGGTGGAAAAGATATTAATGTTGCTCGTGATTTGTTTGCTAAAGAAGGAATTCCTTGTTTCTTTAATATTAGAAGAGTTGTTAGAGTTTTGAGTTAATTTTAAATAAACTGTTTTTTATTTTATTCTTATGAAATTTAGAGATTGGCATGGAAAAGAGTATGAACTTCCTAAAGATAAAACTGCGTCGTGGAGACCTTCTGCAAATGCAATTATACAAAAAGATGGTAAAGTTTTATTGGTTAGAGTTAAACAACATGATTTATGGGAACTCCCTGGTGGAGGGGTTGAATTAAATGAGCCAATAGCTGAAGCTTTGAAGAGAGAGGTGTATGAAGAAACAGGTTATAATATTGTTGTGAAAGGTTATTGTCCTGTTCATATGGAAGATAACTTTTTTTATGCGCCTGATATAGATGAATTTTTCCATGCGCTACCTATGGCTTTTTTTGCTGAATTAGAAAATGATAAACAAGAATTAGCTCACATAAATTTTGATAAGGAGATTCATGAGATAAAGTGGTTTAAGTTATCTGAGATTCCTAAGAATGTTCATAAAAGAACTTTAGACGTTTTGAAAATTATTAGTGAGGTTTAGTAATATTAACTTTTTCAATTAGAGCGGAAGGTGTGATAACTGGATTTTCAATTTCCCAGCTCATTATTTGTTTTGTATCATTTCCTAAAGCTTTTACTTTTTTCATTAGTTCTATGATGTTTTCTGTTACTCTGATGTTTTTCACTGCATGTTTTATTTCTCCGTTTTTGATGTAGAAAATAGCATCTCTAGGAATGGTTGAGAAATCTCCAGTATGATAATTTTGGAATCTTGTGTACCAGGTATTTGTAATTAGTAAACCATTATCTATTTGTTTAATTAGATCTTCTCTTTTGAAAGTTCCTTCTGGAACGTGTAAATTGTAAGGTGTTGGAACTATCAATCCTGCATTTCCTGTTGATTCTGTTTTGTATTTTCTTGCTGTTGACGTATTATGTAAGTTTGAGTTTAAAATTCCATTCTTGATTATTGTAGTTTGTTTTGTTGGAAAACCTTCTTCATCGTAAGCTGTTGAGTTTAATCCATTAGGGAAGTGAGGTTCATCGTATAAATTAAATATTTTTGAAGCTACTTGTTTTCCTATTTTATTAGCAAAAGGTGATAAGCCTGATTCAATATAGAAAATTGAAGCTACAGAACCTAAGTGATCTATTATGTTTGCAAACATTAATGGAGTAAGAATTACATCGTATTTTCCTCTCTCTATTTCTTTTGGATTTTTTGAATCTATAGCAAATTGTGCTGCTTCTTTTGCTGCTGTTTTAACATCTAGTTCTTTAAGTATTCTTGAATTTGCGACTGAGTGACCTGATGAATCCTTTTCTAAGAAAGCTCTGATAGTAAAATATAAATGGCTTGAATCTTCTGAAGCTTCTACATTATTAGATGTTAGTAAGAAACTGTTTGCTGTTGAAACTTCGAAAACTCCTGCAGTTCTTTTTGCACCTAGAGTTTGTGCTTCATGAATTGCTTCTTTAACTTTTTCAATAGGATTAAAATTCTCTAAAGATTTATCATAAAGCTCCGGGATTTTTTCGTATTTGAATGGACCTTTTGCTATTCCCTCGTAATCTTCTGTTTTGGGTATGTTTTTAGCATAATTGATTAAAGTCTTGATTGTTTCATCTACTGCTTTTTGATCAAATCTGCTAATTGAAGTAGTAACTATTCTTTTTTTGTAAGCTAAGAAAATTGAACAACTATCTGAATGCCAGGTTTGAGTTGTAGCTATTTGATTATTAGTGTATTTAACTTGTTGAGCATCTTCTGATACTGCTGAAACAACTACATCATCTGCTCCTTGTTTTAGGAGTTTTGTTTTTACTTCTTTAGCTAGTTTTTCTTTGTTCATCTTACTCTTAATCCTCTTAATCTAATTGATGGTCCACCAAACCAAACTGGAAGACCTTGCATTGGTTCTCCTTTTCCACAGTTACCTGAGTGGTATTCCATGTTTTGAGCTACTGCATCTACTGCTGCATATAAGTCAGGTGTTGAAATTTCTATCTTTGGTTGAACAACAGGTTTTGTTATTTTTCCATTTTCAATTAAGAAAGCTTCTGCACCAACATATTTTTGGTTTAATCTCTTGTCATCAATATTCCATTCCATAAAGTTTTTCATGTAGATTCCTTTCTTTACTCCTTCTAGAAGTTCTTCTTCTGTTTTGTAGGAACCTGGAAGCATGATAGTATTTGACATTCTTACAATTGGTTCTCTGTTGAAGCTTACTGCTCTTGAAGATCCATTGCTGTGAGTGTTTAGAGCTGCTGCTGTTTCCCTGTTGTGTAAGAATTCATTTATTTTTCCTTCTTTGATTAGGAGTTTTTGTCTAGCTTTTACTCCTTCATTATCATATTGGTAGTAACTATAAGCATTTTCTATTGTTGGATCATCTGCTACGTTTACAACTTCTGAACCTATTGTTGTGTTAAGCATTCCTGGAGTTACAAAAGATTCTCCTGCTTGAGCTGCTTCTCTTCCTATGATTCTATCTGCTTCATAAGGATGACCAACTGATTCATGAACCATGATTGCTACTACTTGAGGAGCTGCAATAATATCTAATTTTCCAGTTGGAGGTTTTACTCCATTTTTTAGATTGTTCTGAACAGCTTTTGCTTCTTGTTTTAAAAGTTCTGGAATTTTCCATTGTTTAACAAATTCAAAACCTCCTGAGTTTCCATATTGCCAGTATCTCTGAGCTGTTTTGTTATTTTCTATAATTGTTATAAAATAATTAAATGAAACTCTTGGAATGGTTGCCGTTATTTGTGAACCTTCTGTGTTTGTGAAGTATTCTGTGAATTTTCTATTGTCTAGGGAAAG
Source organism: Candidatus Woesearchaeota archaeon (assembly GCA_964447685.1). GTDB lineage: Archaea > Nanobdellota > Nanobdellia > SCGC-AAA011-G17 > CAYUTI01 > CAYUTI01. The sequence goes on from CAYUTI010000001.1 coordinate 206,857, forward strand.
ATAACGTCCTGGTGCTTTTGCATTTACTTCTAGAATTGCTTTATCTGCATCTTGTAAAAGTTTTAATTTTTCTTTTGGGTCGATATCTGCTAGTTTTATTTTTTCTTTTACTTCGTAAGTTTTTTTGTGGATTGGTTCTGAACATAATTCAGTATATTCTTTTAGAGCTAGGGATGATTTTGCTGTTTTGATTGATTTGTTAATTAACTCTTGAATTTTATCCTTAGTTAATTGGTTTGTTGAAAGAAAGTGTAAAGAATTTTTGTAAAGATATCTAATGCTTAAACCTTCACTTTTGTCGAAACTAGATATTTGAGGTTGACCATTTTTCAATAAGTAACCTGAACCTTCTGCAGTTTCTAATCTTACTTCTGCGTATTGAGGATTGTGTTCTTGAATCTGTTTTAATGCAAAATCTGCTATCTCTTTTTTCATAAATTAGAACTTAGGGTAAGTTGTTTATATAATTATTGGTTTTCTAGAAATTTTTGGTAAGCTTTTGTATCTCTATACTCTATATGCCATTTTACCATAGAAATGAGGGTTTTATCCTTGTTTCCTCTATTAGCTATGAAATGAAGAGGATAAGCAGGAGTGTCTAAGATGTGGAATTCTGGGCATAATTTTTCTATTTCATTCATCTTTTTTAGTTCTTCTTCTGAGAATGTTAGAGCTTCATCAGTAAGAATATCTACAAAACTGTGTTGATTATCTGCTTTACCTAAGTATAATAAGATATGTCCTGTTGTTTCATTTAGGTATTCAACTACGCTTCTTCTTGGTTTGAACATTATAATTAGAATTAGGGTTTGTGGGTTTATAAGCTTTTTTGCTACTTTTTGGTGGTGTTTATATCTATAACCTCTATTTTTTATTGAATAAATTTTTATAAAGCAAAAGGATTATAATTGACTTATGGGCTATAAATGTATTGATTTTGAAAAAAGTAAAGATATGATTTTTAGAGATTTTGTAGATTGTCTTGCAACTTTTAGAGATCGTTCTTTAGGGGATCTAGTTCAAATTAAAGAGTTAACCTACGTTATGTCTGAAGCTATTCCTTTTTTTCCTGAGGATGAGCAAAAGGAATTATGGGAAATGATTGAAGTTTTTTCGTCAGAGCTTAGACATTATGAACTTTCATTAGAACTTAAGATGTATGAAATTCATCATGAAAAACGAGCAAAAAAGATTAGTTCTTTTTTAGAGAAATATAATAATGGTTTACATTAATAACTTTAGAAGTACTTTTCTAACTGTTGCTGGATCTGCTGTTCCTCTTGTTTTTCTCATTACTTGGCCTGTTATAAAATGTAAAGCTTTTTCTTCGCCATTTTTATAATCTTTAACTGCATCAGGATTTTCTTTTATTGCTTCTTTACAGATTTTTTTTAGATCGCCTTCTGAAGAAGTTGTGGTTAGTTTTTCTTTTTCTACATATTTGTTAACATCAAATGGTTTTTCAATTAGTTTTTCCAAGATTTTTTGAGCTGTTGTTTCTGTAATTTTCTTTTTTTCAACTAGAGTTAGTAGATCTATTAAATGAGTTTCATCTATTTTTAATTCTTCAAAAGAAATTTTATTATAAGTCATAACTCTTGGAAGTTCTCTTCTTAACCATTTAGCAGCTAATAAAGGTGAAATCTTTTGAGCTGTTTTTTCAAATAAGTTTGCTAGTTTCATTTCTTGTGATAAAACTTGAGCATCAACTGGAGATAGTTTGTATTGTTTAATAAATCTTTGAGTTTTTTCTTTTGCTAATTCTGGAACTGCTTCTTTTGTTTTTTCTATCATATCTTTTGTTATCTCTATTTTTGTTAAATCTGGATCTACTATATAACCATAATCTGCTTCTTGTTCTTTGGATCTTAAGAATGTAGTTTTATTAGAATCCCAGGCACGAGTGTGTTGTTTATCTGGAAGTTCTTTTTCTTGTCTAGCTTCTTCATAAATTAAAGCTTTTTCTACTTCCTTAAAACCTGAAACATTTTTTATTTCTACTCTTTGCCCACCTTTGATTGAGATGTTAACATCTGCTTTTAGTGTTGAAAGTTCTGGATCATAAATATCTAAATATGAAACTATTGAGATTAATTTTTTTAGGAATTCCCTAGCTTCTTCTGGTGATTCTAGATCTGGTTCTGTAACTACTTCAACTAGCGGAATACCTGCTCTATTATAGTCTACTAGAGTGTATTGAGAAGTTTGAATTGAACCTGAAGGATGGATTAAAGCACCTGGATCTTCTTCTAAGTGGATTCTTGTTATTCTTATTTTTTTTCCTGAGTCTAGGTAAATATAACCGTTTTCTCCTAGAGGTATTTCATATTGAGTAATTTGATAATTTTTTGGCATATCAGGATAGAAGTAAACTTTTCTTGAAAAAACCATTTCTTTTGCTATTTTACAATTTAATGCGATTGCTAATTTTAGTGCATGTTGTAAAGCTTTTTTATTTAGTACTGGTTTTGAACCTGGTAATCCTAAACAGATTTCACAAGTTTTTGTGTTTGGTTTAGAGTCTGGTGAGGGTTGTTTGCAAGAACAGAATAGCTTTGTATTTAGTTTGTTTAAAGCTAGGTGACATTCTAATCCTATTATGGTTCCTTTTGACATAGATTAAAAGAAGTTATGAATAGTATTTAAATGTTTTTAAGCTTTAAACACATTGCAGAATGATCGCTTAGATTGTTAAGTCTTGGTTCGTGTATATAGTCACAGGTTAATATTGAAGAAGTAAATTCTTTAGATATAAATATATTATCTGGCCTGTAAGCACCTTTTTCTCTAAATAAAGAATTATCTTGTTTTTTAGGATTTTTATGTCTAAATGCATCCACAAGTTCATAATCTAAAAAAGTGTTGTAAACTTTGTGTTTTTTTGAATCTGGATAAGGTACATTTAAATCTCCTAAAATTATCCATTTTTTTGATTTGTTGTTTTTTAAAATTTTTTTAAAATTGTTATGAAATTCTGCTCTTTTTTTAGAAGATAAAGAAGGGGGAATATATATCCCTGTTATAAGAATATCTTTGTTTTTTAGATGTATTGATGGTGCCCGGTGAGGGAGGAAATTTGTTATGATATCAGGGTTTTTAGTTTTAATTTCCTTTTTTGAAGCTATGACTACGAAGTAATCTTCTTCTACTTCTGGAAAAGAGACATCGTAATTTAAACTTTTTAATCTATCTTTAAGATATATACAACCTTTTGAAGATTTTGCTTCTGTTAATATTAAGATATCAAAATTATTTTTTTCTAACCATCTTATTTGTTTTTGCGCTTTTTGAATTGAAGGATTTGCTATGTTCCAATTTAGAATTTTTAGGTTTTTATTTAATCTCAATTTTTTTGGTTGATCTAAGAAGGTTTGAGTATGTTCTGTAGAATTAATTAATCCTTTTGACATAGTAAAGTTTATAACTTAAAGAGTATATAAGTTTTTTTATGAAAGAGGAGTCTAATTTTGGTAATCATGAACATATTAAATTAGAAATTGAAGAAGGATTTTCTGAAAATCGTAAAGTTTTATATTTTGGTATTGGTTTGGTTGGATTTATTTTAGCTACTTTTCCTTTTATGGTTACTAAGATCTTTGGTATCTTTTTGATAGTTCTTGCTATAATTTTATATTTTAGTGATAAAAAGTTTGTTTGACTTTTAACCTATAAGTTTTAATATGTAGTATATAGAACAAAAATCTTTATATAAAGAATCTTAATTTTAAAGTAGTTATGGAAATTTTAGCTGTATTAGGAATTTTATTGGCAATATTAGTAGTCTTGATTATATTATTTGTTATTTTTAGTGAAAGTCCTGAAAAATACTATAGAAAAGCTGCAAAATGCCATAAATTGGGCGAGCTTTATCATGAAGATGGTGATGAAGGGTTTGCTCAAGATTGTTATAAAGAAGCTGAACTCTATAGAGAAAAAGCTGAAAAATTGGTGAGTTGAAAATGAAGTGGTACTATGAATTAGATCTTGAAGGTAATACCTTCTTAAGCGATAGAGGTAAATTAATTGGTTATGATGATTTGTTAGATGATGTTTTGTATAGCGTTGTTTCTGGAAATATGGTCTTTATTCAAGGGGAAGAGGGAAGTGGAAAAACTGCTATATTAAGAAGAGTTATTAAAAAATTCAGAGGTAAGGGCAAAGTAGCATACATCAATGCTGCTAAATTAGAAAAAGAGTTGAATGTAGAAGAAGTAATTAGTAAAAAATATGGATTTTTGAGCCGACTTCTGGGAAAAAAGATGAAAGACATGATTCTCCTTGTTGATGAAGTAGATTCTTTAAGTGAGAGGAATAATGAAAGAATTAAGTATTTCTTTGATAATAATTATGTGAGAAGTGTTATCTTTACTGGTCATGATTATAAGAGAGTTGGATTTACTCAGAGTATGAAAGACAGGATAAGAAGAGTTGTTAAATTAAATGGTATAAATGAAGACTACTCTGTAGATGTGCTTCGAGATAGATTAGAAGGAAATACTGAAGTTATTTCAGATGAAGCTATTAAGTTGATATTTAGACAATCTAAATGTATTAAAAACTTTTTAGAAAATGCTGATAAGGTTTTTACTTATGTTTTTGAAGAGTTAAAAGAAAAGGTTATTACTGAAGAACATGTTGAAGCTGCTTTAAGTGCTAAAATAGAAGTTCCTCAAGAAAAACCTAAAAAAGTTGAGAAGAAATCTTCTGAAAAGAAAGCTGTAAAGAGGGTTGAAGAACCGATTTTGGTAGAAGAACCTAAGGCTGAAATAGTTTTTGAAGAACCTGAAATTAAAATAGGTACTCACAAGAAAGAAGGTTTAAGCGAAGTTCAAAAGAAATATAATGAACAAGTTGAAAAAGCTTCTAAAGAGAAAAAAGATGTAGCGGAGGAGTATTATTAAAATGGTAGAAATTTGGTATAGGACTTTAGGATTCCATAATAATCCTTTTAGCATAAAACCTTATGTTTATCACCCTGAAATTATTGGGCATGATTTAAATGGTTTATTTGGTAGTATTGAAAATGGATCTGTAGTTTTAATTGAGGGTGAGTATGGAAATGGTAAGACTACTATTCTTAAGAAAATCATTAATAAGTTTGGTGGAAAAGGAAATCTAATTTATTATTCTTGTAATAGAACTGGAGATTATGTTGACTTTGATGGTTTATTGAAAGGACGGAAAAGCTTCTTAGGAAGATTATTTGGTTCTGATGGAGAAGTTATTGTCTTATTAGATGAAGCTCAAGATTTGAGTAAAGAAGATAGTTTAAGATTAGTTGATCTTTATAATTCAGGTAAATTCAAGAGTATTGTTTTAGTTGGTAAAGATTTGAAAGATTTACAAATTGATGATACTCTAAAGAATTTAATCGGAAAGAATATTCTTAAATTAAAACATGTTAAGCCAGAAGATGCAGTTGAATTGGTTAGAAGAAGAATTGGTAATGTTGCTTTGATGAATGATGAAATAATCAAAGAAGTTTTCAATAAATCTGATAAGAATCCTAGAAAATTGTTGAAGAACTGTGAACTGGTTTGCAAGTATGCTGTTGATAATGGTTATTCTGAGGTAGATAAAGAGCATATTAGAAAAGTTTTAGGATAAAATGAATTCTCTTGAAGATATGGCTTCGAAAGGTGTTTATGAAATTGAATATATCAGAGAGGTTAGTTTTACTGATTTTATGAAGTCTAGAATAATGGGGATGGATTCTCTTTTGGGTATGGCTAAAACTTTTTGTATGTTGCCTTTACACTATTTACAATTTAGATTTATGCAGTATGAGCGTGATACTAGCATCGGATATGATTTAGATATTTGAGAATTCTAGTAATTTGTTTTCTTCTAAGTGATTTGCTGTAGCCATTAAACCAACTGGTAGTTTATCTTTTGATGAGCCTGCGTTTATTGAAATGTGAGGTAAACCGGCTAGGTTTGCAGGCACTGTTAAAGCGTCAAGCATGTAGTTTTGTAATGGAGTAAGTTTTTTGATATCTTCGAATTTTGGTGGTAAAATAGACATTGTTGGATTTAAGATTAAATCATATTTTTGGAATGTTTTTTTGTATTCTTCAATTAACATTGTTCTTACTTTTGTAGCTTTGATGTAGTAAGCATCTCTGTAACCAGCCATTCTTGCAAAGGTTCCTATAATAATTCTTCTTTTTGCTTCTTTTCCAAAGTTTTTAGATCTTATTTTTGTAAAGTATTCGCTGAATGATTGTTTAGTAGGATTATCTTCTTGACCATATCTCATACCTGATAGTTTAGCTAGGTTGGTTGAGGCTTCAGAAGTTGCTAGTAAGTAATAAGTAGGAATTGCATATTTTGCATTTAGAGGTAAAGAGATTTCTTTATAATCTATGTTTTCTAGTTTTTTTAGTATTAAATCTTTTACTTCTTTGTCTACATTTAAAGATTCTTTGATTACTGCTATTTTTTTAATTGATTTATCTTTTTTAATTGATTCTTTTAGTGAAGTTGAGTCTTTTGGATCGTGACCTTGGATTGTTTTAAGAACTGGTTCTAAATCTTCTTGATATTTGGTCATGGGACCTATCTTATCTAACGAATTTGCGTAGTCTATAAGGCCATATCTTGAAACTAGTCCATAAGTTGGGCAAAGACCATAAACTCCGCAGAAAGAGGCTGGATTCACTATAGAACCGCCTGTTGATTCGGCAATTGATACATGAGGGAAGGTTGCTAGCTGAGTTATTGCTGCTGAACCTCCTGAAGATCCGCCTGTTGCTCTTTTTTTATCGAAAGGGTTTAAAGGTGTTTCTAAATCTAAACCTGTGTTTGTTGAGAAACCTCCGAAACCAAACTCATCTTGAGAGGTTTTTCCTATGATGATTGCTCCTGCTTCTATTAGTTTGTCAATAACTGTTGCATTGAAAGTCGGTTTGTAACCTTTTAGTATTTTTGAACCTGCTGTTGATTCCACATTTCTGACACAGATACAATCTTTAACTGAAATAGGTAATCCTGCTAATGGTAATCTTTCAGGATGTTTAATTGCTTTAGCTTGTTCTAGTGCTAAATCTTCTGAGATGGTGTTGAAGCATTTGTATTCTTTGTTTATTTTTTTTGTTTCTTTTAGAACTCTTTCTGTGTGTTTTACTATATCAATTTCTTTGTTTTGTACTTGTTTGATGAATTCTTGGATTTTCATATTGCTTTTGGTCCTTTGAAATAATTATCTTTTTTGTTTTTTGTATTTTTTAGGGCTTCTTCTGTTGTTAAAGAATCAGTTTCTTTATCTTCTCTTAAAGCATTTTTTAATTCTACTGGTTGAATAGAAGATTCTGTATTTTTTTCTATTTTTACTTTGTCTAGTGTTGAGAAGGCTTCTAGAATTTCTTTTAGTTGAGGTAAGAACTCTTTGATTTCTGATTCTGTAAGTTTTAGTTTAGCGTTATTTGCTACTTTTTGAATTAGTTCTTTATCTAGTTTCATTGACTATAATCTGAGAAAGCGATATATTTAAAGTTTGTGTTGGACGAGTTTTATAAACATCCCTATACTTTGTTTCCATATCTCTAAAAATAAGATAAGTTAGTGTACCCTCTGTTTCTAATAACTTTAAAAAGGTTTCAACACAAGTCAGGTCTAATTCTGTTCCAATCTTCCTTTGGAGATAAGCGATAGTTTCTTTTATAGTATAAGGCGGTTTGTATGGACGTTCTTCTGCAACTCCATGTGCACGATCTGCTACTCCTATAATCTTAGTTTCTAGGGGTAAATCACTTATTCCTAAAGGATAGCCTGAACCGTCTACATTTTCATGATGTTGTTGAACTACTCTCTTTAATTTTGTTAATCCATGAATTTCTAGTAAGCTTCTTGGATATTTTTTGTGTAGGTTCATTGCTTCTGTTTCTATCATGCTTGCACCGAATCGGGGATGATTTTTGATTCTTTGAAAATCAATTTGTTTCATATCTTGTCTATTTTTAACTAAACTTCCTAAAATTGCAAATTTACCTATATCATGTAAATATCCTGCTATAGAAGGGAGTGGAAGAAGTTCTAATCCTAGTTCTTTAACCATTTCATCCATTACAGCCTGTACTTTTTTTGAATGCTCATGAGCAAAACCATCTTTTTTATCGATATAGGTTAAGATAGAATAAGCATATCTTTTAAATTCATTTTTGATTATATCTACTTCTAAATAAGGCGTCATTATTAAGTCTAAATATGTATAAAGTGATTATATAAGGTTTATTATACACAAGAACTTATTTTTAGGGTATAGATTTTGAGAGGATTAATGTTATTTCTCCCCATCTATAATGGTTTTTTAGGATGCCTTCTTCTTCATAGTTTAGATCTTTTAGAATTGTGATTATGTCTTGGCCTTCTGATTCTGCTATTGTTAGTTCTATTTTGTTTGTTTTTGAGGATTTCTTTATTATTCTTTCTGCTTCTTTAATGAGTTCTTTTGCTGATTCTATGTCTTTGTAAGCAAAGTGTCTAAACTTCCATAATGAGTGGGTTTTGTTTTGTTGTTTTCTTATTAAGATCATTCCTGCATTTTTGTTTGTTAGAAGTTTGTTTTTTTTTGTTTGTGTTTCTAGATAAGTTAGTATTTTGTCTTTTTTTTGTTGAAAAATATTATGTGTTTGGAAGAAGTTTGTACATAAATCTGCATATTGTTCTAATTTTTTCATAATTATTTTAAGTTAGATAAATTAATAAAGCTTGTTATTTTTATTTCTTTTATGGAAAATGTAGTAATTTCAAATGAAGCGAATTTTGAAAATATTAAGAAACTGATTAAGGAACAAGGTAAGGATAAGATTCATGTTCTTGCTGATTTTGATAGAACTTTAACTAAAGGAAATGTAGAAGGACAAAAAGCTTCTACTGTAATTGCTCAAATAAGACAAGGAAAATATTTAACTCCTGACTATTCTGAGAAAGCCCATGCTTTATATGATAAATATCACCCAATTGAGATTAATCCTAATCTTTCTAAAGAAGAAAAAAGTATCAAAATGGTTGAATGGTGGACTAAGCATTTTAAGTTATTAGTGGAATGTGGTTTGAACAAAGATGTAATGCAAGAGATTGTTAAAACTAAAACTCTAAAATTTAGAGAAGGTGCTTTAGAATTTTTGGATTTTCTTTATGAACAAGATATTCCTTTGGTAATTATTTCTGCTGCTCCTGGTGATATGATTGAGATGTACTTAGAGCAAGAAGGAAAATTATATTCTAATATTAATATCCTTGCTGATTTTTATGAATTTGATGAAGATGGAAATGCGATTAGACACAAAGAGCCTTTAATTCACTCTTTGAATAAATCTGAAATTGTCTTGGAAGGAACTCCTATTATTCATATGGTGAGAGATAGGAAAAATGTTATTTTACTAGGAGATAGTTTAGATGATACTGGTATGATTGAAGGTTTTGAATATGATAATTTAATTAAAATAGGTTTTATGAATTTTAAAGAAGATAGTTTGGAGAATTATAAATATAATTATGATGTTGTTATTACTAATGATTCTAGTATGGATTTTGTTAATTCTTTAATGAGACAAGTTATTTTAAAAAACTAAATATTCTTTGGTTTTATATTTTAGATTCCAAGTATCTAGAAAATCTTCGAAATTAGAACTTTTTTCAATAGGAATCATGATGCTCCCTGAACCTAATTTTGTTGCTTTTAGCTCATTTATCATTTCTTTGAGGCCTCTTCCAAATAAAACTTTTTGAGTTTGAGTTAAGTGAAGCATGTTATAAGTATAAATTTTCATTGGTTTTGTGTTTAGTAAATCTCTTAAAAATTTATTTTTTTTGATACTAAATCCTTCTGTAATTAATGTTAAACCTAATCTTGTTTGATAGATTTCTTCTGGTTTTATTAATTCTATATCTAAATTATTCATTTTTGTTTTAATTTTTCCAACTAATGAAATATCCTTTTTTTCTAAAATAATAGCTATATCTATGTCCTGAGGGCTATTTTTATCTTTAACAAAAGATCCGAAAATAATAATATCTTTTATTTCTTTATAATCTTTCAAGATTTTCTTTAAATTCTTTTTCAATTCCTGCCATTTTGGCAACTGTTTTGATACCATTTTTAATTTCTTTGCAATCTTCTTTAGTTTTTAGTGTTTGATAAGAACCTGTATAATTTTTGTATAATCCATCTATTGCTTCTCTTATTTCTGGAAATAAGACGCTTAGAAAGATATCCACTTCTTGGTGGGAGTTTGATGTTTTTCTATTTTCTTTGTAAATTATTAAAGAACAGAGAGTTGTTAAAGCTTTATAGTAGTTACTTACAGCAGAATTATATCTATTTTTGTTTTCTTCATCCAATCCACCTTCTAAAAATTCTTTGAATAATTTGATATATGTTTCTTCCATGTTTATCATAAACAAAGAAGGTTATTTATATACTTTTTGGTTTATTGTAAATTATTTCTTCTTAATAACATCAACTTTAAGATTTAGCTCTTTTAATTGAGCTTGAGAAATCTCCGAAGGTGAACCATCCATTGGACATTCAAACCCTTTATTCTTAGGGAAAGCAATTACTTCTCTTAAATCATCATAACCTTGGATTAAAGTTAAGAATCTTGCAATACCTAATCCCATACCCCCGTGAACAGGACCTGCATATTTATATGCTTCTAGTAAGAAACCGAACTTTTCATTTGCTTCTTCTTTTGACATACCTACTATTTTCATTACTCTTTCTTGAACTTCTGGATTTGAGATTCTGATTGAACCTGATGCCATCTCCCAACCATTTAAAGTTAAGTCCCATAGATCACCTAGAACTGGTGCCGGGTCTTTTTCCATGGTTGCTATGAACTCTTGTTTAGGCATTGAGAACATGTGATGTTCTGGTTCCCATCTCTCTTCATCTTCATTCCAAGCGAATAGTGGGAAATCATTAATCCATGCAAATTTGAATTCTTTTTTATCATATAATGCTAAATCTTCTGCAAGTTTTCTTCTTAGTTTATCTAAGATTGCGTTTGCTGATTTTTCTTTATCTGCTATGAACATTAAAATTGAATCTGGTTTTGCTTTTGTTGCTTTAATTAATTCTTTTTGAACATCTTTACTGAAGTATTTTGCTATGTTACTATCTAAACCATCTTTAGTTACTCTCATCCAAGCCATACCTTTTGCACCATTTTGTGTACAAAATTCTATGTATTTGTCTATTTCTTTTCTTGGAAGATCTTTTTCAGGATTAATACATTTGATGATTCCTCCATTTGATGCTACATCTTTGAAAACTCCAAAATCAGATTTTGTAACTATATTTGTTATATTGGTTAGTTCTAGACCATATCTTAAATCCGGTTTATCAGAACCATATTTATCCATTGCTTCTTTGTAAGATAAAGCAGTGAATGGTGTTTTAACTTTTATTTTAAATTCATTGAATACATGTTGAAGTAGTTTTTCAACAAAAGCCCTGATATCTTCTTGTTCTACAAAACTCATTTCAAAATCTATTTGACTATGTTCTGGTTGTCTATCTGCTCTTAGATCTTCATCTCTTAGACATTTAGCAATTTGATAATATCTATCACAACCTGCGATCATTAAAAGTTGTTTGTATAACTGTGGTGATTGAGGTAAAGCATAAAACTTTCCTGGATGAATTCTTGAAGGTACTACAAAATCTCTTGCTCCTTCTGGTGTTGATTTTACTAGAATTGGTGTTTCTATTTCTAAGAAATTATTTTTATTAAAAAATTCTCTTGCTGCAGTTATGAATCTATGTCTTACTTCTAGACTCTTCTGCATTTTTGGTCTTCTTAAATCAAGGTACCTATACTTTAATCTTAAATCTTCATTTGCTTCTACTCTATCTTCAATTTCTATAGGCGGAGTTTCAGCTTTGTTTATAACCTTTAGATTATCAATGAAAACTTCTATGTTTCCTGTTTTAAGTTTAGGATTAGTCATTCCTGCTTTTCTTTTCTTAACTTTACCAGTAACTTGAATACAATCTTCTCTTCTTAAGGAGTTAGCTTGTTTGTGTGCTTCTTTGTTATGAGAAGGATCAAAAACTATTTGGGTTAAACCATATCTATCTCTAAGATCTATGAAAAATACACCTCCATGGTCCCTTCTGGATTGAACCCAGCCACATAGAGTGGTAGATTTGTTTACAGCTTTTTCAGTTAGTTCATTACAAGTATGAGTTCTTAACATAATAATATCTTGGATATTGGGTATTTATATATGTTTTGTTATAGCTGAATTGATGTTTCAAAAGCTTTTTAAAGTATTTTTTTGGTTAAATTAGTATGACTGAAGTAAAGCATGTTGGCATTATTATGGATGGAAATCGTAGATGGGCTAAAGAAAAAGGATTAAAGCCTTGGGATGGACATTCTAAAGGTGCTGAATTATTTGAAGATTTAATTGAAGGTGCTATTGAATTAGGTTTAAAAGAAATCACTTTGTATACCTTTTCAACTGAAAACTTTAAGAGAAGTGAACCTGAAAAGATGATGTTATTTGATTTGTTAAAAAGAAAATGTTTAGCTATTCTAGAAGGAGATAAAAGAATTGATGATAATGGTGTAAAAATTAGTTTTGTGGGTAATTTAAAATTGTTTCCTTCGGATTTGCAAGAATTAATGGACAAAGTTATGAATAAGACTTCTTCAAATGATAAATTTAAATTAAATTTTGCAATGGGTTATGGTGGAAGAGCTGAGATTATTAATGCTGCTAATCAAATTTTAAAAGAAGGTAAGGAAGTTGATGAAGAATCTTTTAAAAAGTTCTTGTATTTAGAAAGTGAACCTGAAATGATAATCCGGACAGGTGGTGCGATGAGGCTATCTGGATTTTTAACTTATCAGTCGGTTTATTCTGAGTTAATTTTTGTTGAGAAATATTGGCCTGATTTTACTAAAGCAGATTTGAAAAAGTGTTTAGATGAATTTGCTGAGAGAGAAAGGAGATTTGGATGCTAAAGGTAGATTTCCATACTCATACTAATTATGTACAAAACTTTGAAGGGAAATATTCTCCTAAGGAGTTGATTGATTCTGCTCGTAAGAAAGGTTTTGATATCTTATGTATTACTGAACATGGTTCTTACAGTTATTATGGGGGTAAGAAATATTTTGATTATTTGAAAACTTATAATGATTTTAAAGATTATGCTTTAAGTAAAGGATTGCTTTTGGTTTCTGGAGTTGAAATTGAGATTGAGGGTAAAGAAGTTTTGTTGGTTAACTTTAAAGGTGATGTTACTAAGTTAAATAATTTTAGTGATCTTAAAAATCTTGGTAATGAGGTTTTGGTAATTGCTCCTCATCCTTATTATTATGTTGGTAATTGTTTGATGGGAGAGTTGGTTAAGCAGATTTCTTTATTTGATGCTATTGAGTATAGTCATTTTCATACTAAGTTTATTAATTGGCCTAATAAAAAAGTTTTAAAAGTTGCTAAGAAATATAATAAAGTTTTAGTTGGGACTTCAGATGCTCATCGTATGTACCAGTTTGGAAGATGTTATAGTTTGGTTGATTGTGCTAAAGATGTTAATAGTTTGGTTAAGGCTGTTAAGAAAGGTAAAGTTAAAATTGTTGCTAAGCCTTTTGGAATAATTGCTTTTTTTAAGATATTTGTTTTTTTTGTTTTGTTTGGAAAAATGAAGAAGTATTTGTATAATTTAGGTTTGTTAAAAGTTTAAAAAAAATTAAATTAAAAGGTAAGTTAGGCCTATCAATAAAGTTATCACTCCAACTATTAAAGTAGTAGGAAGTAATGGGTCGTTAATCAAAGAATATCTTTTTCTTCTGATTAGAACTCTTGGAGTTCTTGGTGTATTCTCAACATAAGGATCAATGAACTCATAAGGTTGTTTTGTTTCAATAGTTTCAATCTCAGGATCTAATTCTGTGTTTAATTCTTCTTTTAAGATTGCAGGAAGTTTTTTAGCATCTCTTACCCAACCTTGAATTTGTCTTAGAGTTGGTTTCTTTCTAACTGCATGAGTTTTTGAAACGTCATATTTTTCTGATCTTTCATGTAATTCTTTTGGTGTTTGTTCTGCTAAATCTTGAACAGTTTCTACACCTAGTAAATTTAAGTATTCAGAATATTCTTCTCCTATGCCTTTAACTCTAATTAAGTCTGCATAAGAAGTCCATTTTGTGATTAGTTTTAGATTGATTCCTGTTTTATTGGATAGGTTTAATCTTTTTTCTTGAGTATCAGCTTTTCTTAATAAGTCACCAGTAGTTTCTATTTTTTCTTTTTTAAGAATTTCTTCGTATTTAGGGCCTATACCTTCTATATTTATGATTTCTAAAGCGCCAACATCGTATTTTGTAACCATTTTGGGTTGTTCCTCCTGCTATGTTATCACCCCTAATAAATATTAAAATTATGCTTTAATATATACTTATGAGGGTTTATAAATGTTTTTGTTTAGAGGTTTTCTTTTAAAATTCTAGCTAATTCTGAACCATCTACTCTTCCTTTATACTTGCCCATTAGAATTCCCATTAAAGCATTAAAAGGAGCACCTTGGTTCTGCTTGATTGTTTGAATAATCTCTTTTTCAATGTCTTTTGAAGATGCTGTTTTGAATTTATTGAAGTTTAATTCTTTTTTATTTGCTGCATCGGTTAGTAGTTCGAATACTGCATCCTTGTTAATTTTACTTTCATTTATAGCTGTTAATATTTCTTTGTAGTTTTCTTCTGTAATGTTTTCTATGTTTAGTTTTAATCTTGATTTTATATCTTTAGGATATTCGATTAGGATTTGAGCTAGAAGTTTTGGTTCTATCTTATCATAAGTTTTAGTGTAAGCTGTAAAATCGATTCCTGCTTTAATTAGTTCTTGTGATATAGCTGGTTGTAGTTTGTAAGTTTTTTCTAATTCTAATGCTTGTTCTGTTATAAGTTTTGGAGCTTTAATTAGTTCAAGCATAGATTCTGTAATCCTTATTGGAGGAATATCTGTTTCTGGATACATTCTTGAAGAAGTTGGCATTGGTCTTAGGAAAGTTGTTGTGAAATCTGGATTTGCTTTTCTAACTTCTTTTTCTAGTTTTTCTCCTTGTTTGATTAGGTTTTGTTGTCTCTCTATTTCAAAGTTGATTACTTTTGGTATTGATCTTAAATCTTGGAAACCTTTAATTTCTGTTCTTTCTGAATCTTTGATTGAAATGTTAACGTCTTGTCTAATTGTTCCTAGACCTCTTTTTACTCTGTTTGTTGATCTTAGAATCATTCCTATAATTTCTGCTGCTTCTTTTGCATGTTCAGGGTCTTTGATATCTGCTTCAGTTGCAATTTCTAGTAAAGGCACTCCTAATCGATCTAATCTGTAAGTTGTTTCTTGATCTGTTGTTTTGATTCTTTTTGAAGCTTCTTCTTCTAAGAATAATCCTTTGATGCCTACTTTGCCTTGTGAGGTTTCTATGTAACCATCCATCCCAACTAAAGCAGTTCTTTGGAATGCTGAAGTATTTGAACCATCTACTACAACTTTTCTCATGAAGTGAAGTTCATTTATTATAGTCATGTTTAGAAGTTTTGCAACCATTAAAGCAGTGTCTAGAGCATCTTGGTTTAGATTTTGTGGAGGTTCTTCATCCTGTTCTACTAAACAAGAAGAGGTTGAGCAAGCTTCGTATACGAAAGTTTTCTGTTTTTGTTGTTCGTACTCTGCTGCGATATCTTTCTTTCCTAGTTCGGATTCGGAAGCTCTTAGTTTTCTTTTGAAAATTAGATTTGGTGTTGATTCATCATTTACTAGAGAAGGACATTTACAGAATAATTTATGGGTTTCTAACTGTTGGTGTATTTCTAGTCCGCATTTGAAACCTATTTTTGAATAGTCCATCTTTTTGTTAAGTTAAGAAAGAGTTCTTTATATTATTTACGGTTATGGTTCACTAGTTTTTTTCTTTTGTAATTATGTTGAACATTTAGTTTTTGTTTGTAATGATTTTTTTCTAATCCAAAAAGAAGACTTGAACCAATTATACTAAGAATCCCTACAAAAAGAAATGTCCAATTAAAACCAACAAACTGAGCTATTGCTGCACCTATTGCTGCTGTTGCTGCTGTTCCAAGCCCTACTAAAGTTGAATATAATGACCACTCAAAGCTTTCATGTTTTTTATCTAGATGAGTACTAAATATTCCTAACCATGTGGGGTAAGCTAATCCTGATCCTATTCCATAAACAATTTGCGCTAAATAAATATGGTTTATATGATCTGCAAAAATATAAATAAAAGGAACTGAGGCTATTAAGAAAGAACCCATTAATAACCATTTTATTTTATTCTTATGAGAATCTACATATTTTGAAAAAGGTAATTGGATAATAGATTTTGTTAATAAGTATAGTGTACTTGCAAATCCTGCTGCGAAAATTGTTCCTCCAACTATATCTTCTTTAATAAAAATTGCTAAAATTGGAAGAATTAAACCTTCTCCTGTTAAAATGATCACATCTGAAAGCATTAATAACTTTATAGTCTTGTTCATATCGCCTCTTTTTTATATTTTAGATAATTGGTTATTTATATTGTTTTTGGTTGTCATTTTTGAGAATATGAATCTTTTTAAATTGTTAAATCCTTTAATTCTTATGAAAAAACATCTAGATTATGGGTTCTATTCGCCTAGAGAATTTAATTCTAAAGTAATTAAGAACACAGCTTATCTTTTGGGAGGGTTGGCTTTGATTTTAGCTGCTGGAGATTATCTTGCTGATTCTAAGTTCGATCCACTTATATCTGCTCCAGGTTTAGTGGTAAGTGGTTCTTTATGGGGACTTGGAAAACTCTCAGATTTATTAGATTGGTATGACAAATAGGATTATATCATGTAATCAGAATTTAATAATCTCGGATTAAGTTCGCCTCTTAAGTTTGTTCTTAAAAGTTCTGGGATTTCTTCTTTTTTGTAGTTTGATAACAACCATGCTAGTTTGATAAAAGTAGTTTCTGGAAGCATATCTGATTGATCACCTTGGATACCAATTTCTTTTTGTTTTCTTGCACCTGAATAAACATTTAAGTTGAGTCTTCCGAAAGTGGTTTGAGGTGCTAAGATTATAATTATATCTTTGTTGATTAGAGTTTGTAATGCTTTTAGAATTTTATCGTGTTCTGCAGTTTCTTTGTCGATATGATTTATTGGTAAATTTCCTAAACCTGTTGCTTCGATTACTAAACCATCATAATTTTTGTAAGCTAAAATTTCTTCTGCAAACATATTTGGATGTTGTTTTAAAATTCCTATTTTTATATTTGGATTCATTAGTCTTATTTTTAATGGTTTAGCTTCTGGTTTTTCTGGGTAATCTATAAATTCTATCTTGTTTAGATTTAATCTTGCTATTGGTTGAGCATTAATTGGTTTGAAAGCATCTCTTTTTGAAGTGTGCATTTTTCTTGTTTTTGTTGCTGGTAAAATTAAACAGGTGTTGTCATTAGTAGATTCATGCATACAAATTGCTACTCCTTTGAAATCTGTTTCTGCTATGAACTTTGTTGCACAGATTAGATTAAGAAAAGCATCTGTTGAACCTCTATCTGAAGATCTCTGTGCACCTACTAATATGATAGGGGTTTGAATATTTTCTAGCATAAAAGCTAAAGCTGCTGAAGTGTAAGCTAAAGTATCTGTCCCATGAGTTATGATAATACCTTTTGGTTTGTTTTTTAGTTCTTTTTGAATTGCTTTTACCAGTACGTTATAGTGTGCAAATCTCATATCTTCACTAAACATATTACTTATCAATTTAGAATCAATATTTGCTATGGCTTTTAATTCTGGAACCATATTAAGTAGATCTTCTGGAGTAAACTTTGCCGATACTCCGCCTGTTTCATAATCAACTTTTGATGCAACTGTTCCACCTGTATGAAGTATTGAAATTTTTGGTAAGTTTTTATCTTGTTTTATTGTTTGTTTTTGAGTTTTTACTGGTTTAGATTTTTCTATTAAAGTTTTTTCTTTGATTTTTGTTTTGTCTATTCCAATATTATAACCTGAATCTAATTTTAGGATTAAAGTATCTTTTGAGGGCATTAACTTGCCTTTAAGGGTTTTATCTTTTAATTTAATCTCTATTAAATCACCCTCTTTTATTGTACTGTTTGTCATAAAAGTATTATTTAAAAAAATTAGTTAAAAATGATTTATATTCTATAAAATATATATTCTAGTTAAATTAAGTTTAAATATAACCTTTGCTTAGTGAAGAAGTATAAATTAAGAATAAGGGTTTAATTTGGCGATTAAACCGAGTTTGTTCATAGACTTTTGGCGAAGTCTAAATAATTTTGATTTCTAACGTAGATAGAAACATCTATCATATATAAATATTATTATACTGGAGTATATATATTTAGAAAAAACCAAAAAAATGGGGGCGAAAAAAACAAAATGGAATTTTTAGTTAGTGAGGCAATAAAGCAATCTGAACAACATATGGTTAATTCAGATGGATTAAAAGTAGGCGAAGCAAATATTAAGGTTGTAGGTGCTGGTGGCGGCGGTAACAACATTGTATCTTGGTTATATAAGAAAGGAATCAAAGGTGCAGAGATTGTTGCTATTAATACTGATAAACAGCATCTTGATATCTCTGAAGCAGATCGTAAGATTCTAATTGGTAAAGATCTTACTAGAGGTTTAGGTTGTGGTGGACATGCTACTAAGGGAAGAGATAGTGCTAAAGAGAGTATTCAAGAGATTAAAGAATCTTTAAGAGATGCTGATATGGTTTTTGTTTGTGCAGGAATGGGTGGAGGAACTGGTACTGGTTCAGCTCCTGTAGTTGCACAAGTTGCAAAAGAAGCTGGGGCTATAGTTATAGGAACTGTTACTATGCCTTTTGATATTGAAAGAGCTAGAATTGATAAAGCTGAATCTGGTTTAGAACAATTAAGAGATGTATCAGATACAGTAATTGTTATAGATAATAATCGTTTAGTTCAAATTGCAGGTAATTTACCAATTCAACAAGCTTTTGCAGTTGCTAATGAATTAGTTAGTACAATGATTAAAGCTATTGTTGAAACTATTGCAGTACCTTCTTTAGTTAACTTGGACTATGCTGATGTTCAAGCTATTATGGCTAATGGAGATGTATCTGTAATTGGTATTGGTGAAAGTAATTCTGATGGTAAAACTGAAGAAGCTGTAAGAAGAGCTTTGACTAATCCTTTATTAGATGTAAGTTATGAAGGTGCAACTGGTGCACTTATCCACATTACTGGTGGACCAGACTTAACTCTTGATGACGTAAACAGAGTTGGTGAGTTAGTTACTGAAGCTTTACATCCTGATGCAAATGTAATCTGGGGTGCAA
This sequence comes from Candidatus Woesearchaeota archaeon, assembly GCA_964447685.1. Lineage (GTDB taxonomy): Archaea > Nanobdellota > Nanobdellia > SCGC-AAA011-G17 > CAYUTI01 > CAYUTI01. Next base: position 226,213 of record CAYUTI010000001.1, read on the forward strand.
GAATCAGTGAAGATATGAAAGGAAAAGTGAGAGTTATGACTATCATTACTGGTGTAAAGAGTCCATATGTATTAGGTAAAGTGGATCATAGAGCTCCAAGTTATGAAGCACAGCAAATGAGTAGAGAATTAGGTATTGACCTAATAAGATAGTTATAGGGCGAACCCCCCTTAATTAGCCCTTACTTAAGTCTTGCTGGTGCTTTATCGCACCAGCCTTTTTCTTTTTTAAGAAAAAGCCTTCTCGGGAGAAAAGAGGTGAAGTAAGGGCCCTTTGGTTTTTTTCTCAATTTAATTATAGAATTAAAAATTATTCTTTAGGTTGTTTAAGTTTCTTAAATTTCTCAATTAATAGATTTATTCCTGTTTTGGTTTTTTGTTTTGCTTTTTGAGTTTTTTCTTGAGCTTTAACAACATGTTTGTATAAAGGCCAGATTGAAGTATCTCTCTCTTTGTTGCCCCATTGATCAAAATATAATTTAATATTCACTGGATCACGCCGGTGAGGACCTGTGAATTTTTCATCTGGATATCCTAGAGTTATAATCATCTCTGGTTGGATGTTATCTGGAATTCTTAGAATCCGACTAACTGCTTTATCATCAAATGCACCCACTATAGCTGAACCGATTCCATAGTCTTGTGATGCTAATGTGATATAACTTCCTGCAATTGCACAATCTTGAACAGAATATAATTTATACCTTTTCGGGTAATGCAATTGAACATGATCTTGGTCATTACATATTATTATCCATACTGGCGCTTGTAACATCCAAGTCTGATTTAAACAAGCAGGCATCATTTGCTCTTTTATCTTCTCATCTGTTAAAACTACGAAGTACCAGTTTTGTAGATTACCTGCAGAGGGAGCTAAATTTGCTTGTTCCAGAATTTCATGAACAATGTAATAAGGAATTTTTTTATGGGTATATTTCCTAATTGTTCTCCTATTTGCAAAAACCTCTTTTATTTTCATCAAAACTTTTATATATCTACTTTAATATAAATGTTTCTATGGATTATAAAGAATTGGTAGAGGTGTATAAAGAGTTAGAGAGTACAACTAAGAGATTAGAGAAAACCGAAATTCTCGCTAAATTCTTAAAAAAAGTTAGTAAAGATGATATTCGTGAAGTAATGTACCTATCACAAGGCAAAGTTTTTCCACCTTGGGATGAAAGAAAGTTAGGAATGAGTGGACAGTTGGTTGTTAAAGCTATTGTTTTAGCAAGTGGTTCTAGTAAAGTTGAAGTTGATAAAATGTTTAGGAAGATAGGAGATTATGGAGAGATAGCTAGAGATTTGATTAAGGATAAAAAGCAAGGGACTTTGGCTTCTCAAAAATTAAGTATTAAAAAAGTATTTGAGAATATGAGGAAATTATCTTCTCTAGAGGGAGTTGGAACTGTTTCTAGGAAAATTGGTTTGATTGCTGAATTGTTGAGTAATGCTAAACCTGAAGAAGCAAGATTTATTGTAAGAACTGTTTTAGAACAATTAAGGATTGGAATTGCTGAAGGGATAATCAGAGATGCTTTAGCACAAGCTTATAATGTTGATGTTAAGGAGGTTGAAAGAGCTTATGATTTATTGGTTGATTATGCAGAAGTTGCTGAAGCTGTTAGGGGAGGACATATGGGTAGAATTAAATTAAAACCTGGTAGACCGATAAAAGTTATGCTTGCTCCTAGAGTAGAAGATATTTTAGAAGCTTTTAAGGCGGTTGGTAAACCTGCCCAGTTTGAGTATAAGTTAGATGGTTTTAGAGTTGAAGCGCATTATGATGGAAAAGAAATTAAGTTATACACTAGGAGATTAGAAGATGTTAGTAAACAATTTCAGGATGTTGTTGAGGTTGTTAAAGAGCATGTGAAAGGTGAAAGTTTTATTTTAGATTGTGAAGTTGTGGGTATTGATGCTAAAAGTGGTAAGTATTTACCTTTTCAAAAAATTTCTCAGAGGATTAGAAGGAAATATAATATTGAAGACATGGCTAAGAAGTTTCCTGTTGAATTAAATGTTTTTGATATCATGTATTATAATGGAAAGAATTTGATTAGTTCTTCTTTGGAAGAGAGAAGGAAGATTTTAGAGAAAATTGTTAAAGAGAAGAACAAAAAAATTGTTTTGACTAAGAAATTGGTTACTTCGTCTGAGAAAGATGCAGAGAAATTTTATAATGATTCTTTGAAAGCAGGTAATGAAGGTGTGATGGTTAAGAATGTTGAAGCTAAATATAAAGCTGGAAGATATGTTAATGGTTGGGTTAAATTGAAACCGGTTATGCAAGAATTAGATTTAGTTATTGTTGGTGCGGAATATGGTACTGGTAAAAGAGCAGGAGTGTTGAGTTCGTATATTTTTGCTTGTAGGGATCCTGATAGTGGAGAATTTTTAAGTTGTGGAATGATGAGTTCTGGCATTAAAGAGAAAGGTGAAGACTTAACTTATGAAAAAGTTACTAAGATGTTGAAGCCTTTAATTGTTTCTACCAAAGGGAAAGAAGTTGTTGTTAAACCAGAGATTGTTATGGAGATTAGTTATGAAGAGATACAAAAAAGTCCTACTTATAAATCAGGTTATGCTTTAAGATTTCCAAGATTTTCAAGATTGAGAGATGATAGAACAGCAGATGAAATTAATACTATTGGTGATATTGAACGATTATATAAATTTCAAAGAGGCAGGAAGTAATATATATTCTGTAGTTTAGTAATGTTTATATATGGGAAGTAATTACTATTGCATAGTTTATATTCAGTGAGAGTGGGGAAACAGAAGTAATATTCATAAGTAGTAATAATTCATTCCCAAATTTTTATAAAAAAAGAGGATTGATCCTAGGAGGTCATACATATGATTGTTAAAGAAGATTTTTTAAGTAAACTGAGGCAGTATTTCGGGCTAAACCTATATGAGGTTCGAATTTGGACTGCGCTACTTTCTAGAGGGGTGAGTACAGCTGGTGAGTTATCTGATATTGGGAATGTTCCGAGATCTAGAGCATATGATGTTCTTGAAAGCTTGGAGAAAAAAGGTTTTGTTGTTATGAAACTTGGAAAACCTATAAAATATGTTGCTGTTGAACCAAAAGAGGTTGTTGAGAGAGTTAAGAAATTAGTTCATGAAGATGCTAAAGAGAAATCAAAGAAATTAGATGAATTAAGAGGTACTGATGTTCTTAATGAGTTAGAATTATTACATAAGCAAGGTATTGAATTTGTTGAACCTTCTGATCTAGCTGGTGCAATTAGAGGTAGAAATAACTTGTATACCCATTTAGAGTTAATGGTTAAGAATGCACAAAAAAGTGTTAACATTATGACTACAAGTAAAGGTGTTCTTCGAAAGGTTGAATCACTTAAACCTGAACTTGATAGATTAGCTAAGAAAGGTGTTAAGATTAAAATTGCTGCACCTTTGAATAAAGATAACCAAAGTATTCTTAAAGATCTTGGTAAAACTGCTGAGATTAAAAATGTTGATAAGATAAATGCTAGATTCTGTGTAGTTGATGGAAAAGAGTTAATGTTCATGGTTATGAACGATGAAGAAGTACATCCTACATATGATGTTGGTGTTTGGGTACACACTCCATTCTTTGCAACTGCAGTGGATGGTTTATTTGATATTGCTTGGGCAACTAAGTAATTTCTTTTCTTTTTTATTATATATTTCTTAGTTTGTAAATGTTTATAAATGAAGTTTTTTTATTTTTTATTTATGAGAATTATCGGTATACGTGATTTAGAATCTAAGGTATTAACCTTGTTACGTCCTTTAAACTATGTAGCTATATCAGATTCTGATGGGGTTCATATTCGAAATGTTAATCATCCAAGAACAACTTTTGCAATAGTTAGATTTAATGAGGATTATACCGGATTGATTATAGAAGAACAAGGAGATGGAGATAAGTATAGAGGGGAGCTTTCTGGTAGAGAATATCATGATCTATTAAGAAATAGTAGACCTATTTTACAAGAGATGGCTAGAGGTTTAGAAACTATTCATCCTATGCCTCAAGAAATTGTGTATAAGCTCAATGATCTTGTTTATACTTAAATATTATTTTTGATCTTTCTTTTATAATTTTTGAGTTTAGTTGTTTAAGTTTTTGTGCTTTTGTTTTTGGTCTTGCTGAGAATTTTGATAAGTTTAAGTGTTCTGGTTTTGTTTGGTTTAGTAGTTTTAGAGTTAGTTGGAAATCTTTATCTGTTTCTGTTGGATAACCTACTATAATGTCTGTTGAGATTTGAATATTTTTTATTTCTTTTCTTAGTTCTTTTGTAACTTTAATAAAATCTTCTGCTTTGTAAGGTCGGTTCATATCTTTTAGAACTTTATCAGAACCAGATTGAACTGGAATGTGAATGAACTTTATTATATGTTTGTTTTTGTAGATTTTAATTAAGTCTTTAAGGTATTTCTTAGCATATTGAGGATTCATCATACCTATCCTTATTTTGTAGTTGCCTTCTATTTTTAGAAGTTCTTCTAATAGTTTTGGTAATGATGTTTTAATATCTAAACCATAACAACCTGTATCTTGACCTGTTAAGTAGAAAGTTGTGCAGCCTTCTTTTAGTGCATTTTTAAATTCTTTTTTGATTTGAGTTATTGAATAGGATTTTAAAGAACCTCTTGCTATACGAGTGGAACAATAATAACAATTTCCGGTACAGCCCTGGCATATATTAATTATTGCTATGTCTTTGTTTTTTCTTATTCTTGGTAGGTTTATTTTGGATTCTTTTTTTGTTGGGAGAATGTCTTTATGTTTTTCTATTATCTCTGGAACTTTTTTTATTGTGTTAGTATTGAAAGTAGCTATTATATTTTTAGAGTATTTTTTAAGATCTATAACTGGAGGTAAACAGCCACCTATAATCATTGGTTTTTTGGTGTTTTTGATGTAATTAATCTGTTTAGATTCTGTTGCGTCTTTTACTGAGCAAGTCATTATAATGATTAAATCTGCTTGTTTTTCTGTTGTTAATTTGTGAGTTTTGCTTAGAATTCCAGCTAATTGTTCTGAATCTGCGATTATGCTTTGGCATCCGAAAGTTTTAATGAAGATTTTCATAGTTTTATTGGTTTGTTGTAGCCGATTAAAGGTCTTAAGATTGGTATTTTGTATTTTCTTGGTTTTATTGTTTCTAGTGTTTCTGAGGTAATGATTGCTTTTGAGTATTTTGGTGGTGTTTTTGTTATATCTATTCTAGAACCGTAAGAATATTTTTTTAATTCTTTGATTGAGATTGGTTTTTTCTTGATTATATTTATTGAACAGCCTCTTTTTAGCATTAGGTAAGCTGCTTTTAGAGAATTTTTGTTTTCTAGTAGAACTGAAACTAAACCTTGGGTACCTACTGGTAAGCCTTTTGGTCCTTCTACTTTTTTATCGAAGATGTAAGCGTTATTATTTATGATTTCTATGTAAATTGTTTGTTTCGGGTTGGTAAGATCAACTTTAGCTTTTGTTTTTTTTACTATTTCTGCTCCTACTTCTTGGTTTATTTGCATTGAGTTTAAGTTTGTAGTTTTAGTTATTCTTTGAGTGTGGACTTTGAAAGGTGAAGATTTGTGAAGTTTTAATGAAGTTTGTTTGATTTCTTCCATATTTGGTAAGATTGTTATTGCGTGAGAGATTGAAGCTATGCCAAAGATTGTTTTTAGATATTTTAATGATTCTTTAGGTGCTTCTACTAGAATTCTACCTCTTAGTCTTTCTATTGAAGTAAAGTTTATATTATTTTGTTTAAGACAGTCTTTTATGTTAGTAATTAGTTTCTTTTCAAAGAGATGTCTATTTTTTCCTTTTAGAGCTATTTCTGCATAACGGATTATTATCATACTAGAGAATATATTTTGGAGAGTTTATAAAACTTTATTTTTTAATTAAAAGTGTTTTAATTTTCTTAACTTGTGCAAAATCTGTAGAATATAAATAAGAACCTGCATTGAAAAATATTAACAAATCGTGCATCTTTTGAGGAGGAAGCATAACATCTCTATCAAAGATATCATGTGGTGAGTTCTGATTACCTCTTATATGATATTTTTTTTCTGGTTCTTCTGAATTGTAAGCTGAAAGAATATAAGGTTTGTTTAGATTTGATATTTTGGTATGTAAAGAAGTATTGAATATTGAAGCATTAACATATAAATTGTTGTCTTTGATGTTTCTTATTTTGGTTAGTAGAACTCCTGATGGTGCTGAGATAAATAGGCCTGGTTCTAAAGTTATTGTTAGATTAGGTAGATCCTTCTTGAGTTCTAAAATGTAAGGCGATAAAGCCTCTGCAATCTCAGACATAGGAACTTTGCTTGTAAATGGGATAGGGATTCCTTGGCCTAAGTTAATGTTTTTAATTTCTACACCTGCATCTAATAATCTTAATGTGAACTCTGCTATTTGTTTGATGTTTTTGATCCATGCTTTAATATCTGTGTTTTGATCATCTAAAGAATTATAAATTCCTCTCAGTTCTAGATTAGGAGAGTCATTTGTTTTTTCAAAGAAAGATAGAGCATAATAGATATCTAAACCTGAAACAGGTAATTCTGAATTCTTTGGTTTAACTCCGGTGTTTAAGTCAATCCAAACTTGAAGTTTAACATTCATCTGCTTTGCAACAGCATTTAATCTTTCTATTTGTATTTCATTATCAACAATAAACCTTTTTACTCCTCTCTTCATTGCTAGTTTAATCTCTTTTTTAGTTAAAATTGGAGAGTGATAAGTAATTGATGCAGAATGTTTTCCTATATCAATGATATGGGCTAGTAAAGCTAATTCATTTAAAGATGAAGCTGTAAAATATGAATCATTTTTATGCAATACTTTTAAGATTGCTTTGTTTGGGTTAACCCTTACTGGGAAGGAGATGTTTACATTTGTTTGGAAATGTTCATTAAATACTTTCTTTATCTTTTGATATTGATTTTCTATTTTTTTACCTGAGAATACATAGAAAGGTGTTGGATATTTTTGGGATAGTTCTACTAAATCATAACTGTCAAAAGTCATATGACCCTTTTCATTAAAATTGATCATACTAGAGGGTTCTGCAAGTAATTGGGTTATCATATTTTTAGAATTTTCGTTTTTAGTATATAAAGATTTAGCTATTTTGATTGATATTTTAGAGTGAACCGAAGATTAAAGGTAAAGCGATGGTTGCGTCACAAGGAACATCTACATAATCTGCATTCATTTCTAGTTTTCCCCATGATTTTCCTTCTTCTAGAGGCGCACCAGAGGAACCACCTGGCTCTGTTCTATCTGTTGTAATTTGAATACCATAATTTGCTCCTTTTGAGAATTGTAAGCTTTGTTGGATGAAGTTCTTCGGAAAGCCTCCTGCAATATAGATAACTCCTGTTTTTTTAGCTGTCCAAGCAATATCTATAATTTCTTTCATATCATCAAAAGCATCTATCTTTAGGACTTTGTTTTCTACTAGTCTTCCCCAAATCATTAAACCTATTCCTGAATCTGCTAAAGCTGGACAGAATATAGGTATCTTTTTATCATAACAAGTTCTTAGTATTGAATTTGAGTTTTTTGGTAATAAAGAACCTATGATGTTGATTAGTTCTTTGATATTGTTTGCTTTTTGTAGAGCATCCCAGTTCTTAATGAAGAAGTTTTCTAGTTTTTCGTATACTTCATTTTTCATTAGAACATTGTAGATTCTATCATAACCTTTTTTGTTGAATTCTTCATCATTCCAGGTATCACAGTGATAGTGAGAATGATCTAAAGCTTCTATTAAATCATGAGTTAAGTTTGCCCCTGTAGTTACAAGAACTTGGATTTTGTTTTCTTTTATTAAATCTATAATTATTTGTTTCATGCCTGCTGGAACCATTGCACCTGCTAAGCCCATAAATACTGTACAATTTTTATCTTTGAACATTTTATCAGCTATTTCTGAAGCTTTGCCTATTTTCCTTGCTCCAAAGCCTGCTGATTTCATCTGATGAACTAGATCTTTTACAGTTTGTTTGTCCTTTAGTTTTATAGGTTGAATTTTTTCCATTGTAGAAAGAGAATACTTGCTCTTATAAAAGCGTTTCTATAACCATCCAAAGTAAACAGAACTAAGCATTGCTATACCTAGAATTAAAATTATTATTCCTGCAATTAAATGTAAGGTTTTAAGTTTCTTTGTTCTCCAGTGTTCAGCTTGTTCTGTTGTTGTAATTCCAAAGTAAACTGCTAGAGTTATGATTAACATTGGTAAGATGAATATGAAATTATAAATTAAAAGTAAAAAGGTTGCATAGTTTTTTGTAGCTGTTTTTGCTAGTAAACCTAAGATTACAATATATGGTCCTGAAGTACAAGGTAATAGGAATAGGCTAATAACAAATCCAACTAGGAAAGCTCCAGGTATTGAAGTGATTCCTTTTAGTAAAGCTTTCATTCTTGGTCTCCAAGATAAAGGAACTTCCATGATAAACCATTTACCATACCATAGATAATCTTTAAGGTTGAATAAACCAACTAAGATTGCTAATATTGCAACTGCAATGTAAAAGATATGGGTTAATCCTGAATTCTGAATTGCTGAGAATAACCCTAAGCCCATTAAGAAATATGAAATATAAATTGAAGTTGAGAAAGCTAAACCTGCTAGTAAAGCTTGTTTTCTAGATTTAGTTGCTAAGATAGTTGTTAGTAGTATAATTAAAACTGCGAAAGCACAAGGGTTTATTGCATCAACTGCTGCAGCGGAAATAACTGCAGGGATAGTTAATCTCTCTAAAGGAGTAGGTTCTTCATCTAGCTTTGTTACTGGATCAATGCATTCTTCTGTAGAACATTTTTGAATCTCTTCTTCAATATCCTCTACTATAGATTTAGAGTAACCAATGAAAACCTTATCATCAATAAAAATAGTTGGGACACCTTCCATTTCTCTATCATAAGCTTTTGAGAATTGTTGGAAAAGTTCTCTGTTTTTTTGATCATTGTAGATCTCTTTTTTAATTATATTAAGATTAGGATAATTAGGAGTGATTTCATCTAGGGCTAATTGCATTTGAGCACAATTGTGACAGGAAGCTCCATAGAAATAATACATAGTAACTTCATTATCCTCGGCTATTGCTATGTTTGAGAATAGTGCTAAGATTACAATTAATAGTATTAACTTTTTCATTAGAATAGGGATATAATTAGGGGTTTTTAAAGGTTTTGAAAGCTTTATCTAAATCTGTAGTCTCCACCTTCTATTCTAATTGCTTGGCCTTTGATTAAAGCTTTTGCTATTTTTTTCCTTGCTGTTCTCAGAATTCTATTGAATGTGGGTTGAGAGACATCCATCTTTTTTGCTGCTTCTTTTTGTTCTAATTCTTCAAAGTCTTTTAATCTAATTGCTTCTAGTTCTTCTATGTTTAGAGTAGTTTCTTGAAGATTTCTTAAGGGTACCCCTGCCGGCTTAAAATGAGATACCCCTGGGTGAAAACCTACTCTTCTGCATAATCTTGGTCTAGGCATTCTTTAATTCCTTTAGTCTTTTTTCTATTTCTTTAAGCTCTTCTTTTAATAAAGTTTCTTCTTCTTTTAGAAAAGCTTTTTCTTCTGTTTTGGTTGGTTCTCTAATTACTGGAACTACTCTTTGTCTAAATCTGTTTCCTTGGCGTAATCTGAGACCTCTACCACAAGGTCCTAAACCTCTTCCTTGGTTTGCAGATCCTGGCATATCATAGCCATTGCAAAGCCCTATTCCTCTTCCAGTTCTTGGTCCTTGTCCTGAAGGACCGGTTCCATCTCCATTTGGCATTTTATTTTCCTCCTGTCGTTTCGAATACTAATTCATTACTTATTATGAATCTATATTCATATATAAATGTTTCGGTTTTAGAATATAGTATAAAATTTTATTATTTTCTTTTTTTAGTTAGAAGATATATTATTACAATGGTTAGTATTAAAATTGCTACAGCTTGGTACCAGATTATTCTTGTTGTATTATCTGGAGCAGGTTGGATCTTTTCATTTGTTGATTTTTTTACATATTCTGCATAAATATCAATTGATAAACATTTTTCTTCTGTATTACAAATTCCGTAATCCATTCCTTCTGAAATACAGCAAACAGTTCCTTCTTCGCATTCTTTAGATTTAGTGCATAAAAATTCATAAGATTGGCAGTTTTCCATACATATTCCGACTGGTTTATCTTCATAGATTAAACAACAACCTTCTCCTTTACAATCTGCATCTGTTTTACAAAGGTCTTCATAATCTGTTTTGTAAACAATCATTCCTGTTAAGGTTGTTCCTAGAAATAAAGCTATTATAATTAAAGTTATACCTGATATTGATAATTTTTTGATATTTATTTTTAACACCTCTATTTTTATTATGTTTTTTTATTATTTAAAGCTTATGTTCTTATTTCTATTTCTTTAAAATAAGATTTTATTTTATCTTTAATATGACTTAATTCTTTTTCAGTATAGGTTTTTGCATCTTTTAAGTTTGGATCAAGTAATCCTTTAAATGGTTTAAATTGTTGAATACATAATTTTTTAGAACCTTTTAATTCTTTAGCTATTTTTAAAATATCTTTTTCTGAAATTAATTTTGGTAATAGGGTTATTCTAAACTCATAATCTATGTTTGAATTCTGAATTAAAGAAATTGTTTTTTTGATTAAATCTATATTAGTAATTACATTAGTTATTTTTTCATATTTTTCTAAAGGAGCTTTGATGTCCATAGCTATGTAATCTACTAATTTGTTTTTTAGTAGAAATTCTATGAAGGAAGGATTTGTTCCATTTGTGTCTATTTTAACTAAGAATCCTAGGTTTTTAACTTTCTTAAGAAATTTTGGTAAAGAAGGATGCAATGAAGGTTCTCCTCCTGTTATGACTAAAGCATCTAATTTTCCTTGTCTTGATTTTAAAAAATCTAATATTTCTATTTCTTTAATATCTGAACCTGATTCAGGAGTTAAAACCAAAGAAGAGTTATAGCAGTAAGGACATCTGAAATTACAATTAGGTAAGAATACTATTGCTGCTATCTTCTTAGGGTAATCTACTAATGAAAATTTTTGTAAGCCTTTAGCTATCATTATTAAAGTTATTTAGTGTTATTGGTATTTTGTTGCCGTGAGGGCTTTGAATTGATTTTTCTTCGATGTAAACTTTTCTATGTTTATATTCTTCTTTCTTTCCTAAATTCCAGTGTTGAATTGGTCTATAGTATCCTACAACTCTTGAATATACTTCACACTTGTTTTTACAATTTTCATATGTGCAATCGAAATGTTCTCCTGCTATGTATCCATGATCTGGACAAACACTAAATGTAGGCGTAATACTAAAATAAGGCAAATGGTAGTTGTAAGCTATCCGTTTTACTAGTTGTTTACAGGTCTCTGTGTCTGAAATTTTTTCTCCTACAAATCCATGTAATACTGTTCCACCATTGTAAGCACATTGAATTTCATCTTGCATTTCTAAGGCTTCAAATAAGTCATCAGTATAATTAACTGGAAGTTGTGTGGAGTTGGTGTAATAAGGTTCTTCATTTCCTGCGGTAATGATTTCGGGATATAGTTCTCTATCTATCTTTGCTAATCTATATCCTGTGCCTTCTGCAGGTGTTGCTTCTAGATTGTAAATGTTTCCAGTTTCTTCTTGGTATTTAGTAATTTTTTGTCTCATGAAATTTAGAACTTCTATTGCAAACTCTTTTCCTTCAGGTGTATAAATTCCCTTGTCCATGAAATTTAATAAAGATTCGTTCATCCCGTTTAAGCCTACTGTTGAGAAATGATGAGCTAGTGTTCCTAAGTATCTCTTTGTATAGGGCAATAAACCAGATTTCATATTTTCTTCTACAACTTTTCTTTTTATTTCTAAGGATTCTTTTGCTAAATCCATTAGTCTTTCTAATCTATTAAAATAATCTTCCTTATTTTTTGCTAAGTAACCTATCCTAGCCATATTCATAGTGACTATACCAATTGATCCTGTAGATTCTCCTGCACCAAATAATCCCCCTGTTTTATTTTTTAAATCTTTTAGTGATAACTGTAGTCTACAACACATGGATCTTACATCGGTTGGTTTTAAAGAGGAATTAATAAAGTTCTGGAAATAAGGGGTTCCATATTTTGCAGTCATTTCGAATAACAAATTTGCATTTTCTGAATCCCAATTAAAATCTTTTGTTACATTGTATGTTGGAATAGGGAAAGTGAAGATACGACCTGCTGCATCTCCTTCAATCATACATTCCATAAAGGCTTTATTTATCATATCCATTTCTTTTTGGAAATCTTTGTAAGTTTCTTTTTGAGGTTTTCCACCTATAATTACTGGTTCGTTCTTAATGTCTTCTGGAATAGTCCAATCAAAAGTGAAATTTATAAATGGAGTTTGCATGCCCCATCTAGAAGGTGTTGCCAGGTTGAAAAGTAATCTTTGCATTTGTTGTTTAACTTGTTTATAACTTAAATTATCATATTTAATAAATGGAGCTAGATAAGTATCTACTGATGAGAAAGCTTGTGCACCCGCCCATTCATTTTGCATTGTACCTAGGAAGTTAACCATTTGTCCGATAATTGTATCAAAATGTTTTGCAGGTACTGTTTTTAATTGACCTTTTACTCCTCCAAAACCCATTGTGATTAATTGTTTTAAAGACCATCCTGCACAATATCCTGAGAACATACATAAATCATGAATATGAAAATCTCCGTTTTTGTGAGCATCTGCTATTTCCGGAGGATAAACCTTGTTAAGCCAATAATTTGCTGTCACCTTTCCTGATGTGTAGAGTATTAATCCTCCTAGTGAGAAGTCAACATTTGAGTTTTCATTTACTCTCCAATCTGACCTTTCTAGATATTCATCCATAGTTTTATGGATATCTACAATTGAAGATCTTATTCTTCTTAAATCTGCATGTTTTGATCGGTATAGAATAAATGATTTTGCTTGTTCTGGGTAGTTTTTTTCTATTAAAACCTGTTCAACTAAGTCTTGGATTTGTTCTACTCCAGGTATTTTATCTCTGATTACATATTCTTCTTTAATGTGTTCTACGACTTCATCAGAAAGTTGTTTGATTATATCTTTATCTAATTTTCCTGTTGCTTTGAAGGCTTTAAAAATTGCGTTTGTTATCTTTTCTTGGTTGAATAGTACTAAAGTGCCATCTCTCTTTTTTACTTGAGTAATGTTTTTTTCTATTGATATTTTTTCATAAGTTGTGAATCTTTTCGAACAATCTGAACATTCTCTTCTCCTCCTATTTGAATCTTCAGATGGTCTTTTATCAATAACTTTTGTTTTATCAGAATTGCAATATGGGCACCTCATTTTTTTATTATCCTCCTTTTAATAGCTCTCGCTAATTTTTTAAGTTTTATATTAAGTAGTCTAGTTTTAACACGAGATATTGTGTTTTAAATCTTGTTGAATACTAGAAGTTGTATCTTATTAATAAATATGCTTAAAGAGGGATATATATTTTAAAGAACATTGTTTTGTAATATATATTTTTTATTCTTCTTGAGGTGTTTCAAAGAAATTAGATAAGCTTTTATTTTCTTTTTTGTTTTTTGTATATTCTTTCCAATCGATTGCAGCCATGATTTTTCACCTCTGTTTTAATTAAAAAATGTTTTTCTATATAAAGATGGTTGAAGTTGGATGTGTATTTTTTAACACCGAAAAGGGGCGTTGTTACTTTAGTGTTTGGAACATGTTTAATTAGTGAAAAGTTAATAGGTAGTTTTTATTACAATAATGTTTATAAATTGCAATTCTTTTGATATTTTTATGGACTTCAGAACTGGTATATCGATGTTTCCAAATTTTGTAGGTTATGATCAGATTAATAATAATGTTATCCCTGCGCTTTGTGAGAAAGAAGGTGACAATCTGGATGCTGTAGTTCTTTGCACTCGGAATATGAGATTTTTTCAACCTAAAAAGGATCAAATTAAAGCTGATGATTTACCTTTGATTGTTTTATTAGATTCTGTTTCCCCTGAAACTTTTGATTCATTGAAGGATTTGCTAAGGGGGATTATGCCTGAAGTGGAGCATGCTTACTTATTGGTTCAATCTACTGAAAATTATCTTAGTGAAATTACTACTGTTAATGGGGCTTTTAATCCTATATTTTATATGAGTGATAGATTTGCTTCTAAAATTGGTTGTTCTGTTTAGGAAAAGTTAATAGGTAGTTTTAAATAATCTTTAATTTTTTTATTTGAGTATGAAATGGGTCTTTGTTGTGTTATTATTGTTATTAGTTGGATGTTCTAGTGTTGAGATTCCCAATAGGGAAGATGTTATTCCTACTTATATGGTTAAGATGGATCCTTCTACCGATGTAGCGCCACCTAAAATGTTATCTGATGAGTATGAAGATCCTGTTCCTTTACCTTATCCTGTGAATACTAGAGGTGCTGAAGATTCTGCTTTTGTAATGCCTGATGGCAAAACACTTTATGTTTGGTTTACGCCTAATAATAAGATGGATGTTTATGAGCAAGCTCAGGATTTAGTTACTGGGATTTATAAGTTTAGAAAAGTTGGTAATAATTGGGAAGGTCCTGAAAGAGTTTGGTTGGTTAAACCGGGTGAACCTCACTTAGATGGTTGTGGTTTCTTTTGGGGTAATGAAGTTTTAGTTTGTGGTGTTCGTCAAGGATATGAAGGATTGCATTGGTTTAGTTCTTCTTATGAAAATGGTGAGTGGAGTGTTGCTTCAATTGCTGATTTTGATCCTAGTTATGAAGTGGGAGAGTTGCATATTTTTGGAGATGAATTATATTTCCATTCTAATAGAGCAGGTGGAAAAGGTGGAATGGATGTTTGGATGAGTAAGAAAGTTAATGGAGCGTGGGGAGAACCTGTTAATTTGGATAAAGTTAATAGTGAGTATAATGAAGGTTGGCCTGCTTTAAATCCTCAAGGTGATGAGTTATGGATTACTAAGAATTATGGTTTATGGAGAAGTAAAAGAGTAAATGGTGAATGGCAAGAGCCTGAAGAAATGATTTCTACTTTGGCTGGAGAAGCTACAATTGATAGAGAGGGTAATGTTTATTTTACTCATCATTATTATAAAGATGATAAAATGATTGAAGCTGATATTTATGTTGCTTATCGGAAATAAATAGTTTTATAAATTAATTTTAAATATCTTTGCTAAAATGGAAGATTCTATTGAAGAAAAAAAGAAGAGGAGTTTAAAATATTCTATAATTGAAGGTAGTTTTTGGTCTGGAATGTTTGGTTTTGGAGAAAAATATTTATCTGCTTTTGCTGTTTTCTTACAGGCTACAAATACCCAAATTGGTTTATTAACTTCTTTGCCTTTGTTATTTGGTTCTGTGTTGCAATATTTTTCCACTAAACTTATTGATACTTTTAAATCTAGAAAAAAGTTTGTAATGACTGCTATATTTATACAAGCGGTTAGTTGGTTGTTGATCTTGTCGGTATTTTATTTAGGAGAATATAAGGTTTATTTTTTGATATTCTTTGCTATAATTTATTGGGTTTCTGGAATGATTTCGGGTCCTGCTTGGAATAGTTGGATGGGTGATTTGGTGGATTCTGAAACTAGAGGAAAGTATTTTAGTAAGAGGAATAGAATAATTGGATTGGGAGTAATGATCTCTACTATCCTTGCAGGATTAATATTAGATTATTTCAAGAGGGGAGTTTTAAATCCTTACTATGGTTTTTTAATTGTATTTTTAATTGCTTTCGTATCTAGGATGATGTCTACTTATTTCTTGGGTAAAAAATATGAACCTGATATGATTAAATTAGAAGAGAGGGATAAATTTAGTTTTACTGAATTTGTTAAACAGGCAAGATTTAGAAATTATGGATTATTTGTTCTTTTTTTAAGTTTGTTAAATTTTTCAATTTATATATCTGCTCCTTTCTTTGCAGCTTATATGTTATATGACCTTGAATTAAGTTATTTTAGTTATATGATTCTTATATCTATAGCATTTGTATCTAAATTTATATTTCTCCCAATGTGGGGGAACTTTTCTGATGAGTATGGAAACAAAAAAATATTAACTTTTACAGGTCTTTTTATTACACTTGTTCCTTTATTGTGGTTGGTTTCTAAAAATTTTTATTATTTAATTTTTGTTGAATTATTTTCTGGATTAGTGTGGGCAGGTTTTGAGATTTCATCTTTTAATTTTATTTTTGATACTACAACTCCTCAGAAAAGACCCTTGTGTGTTTCTTATTATAATATTATTAATGGGGTTTTTATATTGATGGGAACTACTTTAGGGAGTTTAGTTATAAAATATAATTGGTTCTTTTGGAGTGATTATTATATGGCTTTTTTAGTTTCAGGTATTGCTAGATTTTTGGTATTTGTAATGTTTGTGCCTAAGCTTCGTGAAGTTAGAAAAGTGACTGATATTAGCTATAATAAAATCTTTTTGAAAGGAATGGAAATGATTCTTACTGGTAGTTTTCATAATTTTACTTTTTTGTTGAATTATCCAAAGAAGTTTAGGATTAGAAAAGATTAATTGTTTTTATTTTTTACTAGTTCTAGGATTTTATCTAATTTTTCATTGATTTTATCGAATTCTTCTTTAAAATCAGTTCTTGGTTTGTTTGATTTATCTTTTTCTTTAAAACAAGCATCACAGAAAATTGGTTTATCAGAAGATGGTTTGAATGGAACTTGACATTCTTGTTTACATTTATCACAGATTACTGTAGTCATTTCTATTTCTCTTCTAGGGCCTCTAGAATCTCTACCTCTACCTGAGTCTCTACTTCTACCATAGCCTCTATCTGAATCTCTTCCTCTACGGCTAGAGCCTCTGTTTCCTCTTGGTCTATCATTGAATTCTCTCATATAGTAAAAATTAAGAAATGACTGTTTATAAACTTATGTTTTGTAGTATATGGGTCTTAAATCAGTGTTTAAGCGTAGTAATACTCGCATTTCTTCTTTTGCTGTTCATTTAGCTGTGAATATCTTTAAATAATTGCTTGTTATATATTATAACTTTATAGTCTATATCTTACTATTTGGTTATTTTAACTAACTTTACCTATAATATGTCTTTTTGCTAGTCTAATTGGGATTAAACAGGGAATAAACTTAAATTCAATATTTTGTCGTTCTAAGAATTCTTTTGTTTCTTCAATTTTATCTAAAGGTACAGAAAGAATATTATCTGATAACTTAATTGCATTTAGTTCGTTTAACATACCTTTTTCTTTTCTTCTTCCATTTAAAGCATAATAAAATTTAGTTTTTTCAACATTCTTAAGATTTTTAGTAGAGTAGATAAACATTCCTTGAGGACTAAATCCGTTCTGTTGTGCAATTTTTTCTTTTTTAATAAGACTATAACCTTCAAATAGTATTGCTTCTCTTGCATTAAAAGATTCATCTAAAACTGTTTTTTCTGTTTTTGAAATTAAAGAAATATTTTTAAATAATTTAGAAACTTGTTTTTTAAATTCATATTCAATATTTACATCAATTTTTTCTTTAAATAATAATAAGATGTCTATATCGTTTGGTTTTAATTTTCCTCTTACAGAAGATCCAAATAAGATTATATCTTTTAGTTCAGTGTGTTGTTTGTTAAATCCTTTACTAATTTTAGATAATTTTGTAATGTTTAATTTCATTTTCTGTAAGTTTTTTTATTCTATCACAAATTTCTTTGTTTATTATTTTAGAATATGTATCTCTATAAGTTTGGAATTCTTTGTCTAATTTTTCATAACATTCAGGAAAGTTTTTTTCAAGGAGTCTAAATCTTTCATTATGATCTTTTGGGGATTGACCTACTTTTTCTAATAAAATATAATCTTGAATTGCAA
Organism: Candidatus Woesearchaeota archaeon; assembly: GCA_964447685.1. Taxonomy (GTDB): domain Archaea; phylum Nanobdellota; class Nanobdellia; order SCGC-AAA011-G17; family CAYUTI01; genus CAYUTI01. The sequence continues at coordinate 244,098 of CAYUTI010000001.1, forward strand.
ATAACGTTTTGAAATATAAGATTGTTGCAGAAGTATAATCTTTTGAGTCAAATAATGAATCTGCAGATTTTTTGAATTGTAAAATATTTTTTATCATTATATAATCTAACTTTTAATTAGTATTTAAGCTTTTTGGTTATATACTCTAACTTAAGCGTAGTAATACTCGCCTTTCTTCTTTTGCTGTTCATCTAACTGAGAATGTTCTTTATTTATTCTTGGTCTTTTAGTTTCTTTATCTCTTCTATAAGTAATGTTTAACATTTTTAGAACTCGGTTCATACCTTCTCTTTTATTACAAGGACCGTACATATAGCCTTCTTTTGCTGGAGTTCCTTCGAAAACAAGCATTGAATCTGATAAATAGTCTACAAATTGAACATCGTGATCTACTACAATTGCTGAGGTTTCTTTTTTAATTACAAAATCTTTGATTACCTCTGCTACTTTTAGTCTATCTTCTACATCAATGAATGCAGATGGTTCGTCGAAAGCTAGAATCTCTGCTTTTTGAGATAGGGTTGCTGCGATGTAAACTTTTTGAAGTTCTCCACCTGATAGAGTTCTGATTTCATTATTAAGAATTGATTTAATATTTAGTTTTTCTAAAATATCTTGTTTATACCAACCGGAGTTGAATTCTGAACCTGCTATTTTTTGTAAGTGTTCGATAACTGTGCCTGGAACATTTGATTCTGGATATTGAGGTTTGTAAGCTATTTTTATTTTTTCTAATGAGCCTAAGTCTGGTTTTTCTAGTCCTGTTAACATTTTAAGGAAAGTTGTTTTTCCTAAACCATTTGCACCCATAATTGTTAGAACTTGACCTTTTTGAATTGTTCCTGCATTAACTTTAAGTTTGAAGTTAGGATATGCTTTTTCTAGTTTGGGGAATTCGTAAAGAGGTTCATTAATTACTTCTTTTTCTACTGGAACTTCTGAGAATCTTATTCCATAATCTCTGAATCTTACATTATCATCTGGTAAGAATCCATCCATATATTCATTAATTCCTCTTCTTACAGCTTTTGATTGTGAGAGGATACCATATGCTGCAGGTTGACCATAAATAATCTGGATTTCATCTGAAATATAATCAAGCATTGTTAGGTCGTGTTCAATAACCATTACTGATTTTGTTTTTGCTAGGTCTCTGATTAGTCTACTTACTTGCATTCTTGAAGTAACATCTAAGAAAGAAGCAGGTTCATCAAAGTAATAAACTTCTGCATCTTTAACCATTGCTGCTATAATTGCTACTTTTTGAAGTTCTCCTCCTGAAAGATCTTTTAGATCTCTATCAGTTAGGTGATGAAGATTAAGTTTGTCAATTAACTCTTTACCTTTTCTAGTTTCATCTGCTTTTTTAATTAAATCTATGACTTTTCCTTTGTATAAGCTTGGTAAGAGTTCTATTCTTTGTGGTTTATAGGAAACTTTTATTTTATTGTTATATAATCTTTTGAAGTAGTCGCCTAAATAAACTGTGGAGTATCTTTCTATGATATGATCCTCTGAAGGTGGTTTTTCATAGTTACCTAAGTTAGGTTTGATTTGTCCTGAAAGAATGTTTAGAGCAGTTGATTTTCCTATTCCATTTCTACCTAGGATACCTACTACTGATTTTTCTTTTGGAATTGGTAATCTGAAAAGTTCGAATTCATTTTTTCCATATCTGTGAATAGGATCTTCTTGAAGTTTCTCTGGTAAGTTAACTATTTTGATTGCTTCGAAAGGACATCTAAAACAAATTCCACAACCAATACAAAGTTCTTCATCGATATTAGCTTTTTTTGTTATAGGGTTTAAAGTGATACATTCTTTTTCTGTTCTGTTAACTGGACACATCTTGATACACCACTCTGAGCATTTTTCAGGATGGCATTTTGCTCTATCAATGATTGCTACTCTTTTTGTCATAGAGTTTTTGTGGAAGTGGTTTTATATTAAGTTTTTGGTAAAGAAAAAAAGGATTAATTAAATATAAAAGGATAATTAGAATAATTATTAGATTTTTATTTTAATTTGATCTTCCTTTATTTTTAAGTTATTTTCTTCATCTATTATATTGTATCCAAAGCTCTCAATTAAGTCTTCAGTAAAATTCATCTCTTTTAATATGTTCACAAGTATTTTTGAAAAACAATAACGACATAAAATTACATCTTTTTGTTTGCATAATATACATTCTGTATCATTTAGGGTTTCAACAAGGAATTCATTTTTTATCATATTTAAAATAATCTCTTTATCTTGAAGATGTATGGGTAAATCATTCAATAAAATCCTTATTTGTTTTATATAACAATCTCTGCATATAGGGTCTGAAATAGATTCATTACATACCCTACACGAATTAGAATTGAACATTTTTAATCACCATTTTATATTTAATTAAAGGGTAAAAAGTATATATAATTGAGCAGTATTTAATGGTACTTCGTTGTATATGTCGATACTGCAATATTAAGAGTTCTTTTTAGATTTTAATTTATAAGTTGCTAAAAAATAATATGTATTCTAATCAAATCTTTCTTTGAATGTTTCAAAATAGGTTATAAGTAAAGGCAATAATATCGGGCCAATAAATATCCCAATGATCCCAAATACACTGACTCCTCCAATTACTCCCAAAATTACAATTATTGGGCTTACATTAGCTTTTGCTTTTACTAGTTTTGCGAGGAGGATATTATCAATTGTAGATATTATGAAAAGGCCGTATAAAAATAAGCATACCCCTTTCCCTAAAACTAAATGATCTTTAGAAAAATAACCGCTTATTATTAAATATAATGAAGCTGGCACCCATATGGTGGAGGTTCCAATAAATGGTATTAAAGCGAAAAAAGCTATTAAAATTCCTGATAGGATTGGAAAAGGAACACCAAATATATAAAAACCTATAGTTCCTACTATTCCTTGGGCTAATGCAACAAATAATTGAGCATAAATTACAGAGTAAGCTATGTTTCCAAAATCTTTAATAAATCTTTTTTTTGTTTTAGATTTAATGGGGATTATGTTGCTTATTTTTTTAGATATACTTTTATGGTCTTTTAGAATAAAATATGTTATGACTAATGTAAGAAAAATTTGTGCTATTATAAAGGGGATACTTAATATTAAGTTTTTAATTTTCGCTTCTAACATTGGTAGATATATTTGTAATTGTTTGTCAAATCCAAATTTTGATAATTGTTCTAAACTGAATCTTTCAGCTTGATTAATAAGCAAACATACTTTTGAGTCTTCGCTATTGCATGAAAATCCTAATAGTGCTCCTTTTGCAACTGAACTCGATAATGAGTTATAAAAATAATATCCTTGTTGTCCAATTCCAACTATTAGAAAAGAGAATGGGATTAAAATAATAATGATAACAATCAATAAAGATAGAATAATTGAAATCGATTTATTTGATATTTTTTTCCTTATTTTTTTATAGACAGGAAAAGAAATGTAAGCTAGAAGGATACTACTTAAAATAATCGTTATCACTGGTTGGATAAGTTTAAAAAATAAAAATAATGCAAGTATAAATATAATGAATGGTACTATTTTTTGATATTGATTATTAATTATCATAGTATTTCTTCTTATCCTTCTGTCTTAATTTATACTTTATTCTTATGCTTTTTTCTCATTAAAGCTGCAGTTGTAACTGCACCGGTTACCATACCTGTTCCAGTGGCAATCAATACTGATTTTTTTGGGTTTTTTTTGATATATCCATCTACAACTGTTTTTGTCATTATTGCTTTATTTTTTACATGTGCCATTGTTTCTTTGCCACTTTGGCTCATGCTTTCAGCTTTATTCATAATTTTGTCAACATTCTCATGTGTTCTTTTTCTCATTGTTTTTTTTTCCATTTTTTTTCACCTATTATTCTTTATTTATCATATCCTGCTACTTTCAGCATGAAACCTATTACAATTACATTTAATCCTATAAAGAAGAATGCAACAGTCTTGCTCCAGCCTAGAAATTCTATAAGAAAGAAAAAAATACCCAAAATTAGGAATATTCCTCCAAACAAGATTATTAGAAGTGATAGGATCTTTCTTAGCATTCTTTTTTCTATTTGTATTATTTTTTTTTCAATGTCTTTAATAATTAAGTTTATACTTTCTGTTATTTGTGAAAATATGCTTGCTAATATTATTTGAAAACTATAGTTAAGTCCGTCTTTTATAATACTCATAAAACCATATTCTTTTTTGCTTTCGACCATTAATTAACTTCCATAATCTGTATTACCTGGCTTTTTTTTCACCAGGAGAAGCTGAATTTGAGTCTTCTTTATTTTCAGAATTTCCTTTACTAAATCGATAGTGTCTTGTTATTTTTATTTTTGCAGTATCTTCAATTACATCACCGGTTTTATCAGGTAGTAATCTCATATTATGGATATCTATTCCTTGGATTTCTATTTCAACTTTTCTAATACTTGAATGATTTGGTGTTAGAATAATTGTTTTATGATTAGGTCCCCATTTTTTTTCAAATGTTCCAGAGGTATAATTAAATTTAGATAAGGGGATGTTAGGGATATCAGAACAATTTGCTTTTAAATATATAATATAATCCCCATAAGTCATTATAGGTATTGTATCTTTTCTATCTTCCTTGCTTTTGTCTTCAAAGAGCGTAGCGTCTTTTTTATGTATGTAGTACAAACTATCTTTTTGATTTATACAATTCTTTATTTCATCTAATTTGTCTTCTTTTGTTTGTTCCATCATAATACTCCAAAATAGTTAAGTAAAAAATACCCTCCAATCACTACAAGGATAATTACTCCTATTTGTCCTATAAGTCCTTTTTTATTCATTTTATTTTTTCCTAAATAAATCATTCTTTGAATCTCTACCCACTAAATAGTAGATTATTGCTGTAATTATACTGAAAAATATTGCACAGATGATCCAAAGAACTTTCATACCATCGGATAGTCTCTTGTTATTTGCAAGCACATCATAAATAACCCATATTGCACATATAAGCGCTATAATTCCTAATATTGTTTCATATACCATATTTTCTCCAGCAAATTTATTTTTAATTTAAACATTAAGCTCTTTTTATTGTATGAGCTATTACTGAAATTATAAATAATACTACAAAGATTATTGCTAACCATTTTGCTATTGTAAAAGAAATTCCTGAAATAAGTCCAAATCCAAATATTCCAGCAACTATAGCTACTACTAAAAATATTATTGCCCAAATTAACCAACTTGTTGTGCCTTTTTTATTCATTTTTTCTTCTATTAATATTTAAGGGGTTATACTATATATAGTTGAGCTGTATGATTGCATACTTCTAAAATTTTTGATCCCCACAAAAATATAGTTTTTCATTTATTATTTTGTCATCTTTCCAGTGCTGAACATTTACACGATAAATTGTCTTTTTGATTCCATCTTTATTTTCAATATTGATAGCCCATTCTGTCATAGACACATTATCCTCTTTTCCTCCAAAAGTAACTGAATTTATATCAGCACTGTTTAATTTTTCTATCTCTTGGAGAAAGATCATTTCTCTCTTTCTATTCTGCTCTTTTCCTTTTATTGGAGCATTTCCATTAACTTGTATAATTACATCATTACTATAATATTTTTCAAATGCCTCCATAATTTTTCCCTCTTTAATAAGGGTATTCAATTTCTCTACATTATTTTTTATTTTCGTCATTTTTAGTTAAACCTTATTATTCCTTTTACTTTCGTTTTTTTGGTTAGTTATTTTAAATAAACAAAAAATAAGCTCCAATTCCCAACATTATTAAAACTAGTACTGCTGTCCCCATATAACTCCAAAAATTTCCGTCTTTTACTTCTCTTCTTTTAATAGTTTTTTCATCATTTCTATCTCGGTTATCGTTTAGAGTTTTGTCTGCCTTAAATCTTCTCTCTTTGGTTAATGCATCATTTTTCTTTCGGTTATCGTTTAGAGTTTTGTCTGCAGCTTCTCTTCTATTTTCAGTTTCTCTATCATTCTTCATTCTTTGATTTGTCATTTTATATTCGCCTCCACTGTAATATATCATAGGTAACTAAGTATATATACTGGCGCAGTAGTGGGTCATAAATGTTGTATTAGAATAGACTTAATCTTGTGAAAAATTATTCTATTTTTTTAGAATAATTCCAAAGGATATTATACAAATCAAGATATTCTTTTGTAATAATATCATTTTCTATTACGATGGTATGGATTGGATGAATCCAAAGAGTAATATAAACAGAGTTGTCACAGACAATTTGAGTTATTTGAGATGTTTTTGATTGTTGGTTTTTTGGTAATAATTTTGCTTCGGTGAACTTTAAGCTGCTAATTGCTTTAATTTCTTCATTAGGGGATTTATAAAAAAGTAATTTAAGCTCAATTTGTTTTTTTATTCTTTCAATATGAAAAGAATGCATTAATCTCTCATTTAGGAGGTTAAGTATATTTTCATTTTCTGCTAAACCATAAATCCATATTTTTGATTCTTTTTCAAGTAAACTAAATAAAATACTTTTTACTGCATTTAATCCTTCGAGAGTATAGACTTTTGGGGTAGTTCCAGATATATAGGTTGTTTTTATGTAGTTCATTGCCGTTTTTAAGTTTTCTAATTTGTCTTTCTCTTTATCAAGAATTGAGTCTGTAGGTAAGGCTGCAAATATTTTCTTCCCCTCTTTAATAGATAGATAAACAAGATTTCTTTCTTTAAGTTTAGTTAAGGTATCATATACATTAGATCTATGCATTTTTGTTCTTTTTGAAATTTGTGTTGCAGTAGACTCTTTATTTTTTAATAAATCTAGATAAACAAGGGTTTGCATTTTAGGTATGCCCACTGATTCAAAAGCTCCTAATATTGGTTCATCTGTCATGATATATATAAGATAACAGACTATATATCACTACCGGTTTGATTTTTTGTAAGAATTGGCCATTTAAAGCTTGATTTGAGAGGTTGGTAAAGTTTAAATAGTTCTTTAGGTTAAATTTTTTTATGAAATGTTCAAAATGTGGTTCAAAAATAGAAGAGACTTTCTTAGGTAAGATTTTAGGGACTTATGTAAAAGGTAAACCTGTTTGTAGTAGTTGCCAAAGTAAAACGGAATAAATTCTTATGCCTCAGTGGCTTAGTCTGGTAGAGCAGAACTTTCGTAAAGTTCGGGTCGGGGGTTCAAATCCTCCCTGAGGCTTTTTAGTAAGTTTTATATATTAAATACCGTTTAGATTATACTAAGAGGAGGTGTTTATATGTCTAAGACTATAATGGTTGTTGATGATGAACCGGATATTAGAGAAACAGTTAAAACTGTTTTAGATAAAGAAGGTTTTAATGTAATTACTGCAAAAAATGGGGATGATTGTCTAAAAAAAGTTAAAACTAATAAACCAGATCTAATTTTGATGGATATTATGATGCCAGGTACTCCTGTTAAAGAAATTATTCCTAAACTTAAAGGTATTAAGGTTGCATATTTATCTGTAGTTCGAACATCTGAAGCTGAAAAAGAGAATTTAATGAAAAGTAAGAATATTGTTGATTTTATTCAAAAACCTTTTGATGTTGATGAACTTGTTAAGAAAGTCAAAAAATTAGTAAAATGAGTTTGATTAAAGAATTGGGTGATGAGAAAACTATGATAACAGTAGTTTCTAGTGAGGACTTTTCTAAAGAAGTTTTGAATACTGTTAAAGAAGCTTCTAAACATAGTGTTTGTTATGTAACTTTAAATAAAACTTTTGATGCTTTGAATGAGAGTTTTAGTAAGAAAGGTGTTAATATGGAGAATCTTGTTTTTATTGATGCAATTTCTAAGAGTATACAAAAAAAACCTAATCAATCAAAAAATGTGTATTATGTTAGTAGTCCTGGATCTTTAACAGAATTGTCTTTAGTTATTTCTAAATTCTTGAGACATGAATTTAAGTATTTAATATTTGATTCAATAAGTAATTTAACGGTATATAATAAAAAAAATGTAGTTATTAAATTTTTACTTGATTTGTCTAATAAAGTTAAAAAAAGTAAAACTCAGGCTATTTTGTTTGCTGTTAAAAGTAAAGAGAATGAAGGTATGATAAATCAGTGTAGTTTGTTTGTTGATAAAGTGGTAAAATATGAAAAAAACTGAAAAATCTTTTAAGGTGGGTATAGTTGATGATCATGTTCAGACTGCAGTGTCTATTTCTCAAATGTTAAAATATAATGGTTATAAAACTTTTCAGTCCTATAGTGGAAAAGATGCAGTTAAGGATGCTAAGAAAGAAAAACCTGATTTAATGTTAGTTGATGTTAGGATGGATGGCTTTAGTGGTTATGATGTTGCTAAGGCTTTATCTAAAGTAAAGATGTTTTTTATGACTGGTTATGATATTGAAGAAATTGAAATTAAAAAATATAAAAATGTATTAGAGGTTCTAAAAAAACCTATAGATATGAATGATTTATTAGGAAGATTAAAGAAATATTTTAAGATTTAAAAAAGAGGTTGGTATGATTAAAAGTGGAAAGAGTTTAATTAGTATGATTTTTATAATTCTTATTCTTTCTAATTTTAGTTATGCTCAAGGTGATGTTTTTTCTTTTGCTAAACAATCTATTAAAGTTAAAGCTGAAGATGTTGCTAGACAGATTGATTTGTATTTAGAATTACATCCGGATATGACTGTTGAAGATTTACAGAATGATCCTGAGTTTCAAAAAATAGCTGTGCAGCAAGTTGGTCAGACTGGCTATACTGCTGTAACTGATTATGATACTTTAATTTGTAGATTTCATCAGAATCCCACCATTGTTAATTTAAAATTGGAAGAACTTTCTTCAAAACTTCCTGGTTTTTGGGAAATTATGAGTAAGACTAAAGGAGGAGTTGAAAATGAAGGAATATATGATTGGGAGGAAGCTGATGGGAGTATTAAACAAAAATATATGTATATCGCTTTGGTTGAGAGAAGAACTGCTGATGGTGTTGGGTTGCATGTTGCTGCTACTACTTATTTAGAGGAGTATCTTGTTTTTGAGGAAGAAGAGAATCAGTTCTTTTGGTTTTATATTATGTTAGGTTTATTGATATTTTTTATTTTTGGTTTATGGTTTTTTCAAAAAAATGAGGAAACTAAAGTTAGAACTTATTCTATCAAGAAAAAATTGATTTTATCTTTTTCGGTATTGATTGTGTTGATGATGGTTTTAGTTTTTTTAAATTATTCTTTTGACCAAGTAGTTATTAAAAATACTGAAATGATAAGAGATGTTGAGGCTCCTTTAGAATTAATGGTTGAGCAAGTTATTGGTTATGATGCTATGCTTACTGGTTATGCTCATACCTCTTTGTTACATGCTTTAAAAGGCGAGAAGGAGATGATTAAAGAACATAAGGATGATTATGATAAAATTGGGTTTTTAATGGATAATCTTCTTAAAAATGATGCACCATTTTTATTAGAACAGAGTGGAAGATCTGAAGAACAGAAAAAACTTGTTAGAAGTTATTTAAAAAGATTGGATGAATTGAATATTGCTTTAGTAGAGTTAGAGTTAAAAGCTTTTGAAATTATGGAATCAGATCCTTATCGAGCTTATGATCTTTTAATGGGAGAAGAATATCATGAATATAAAGAAGGGCTTTCAGAAATTTATTATAGATGGTCTAATTTAGAAGCAGAAGTTACTGCTGGTTATCGTGCTGAGATTATTAGAAATACTAAATTTTTGAATATAATAAATATTGTTTTGCCTCTTTTTATTATTTTTTTAGGTATTCTGATTATAATTTTAATGCTTAATTCAATTATGAGACCTATTAGAGCGTTGTATGCTTCTATTATTGAGCTTCAAAAAGGAAATTTTAAAACAAAAGTAGATATTAAATCTGGAGATGAATTAGAAGTATTAGGTAATGTTTTTAATAAAACTGTAAAAACTTTGAGTAGTATAGAAGAAGAACATAATGAATTAGAAAAAGCGAAAACAGAATTTCTTTCTATTACTTCTCATGAACTTCGTAGTCCAATGACTCCTATGAGGGCTCAATTACAGATGTTAATGAAAGGTTATTATGGGAAGCTTAATGAAAAACAAAAAGAATCAATGAATATTGTATTAAGAAATACTGAAAGATTAGATAAAATTCTTGTTGACTTTTTAGAGGTATCTAGAATTGAGGCTGCTAGATTGAAATTTAGGTTTATGAGAACTAATTTAGAAGAATATATCAAGAGAACTGTTGAAGAAACAAAACATTATATGCCTGAAAAAAATATTAAATTTATTTTAAAAATGGATAAATTACCTATTTTTGAAGTTGATCCTGATAGAGTAATGCAAGTTTTAAGAAATTTATTAAATAATGCTGTTAAGTTTTGTGATGATGGAGGCAAGATTAAAATAAGAGTTAAATTAAAAAAAGACCATATTTTCTTTAGTGTTAGGGATAATGGTGTAGGTATTTCCCAAGAGGATCAAAAAAGATTGTTTGAACCTTTTTTCCAAGCAGGAGGAATGTACCAACGAAGGGTAGGGGGTACTGGATTAGGTTTAGCTATTTGTAAGGGAATTGTTGAATCACAGAATGGTATGATTGGAGTTAAAAGTAAAAAAGGAAAAGGTTCTAAGTTTTATTTTACTGTTCCTTTAAAACCTGTTAAAAAGATTAAACCTATTAGATTATTATTTTCTGGAAGTTTTAGTATTAAGAATAAATTAAAAGGAGTGTTTAAAGAAATTTTGGGCCCTATAGGGGCGAGAGAATTTGAAGATTTTATTAAAAACAATAAATTAGAAAAAGATAACATATTTAAATATATAGACTCATTAATTAATAATAAAATAATTGGATTTGAGGAATCTATAATATTTAAAGTTAAGGTTTCACGAATATTTGGTGAAGAGTATAAACCTGATATAACTTCAAAAAAAATTATGAAGTGGATTCGGGAGAAGTAAAAGAGGTGTGTGTTAAATGAGTTTAGAATGGACACAAAATATAACATATCCATTAATTGATATATTTTCTTTAATCACTGTAGTTATTGCTATTCTTGTTTTGATTCAAATATATAAGAAAAAAGAGTTTAAAGGTGTTAGAAATGTTTTTTTGATTAGTTTTTCTTTTTTATCTATAGGATATTGCCTCTATGCAATTGCTGAATGGATGTGGAGCATAATCTTTTTTATGGGTGAGAACCCAATGTTGGGGATTCCTGATTATTTGTGGATTTTTGGTATGCTATTTGTTTTTGCAGGTTTTTTTTATTTTGTTATTTTTATGTGCAAGGAAGAAAAAAAAGCTAAAAAATGCCTTAATCACTTAATTATTTCTAGTTTGGTTTGTGGAGTTATTTTAGCATATCTGATTGGAACTTTAATTATTGGTCAACAACATGGAGAAAGCGGTTTTGAAATCTTTTTAGATTATTTTTATCCTATTTTTAGTGCTATTATATTTATTACTGCTTTATTAACTTATAACTTTTTTAAGGACTTAGAGGATTTTGGAAAAGGGATAATGTATTTAGTTTTATCTGTTTTTTTTACATTTTTTGGAGATTTATTATATGTTTATTATAGTTGGAATGATATTTATGGTTTAATTGGATTATTGGTGGGCTATAATAATTGGATTGATTGTTTTATTTTTGATTAGTTTTATGGTTTACAAGAAGTTGTCTGTTGCTATAATAAATCAGAGATTAGAGAATTTGAATAAAGAAGAACAAACTATCGAATCCTTAATTAAAGAAGCTCAAACTAAACATTTGAAAGAAGGTTCTTTAAGTGAAGAGGAGTATAAAACTATCTTGAGTAATTATGATTTGAGAGTTGGAAAGATTAGGCAAATTAGAAGTAAATTAAGAAATAAAAGGATTAGTATTCTAAAAACTGAAAAAGACTTAGAAGGTGTTGAGAGAGAAGAGAAGGAAATAAAAGGCTTGATGAAGCAATTGCAGGAAGATTACCTAAGAAAAGGTAAAATTTCTAGAACTCGGTTCTTTAGATTATATAATTCTGATAAAGAGAGATTGGCTGAAGTTGAAGAAGAAAGACAATTATTGAAAGAGAAATTAGATGAAGAGAAAATAAATAAGAAGTATAAACTATTGAGATATCTTAATGGTACTTATATCATCTTTGAGGATTTGGTTGATAGGTCTTTCGATTATATAAAATCTAAGTTTAAGCGAAAAGAGAAAATTAAAGATAAGGTTAAGAGAAAAGTAGAAGAAAAGAAAAAGAAGAAAGAAGAGAAGAAGAAGAGAGAAGAGAAGGTACTCCAACAATTAGTTAATGAAGATTTAGAAGGAAGAACTTTTAGAAAACCTAAAAGTAAGGCTGAGAAGAAGAGGATTCAAAGAATTGTTAAAGAAGATTTAAAGAGGACGCAACAAATGTCTGTTGTTCCAAGAGTGAGAGATATATATGGTGAAAGGTATAAACTATCTCAGGAACCTAATGTAAGAAATAAAAGAGAAGATGTGTATAAAATGTTAAGAGAAAATTTTGATATTGATGCGAGGGAATCATGAAATCTAAAAAAGAGATGTATGTAACTTGTATAGTTTTGTTAGCTATTTCTCTTTTTGGAATTTTCTTTTTAAGTTTAGGAAGTACTAGTTTAACAAGTCTTGTGATATTAGAAGAGATCCCTAATAATTTTGAATTTGTTGAACCTGCTGTACTTGATAGAGATTCTGCTTTAGAGGCTTTATTTATTGCTGAAGGTGATGTTCAGGAAATGGTTGATTTGAATCTGTCTTTATTTTATGTTAGTGATGTTTTATTGGAAGCTAAAAGAGCTTATATTGGTCAAGATACTAATTTAATTTTAATTGATTTAGATACTAGAGAGAACAAAGCTTATTTTGAGAGTTTGTTGGTAATTTATTCTGAAACTCCTACTTATGAAAGATTAGATTTGAATTATACTGAAGTTATTAAGTTTACTCAATTGATAGGTTATAGAAAAGAGCAAGCTTTTAGGATTATGGATATGATTTCTTTGATTGAGGAAAAAGAAATAGCTTATAGTTCTGAAGGGGTAAATACTACTAGAGGCGTGGAGTTATTAGTTAAAGGAAAGGAAAGTTTTGAAAATGAACTTTATGATGAATCGGAGGTTTATCTTGAAGAGGCTGATTTTGAGTTGGAGAGAGCTAGGACGGAGCAGTTAAGAATTAGGGAATTGTTGAGGTTGAGTAAGAATTTTATCTTAAGATATTGGTGGCAGATTTTGATTGTTTTGATTGTTCTTGGTTTAATTGCTAAACCTGTTGTTATGAAGATTCGTAAGAATATTACACAAAGAAAATTAATCTTTTTAAGAAAAGAGTTGAAATCTTTGAATGATTTAATTAAGAAAGCTCAAGTTGATAGATTTGTTAAAAAAAGAATAACTGGAGATACTTATAATATTAGGGTTAAAAGATATAAAGATAAAATTAATGAGATTAAAAGAACCATCCCGGTTTTGGAGAATATTGTTTATGGTAAAGTACGTAAAAAGAGTTCTAAAAAAAGAGGGGTTTTAGAAGTTAAAAAATGATTGCTGTTGAAAGTTTTAGAAGATTTAGAGGAATTGATTTTTTAGTTTTAATAGGTTTTAGTTTGGTTTATGTTCTTTTGAGTTTTATTTTTAATTTCTATTTAAGTTCTGTTTTGGAGTATATTTTAAGTTTAGGACTTTTGATATTTTTTATGTCATTTATTGTCCATTTAGTTAGGAAAGCAGGTTCGGCTTTGTTGTTTTTCTTATTTTGTTCTGCTTTTGGTTATTGGTTAAATGATTTTGGTGTTATAGGATTGAATAAAATTATTTTGTTTTTAATAGCGGGATTTGTTTTTGAGTTGATGTATTTATTATTTAAGTTGGAGTTCCATAATGTTCAGATGGATATAATTATTGGTAGTTCTTTGTCTGCTTTGAGTATTCCTGTTGTATTTAGTTTGATATTGAGTATGGATATCGCTCTTAATATGCTTTATTCCTTCTTTAATTTAGTTTTGTTGAGCTTTTTTGTTGGAGTAGCAGCTTCTGTTTGTAGTTTTCTTTTTTGGTATAAAGTAAAGACTTCTAAGTTTGTTTTGAAGTTTGAGTATGAGTAGGGAAAGGTTTAAATATGAAGTTTTTGTAACTTTTGTCTATGCGAGGGTGCCAGAGTCTGGAAAATGGGCAGGACTTAAGTGCCTTGAAGAAATCCTGTGACTTAGTGTCTACGAGGGTTCAAATCCCTTCCCTCGCATTTTTTGCCTCGGTGGCTTAGCCTGGTATAGCACTACCTTGGTAAGGTAGAGGTCCCGAGTTCAAATCTCGGCCGAGGCTTTTTAATCATAAACTATATAAATGATTAGTGTAATTTGTTTTGTTGTGGTAGCAAAAAAGAGGAAAGTTAGTCAGAAAAAAAGAGGTAAAAATTTAAACTCTCCTAAAAAGAGTTCTGTTAGTAAAAACTTAGATATTAAGAAGACTAATAAAAAGTTAAAGAAGTATAATAAAAGTTTAAAAAAGAATCTAAATAAAAAAGTAAAAATTCTTCATAAACATGTTAAAAAAGTTAATAAGAAGATTGGTAAAGTTAAACAAAAAAGACAGAAAAAATTAGATTTGATTAAAAAAGAAAAAGAAGAATTAGCTAAATTATTTACTCATTCTAAAAGATTGAACGTTGAAGGTCATTTAAAAGTTAACCATTTGATTGGTGATGATCAAGGAAGTATCTTTGGAAGCCATACTGAAGAGGTTGGAAAAAATATAGAGGAATTACAAAGATTCTTTAAAGAAGATAACAGTTTGTGGAAGAAAAAAATGAATTATCGTGATAAGAGTAAGGTCTTAGAGTTTGTTATGACTCCTTATTTGAAATTTGATAGAGCTTTTGAAAGAAAAATTGAAGAAGCTGTTCAGAGGAAGAGAGAAAAGCTTAGAAATCAGAAAAAGGAAATTCTTGAAAAGGTTAATAATGATATTAAATTACATCCTGTTAGAAAAGAGTAATTTTTATATATAACTTATTTTTGTTTAGTTTATGAAAATCGTAATGTTGGGTCCTGTGGGTTCTGGAAAAGGCTCTTATTCTAAGGTTTTAGCTAAAGAATATGGTTTTAAGCATTTAAGCACTGGAGATCTGTTAAGGGAAGAAATTAGTAGCGGTAGTGCTTTAGGACAGGATATTAAAAATAAAGTTGATGCTGGAGAATTTGTTCCTGATGATTTAATGATTGAGATGATTGGGAATAGGATGGAAGGAGACTGTATCTTAGATGGGTTTCCTAGGAATCTAAAGCAGGCTGAATTATTGAAAGATATTGATAAAGTTGTTTTTTTAGATGTTCCTGATGAAGTTGTTATTGAAAGATTAACTCAGAGAAGAATGTGTAAGAAATGTGGAAGGATTTATGGTTTGAATGATATGCCTTCTGGTTCTACATGTGAGTGTGGTGGAGAGCTATATCAAAGAGATGATGATAAGGAAGAAGTGGTTAGGGAAAGATTAGAAACTTATCATAGATTAACTGAACCTTTGATTGATTTTTATTCTGAAAAAGGTTTGTTGATTAAGATTAATGCTAATGATAACTTTGATATTGTTCTTGAAAGAATAAAGGAAGCATTAAGTTTATAAACTTCTAGTTATTTTAATTTTAGTATGTATAATAAAAAGGGGCAAGTGTATATTTTAGTAGCTATAGTATTGTGTGTAGCTTTATTTGGAATTGTTAGTGTAGTTAATAGATTTGAACAAGATCCAATGGTTGATGATTTTGAAGAGATTTCTGAAAATTATAAAGTTGAAAGTCAGAGATTTATTAATTCTGTATTAAATAAAGGGAATACAGATATTCAAGATGCTTTTCCTGTGTTTACTTATGCTTTCACAAGTTATAGTAAGAGTAAAACTCCAGGTTATGGTCTGATTTATGCATTAAGTTTTGAAGATGAGGAGGGTAAACAAATCTTAATTGGTAATTTTTTAAGTGAAACAATAGAGGTTGCTAGTGTTTCAGGGGGAGGTTATGTTTTTGATGGAGGTGAAGGAGGGGAGAGAATTATTCCTGGTTGTTATAATAATGTTAAGGCTTCTGTTGCTTTTGGCGGTTTAAGTTTTGATGTTGGTGCAGATGTTGCACAGTTAGGTTTGGATGAGTGTACTAGGATTTTATCTTTTAATAATCCTACTCAATATATCATGATTGATGGTGTTGTTTATCCTTTTGAGATATCTGATGATGTTTCGGAATTAATGATTGTTGGAAGATTGGATAAGGAAGAACAAAGAAAAGTTTATGTAGGTGATAAATATGTTAGACCTCAATAAGAAAGGGGTTAGTATGATTATTTCTTATGTGTTATTAATTGGTTTTAGTATTAGTTTGGCTATAATGGTTTCAATGTGGATAAGGGGAGAATCTCAAAAAGTGGCTGATAGTTGGGAAATGTATGACTGTGATTTCTCTTGTGATGATGTTTTTTTGAGTGCTTGTTATAATCAAGATGGTTTAAGTGTTAGAAATAGAGGAAATTTTAATATTAAAGGAGTAAGAGTACAAAATTCTACTGGTGCAACTAATATTCCTACTAATATTGGTTTAGATCAAACGGAAGTTTTAAATATCGGGGAACTACCTAACACTATAGTTCCAGCAATAGGTGAAGGAGAAGATGTTTGCTTATGTGCTGATAAAAAAATAGAGGTTGGTAATTGTGTTCCATGATAAAAGAGGTATAAGTCCTTTGATTGCGACTGTATTGTTAATAGGTTTTACTGTTGCTCTAATTATTTTACTTATTATATGGGGTAAAAATTATATTGAAGAACGTACCCAGAAGGATGCAGAATTAAGCGCTGAATTATTAAAGTGTTCTAATCTTGAATTTGAAGTTGTTAATGTTATGAATGATGCTATCTCGGTTAGAAATACTGGTTCGGTGGATATTAAGGGTTTTGTTTTTGCAGGTATTGAAGAGGATATAGATCCTGCTTATGTTACAATTCCTAAAGGCGGTTCTGGTGAAGTACCTTTTACTTCAGCAGGAGGAATAGATGAGTTAAAATTAATTCCTGCTTTGAGGTTAGATATGACTAATGCGCCTTTGGTTCCATGCTCAAATAAATTAAAAGTAATTGCGGTTACTAATTAAAAGGAGGATATGAAAATGAATAAAAAAGGAATAAGTCCGTTGATTGCAACAGTTTTGATTATTGGTTTTACTATTGCTCTTGCTGTAGTAATAATGACTTGGGGATTTGACTTCTTTGATCGGTTAATAACTCAGGGTACTGAAGACGCAGATTATCAATTAAGGTGTACTAAAATAGATTTTGATATTGAAGAAGCTAAATGTGGTGCTTCAGGTTTAGATATTAGAATTGAAAATGTTAAATCTACCGTTGATATAGATGGTTTTAATGTTCGTATTTATGCTGATGGAGAAAGCGATCCATATGTAGTTGAAGTTGAAGAAGTTGTTTCTGCTGCAGCATTAAAGACTCTTGAAGGTGTAAATAGTGCTGATGTAACTGGTAAAACCGCTGTTAAAGTTGGTTTAATTCCATTAATCATGAAGAGTGATGGTAGTTATTTTTCATGTGGTGAGGAGAAGGAGAAAGCTATAACTTCATGTACTGTTCCAGCTTATAGTGCTACTCCTGAATGTACAGTAGCTACACAAGTTACAGATTGTGATACTGGAGAGACGTGTGTAGAGGGTGTTTGTGTAACTTCAGGTTCATAAACATTTTTTATTTTTTTTGAAAAATGAGAAGAAAAAAAGGACAAATTTGGATAAGTGCTGTGATTTACATAGCTCTTGGTATAGTTGCTTTAACTTTAATAATCAATGCTGGTATCCCTTTAATCAATAAGATGAAGGATAAGAATACAATTATCCAGACTAAAGATTTGATGTTTAGTTTAGATGAAAACATAAGGACGGTTGTTTCTGAAGGTCCTGGAAGTAGAAGGTATTTGAGTCCTTTTGATATTAAGAGAGGAGAATTATTTATTGATGTTGAAGATTCTAATGAAATCCTCTGGAAACTAGATACAAAGCTTGCCTATATGGAAGAGGGTGTTGTTAAAAAAGAAGGCGGATTAAATCTATTTCTTGATCCGAACACTGTAGAAGGTGCAACTATAAGAGGAGAGTATGTAATGAACTTGCAATTAAAATATGAAAACCTCGATATAGCATTAGAATCTACTTATGGAAATCCGTTCTCTGGAAGTTATAGTTTATCTATTGAACATACTGGAGAGTATGATGAGACTACTAATAAACCTAAGATTTTGTTGAAGGTTATTTAATAGTAAAGTTTATAAAAAAATAAGCGTTCTAGATTGATAGGTATGTTTAATAAAAAGAAAAAAGAGGTTGAAGTAGAGGAAACTAAGTTTAGAATAGTTTCTGAACCACAAATTCTTAAATTGCCTGATGTTGAAGTTAAACAGGGTTTTGATATTAAATATCCTTTGATTGAACCTTATGCTTATGCACATATTTATTGGGATAATAATTTACAAGAATTAATTTATGCTATTGAAGAACCTGATCTAAATGAGCAAGAAGCGGATATTCTAAAAAATCTAGAACAGGGTATTAAAGAATTAATTAATATAAGTTTTATTAATGTAAATGATCAAAAGATTGTTATTGAATATCTTGAAAAGAATTTAAGAGTTATGTTAAAAGAATTGAGTATGGATGTTGATGAAGATGGTTTCTTAAAATTAATGTATTATATCTATCGGGATTTTGTTGGTTTGAATGAAATTGAGCCGTTAATGAGGGATTTTTACATTGAAGATATTGAGTGTAATGGTTTTGATACTCCTATTTATATTGTTCATAGAAAGTATAGAAATTTGAAAACTAGTATTGTTTTTAAAGACATGAAAAAATTGGCTAGGTTTGTTGAGAAATTAGCTCAGAAATGTGGAAAGTATGTATCTTATGCTGAGCCTTTACTTGATGGAAGATTGCCTGATAATTCTAGAGTAAATGCAACTTATACAGAGGATGTTAGTTCGAGAGGTCCTACTTTTACTATTCGTAAATTTACAAAAGTTCCTTGGACACCAGTTAGGTTAATGGACTTTAGAACTGTTAGTCCTGAAATCTTAGCTTATTTATGGATATTGATTGAGCATGAAAGTAATATGATGATAATTGGTGGAACGGGTTCTGGTAAAACTTCGTTTTTGAATTCTATTGCTTTCTTTATTCCTCCTGCGGCTAGAATTGTATCTATTGAAGATACTAAGGAGTTAAATTTATTACATGAAAATTGGCTACCTTCTGTTGCTAGAACAGGTTTTGGAAGCGAGGATGCCAAGGGTAGGGGAGAGGTTGATTTATTTGATTTGTTAAAGGAAAGTTTTAGACAGAGACCTGATTATGTAATTGTAGGAGAGGTAAGAGGTAGAGAAGCGAATGTTTTATTCCAGGGAATGAGTTCAGGTCATCCATCTTTTGGAACTTTCCATGCAGAGAGTGTAGATACTTTGATTAAAAGATTAGAGACAAGGCCTATTGAGTTGAGTCCTAGTTTGATTAATGCTTTGGATGTGGTTTGTATTATGAATCAAGTTAAGGTAGGTGGACAAATAGTTAGAAGGTTGAGCCAGGTTGTAGAAATTGTTGACGTTAAAGAGAATGGTACTGCGGTTACAAATACGCCTTTTGTTTGGGATCCTAGAAAAGATGTATTTATGTTTAAAACTGATAGTTATGTTTTTAAGAAGATTATGGATAAAAAAGGAATAAATAGAGAGGAGTTGTTTAATGAATTTAACAGAAGAGCTAGATTATTGATGGCTTTATACCAAAGAAAGATGTATGGTTTTAAAGAGGTCCATCAAGTGATTAGTGCGTATTATAAATCTCCAATGCAGGTTTTAAATAAATTTGGAGTGAGGTGATTTTTTTGAATCGGATTGAACAGAATGCAAAAAGTATGATTGAAGCAGTTTATTCTAATAAAGATCCCAAAGAGTTGAAAACTATTATTCTTAGATTAAGTTCTGATATTCATAAATTAGTTGAGGAAGAAAAGAAAAAACTATGACTCAAGATATTAAAGGGAAAGCTGAAAAAATTAAACTTTTAGCTAGAGAATTTGAAAATTATAAAGTCTATAAAGATAATTTCTTGAAGGGTTTGGATGATTTGGAAAAACAAAAAAGTCAGCTGGGTGCTAATTATACTAAACTTAGAGATAAAATGTTAAATGGTAAATCTAAGGAGGATATTGTTGCTGCTTATAATGCTCATATTTTGCAATTATTAGAACAGATTGAAACTTTAAATCAAGGTGTAATTAAAGATCTGGGTGTTAGAACGCCTGTTGTTAAACAAGGAGAGAAGGTAATTGATGTAGGTGAAGTTGATGTTCGATATATCAGAAAAATTCTTAAGAAAAAAGATAAAAAGATGGACATCTTGGAGGATTATAGTGTTTACAAACCAAATGGTTTTGGTACTTTTTCAAATAAGATCTTTGGAGCTTTAACTGATAGTTTAGTTGCTAAATATCCTAAATTTTTTAGAAAATTATATTCTGCTTTGATTTCTGCTAATGTAAAAATGTTAGCTAGGACTTATGTTAGTGTTATGTTATTTTCTAGTTTGTTAGGATTTATTTTTGTATTATTAATGTCTTTGATGTTTTTGAGTATGGATAATATTATCAGATATGTTTTAAGTAGTTTTATTTTTGCAATCTTTGGAATGGTTGCTGTGTTCTTTATATTTTATTTTAATCCTATTTTTACAGTTAAAAGTTTAAGAAAAAAGATAAAAGGAGAATTACCTTTTGTTGCAATCCATATGGCTGCAGTTGCAGGTTCTGGTGCTCAACCTATAGCTATGTTTAATTTGATTTTGAAAAGTGGTGAATATAAAGCTATGGAGAAGGAGATTAAAAAGATTGTTAATTATGTTAATCTATTTGGTTATAATTTAACTACTGCTTTGAAAGTTGTTGCTGATACAACCCCTAGTCCAGAATTTAAGGATTTGTTGAATGGTATTGTTAATACTGTTGAAACAGGTGGAAGTTTGAAGAGTTATCTGGGTGAGAAGTCTGAAGATATAATGAATGATTATAGGTTGGTTCGTAAGAAGTATATTGATACTTTAAGTACATATTCTGATATTTATACTGGTTTGTTAATTGCTGCACCTTTATTATTTTTTGTTACTTTAGCGATAATCAATTCAATTGGTGGGTCTATTGCAGGGGTAAGTGTCAGAACGCTTGCTTTGATTGGTACTTTTGTGGTGATACCTTTATTAAACATAGCTTTCTTAATATTTTTAGGGATGGTGCAACCAAAATGAGATTTAAAAAACAATATCTGATTGGAGTATTTTTAGGATTGTTGTTGATAGTTTTAGATGTTTATTTCTTCATGAGTTTTAATCCTTTAGTTATTGAGAGATGGTTTTATCCTGGTTTAATTATTGCTATTAATGTGGGTTGGAGTTTTGCTTTGGTTGATTTTCTTATGGAAAATAAGAGGCAAAAAGAAATTGAAACTATGTTTTTAGAGTTTGTTCGTAGCTTAGAAGAAAATGTTCGAAGCGGTGTTAGTATCCCTAGAGCTATCTTGAATCTTCGTGAAGGTGATTATGGTGCTTTAAGCCCTTATGTTAAAAAATTAGCTAATCAAATTGATTGGGGTATTCCTGTCCAGGAAGCAATGAATACCTTTGCAAATGATACGGAGAATAATGTAATTAAAAGAAGTATTGCTATTGTTATTGAAGCTGAAGCAAGTGGAGGAGATATCGCAGATGTTTTAGGTTCTGTAACTAATTCAGTTATGGATGTTAAAAAGATGAAACATGATATTAAAGCAGGTACTTATTCACAAATTGTTCAGGGATATATTGTTTATTTTGTATTCATTGGTATAATGTTGATTTTGCAATTAAAATTATTTCCACAATTAGCTGATTTGGGTGGAGGATTAAGTTCTGGTTTGAGTGCTATTGGTACAGGAGGTATTAGTGGTAGTGGTGATGCTGAGTTATTAGATAGGATATTCTTTTATTTAATAATGATCCAGGGTTTCTTTGCAGGTTTGATGATTGGAAGGTTTTCAGAAGGAACTATTAGACAAGGTTTGTTACACTCTCTAATTTTGGTTACTTTAGGTGCTTTGATTATAACTACTGTAAAAGGTGGTATTTGAGAATAATAATGTTTATAAATATGTCATTAGATATTCTCCACCTATGGTAGGTTTACAAGGAAAATTAAAGAATAATGTTAATAAAGGAGATTTAATTATATTATCTTCTGAACCTATAGAAGAAAGAGTTAATCCTGATATGGCTGTAGGTTTTGTTTATGATTTTGGAAATAATTTTATTGAATTGGTGTCTGATACTCGTGATGTTTCTAGAAGAGATGCAAACATAAAAGGTTATCCTCTTGCTGCTTATACACATTATTCTTTGCCTCTTAAACCTAAAGTTTAGAAAGATATTTAAACTCAAGGTTATTTCTTATTCTTATGTTATTTGGAAAAAAAGGTGGTGTGCATACTGATTGGATTATTAGTGCAGGAATATTTTTAGTGTATATTTTTAGCTTGTTTATTTTTATTAGGCCTAGTGCTGCTCCCGATTATGATTCTGATGTTTTGCTTAATATTATTGAAGAGAATCTGAAAAATGAAATTTATGTTAATGTGAGTATGACTCCAGTGTTTAAAAAACAAAATGGGCTTTATGAAATGAGTTTCCCTTTTAGAGGAAGTTCTAGTGGTTATAAAGTTATAAATGAAGAAGGAGATACGGTGAGTTATAGTATAGGTGATAATTTTAGATTTAATGAGGATGTTGGTGTTTATTGGTTGTTTTATTCTCGTGGAAAAGATTTTCCCCATGATCCTGCTCCTAATTGTCCTGTTGATGGATGTCAAAGTGTAGATAGTAATCAAATCATATTTGGAGCTACTGAAATTATTCAAGGGGTTTCAAGTAGTGTTTCTTTTGATAATAGTGAAACAGGTTATTTGGCTTTAAAACAAGAGTGGAACTTCCCTGAAAATAAGGAGTTTGCTATTAGGATTACTTACCCTGATAGTGAATATACTTATGAACCTGTTGAGCCTTTCCAGCAAGCCAAAGTTTATGTTAGAGAATGGAAAGATTGGGAGTTAGATACTAATACTGGTGCGAGAGAGGAGGTTACAATAAATGTTAGAGTCTGGTAATAAAGGTTATTTGAGAACCTTAGAGGCTGTAATCGCAATTATTGTTATATTACTATTTATTTATACTGTTACTCCTCGAAATTCTAATGTTGAAGCAGGAGTTCCTTCTAATGTTCAATCTGCTCAGGATTTTATCTTTAAAGAATTAAGCTTTAATGAGAGTATTAGGAAATGTGTAGTTCAAACTGTAGTTTCTAATGATTGTCAAGGTTGGGTTAACGAGGTTGTTGAAAATAATTCACCTTTTGGTTATACTTTTGATGTTGTAATTTGTGATAAAACTGCTTGTGTTTCTTCTGAACCACCTTTTGATAAGAATGTTTATATGAGTGATGTTTTTATTAGTTCTAGTTTGGAAGAACAAAATCCAAAAATAATAAGAATTTATATGTGGGAAAGTTAAGCTTTAATATTGTATTTCTTTTCTAAGCATTTTACAGCCCTTTCTGGAAGTGTACTAGTTTCTAAAAGTAATTCGTACATCTTTGGTCCTTGTTTAAGAGCTTCACAAGCTAGTCCATGAATCTCAGCCATTGCTTCAACTGCAATTCTATATACAACTTCTTGTTCGTCAGCAGTTCCCATACTCATATCTTTAAGAACATCTAAACCTTCAAGACCTTCTCTTATTTTTGCTTCTAATACTTGATCATCGCCTTCTGTTTTATATCTTCTAATTGATTCTAGGAAATGATCATCTTGAAGTACAGGATAAATCTTTTCTAATACTTGTCTTACTAGTGGTTTTGATTGTGCTGTGATATATTTTATTACATTTGGAGGTATTTCTCTTTCAGATCTGATTATATTACCTTCTTGATCAACTTCTCTAACTGGAACTCTTTCTCCTTCTCTATAACTCACTTCCCTTTTTTTGTAAGCATGAAGTATTGCTTCTTCTGGGATTATGCTACTTAAGACATTGTGATGATCTTCTCCACCAGCTTTTACAATATCGTTTCCTGCTTTGATAAAGTATAATAATGCTTCTAAATGAATATTCCTTCCATCAGTTCCTTTTTCTAGGAAACCACATACATAATCTATTACACCACTGATAATGCCTTCTCTTATTTCTGCGGTAGCTTCTTTAACTTCTTTAGTAATATGAGTTGTAATTCTTTCTAATGCACTTTCATGATGCGGAATTGTAAGATCTTTCATTGCATTTTGATGTGCATAGAAAACATGCATACCCCTTACTTTTTCACTATCTAGATGACTAGTTATTTCTATTTCTTCAGGAATACTATATGTTCTTCTGAATTCTTCTGGATTTTTTGTATAAATAATTATCTTTAATGGTTCGTCTTCTTGACGTGATAGCTCATTTGATAAAATTGCTTTTAATCCTGTATGATTTGGCATGAAATAATCAAGATCTGTATCTGCATTCAGTTTATCTGGAGTAAGTCTTGCAAATAATGCATTTGTTTCCCTCATTGAGAAATCACCATTGAAACCTTTAATTTCTTCAGTTAATCTTTTTCTTTCTTCTTCTTTATGATAATCTAATATCCTGCTTGAATCTAATAATACTTGAATCGCATTCATTCTTGCGCAATTTCTAAGTTTTGCTTCATCGGGAATTACAACAATTCCTTTAACTATTTCTTCCATCTCGTTTATTTCTTTTTGATATTTTTTTTGTTCTTCAGGAGTTAATCTTTCTTTAGCAATTTCATAACTTTCTTTTGTAGAATCAATTACTGTTCCAACAAGATTTTCGTCGATATCAATAGTTCCTTCTTTAACTAGGCCTCTTAATCTCATTAAAAATTCAAAGACGGTATCATTAACTTGGGTACTTAAATAAAGTCCTTTTACTCTATCTTCAGTTGTTAGATGGGCATCAAATATCTTTTCATTCATATCCCATTCTTGTTCTATCTCTTCTAATGTTCTTAATGTTTTTGTAAGTCTCTCTTTGTACATAGTTTTTAACCTTTCATCACTTTCTAAAACAGTTTTATAAGCCGCCATTAGTTCATTAACTTCTGGAATATCTTCTTGAGGGGTATCTTGTTGTAGAATTTCTAGTTCAGCTAATTCTTTTTCACATACTCTATTTCTTTCAGCTTTTGAACTATCTAAAATTTTTCTTTGTTTAAGAATTTGGATAATAACAGGAATCTGATTAGTTGTATCGTCTAATTTTTGTTCTAATTCTTGGAAAATCTCTTTTGTAGCTTCCATTATGTATCTTTTAGTATATACTTCCCTTTATAAAGCTTTTGCTTTTTAATTACTCTATAGTAGTTAACTACTATTGGGTTAAGTATTTAAATGCAAGGGTTTTCGGTTATGTTATGACTTATGAAAACTTTGAGCATAAGGCTGATATTGGTGTTAGAGGTATTGGAAATTCTGTAGAAGAGGCGTTTGAGGAGGCTGGAAAGGCGTTATTCTCTGTAATGGTTGATATTGCTGCTGTTAAGCCTTCAAATGGGATTAAAATAGAGTGTGGGGCTAGTAATGTTGAAGAATTGTTTGTGGAGTGGTTAAATGCTTTATTGGCTGAAGCTGATATCTATGGAATGATGTTTTCTGAGTTTAAGATTGAAGAAATCAAGAATAATAAGATAATTGGAAGTGCTAGAGGTGAAAAATTGAGTAAAGAGAGACATAGTCCTAAGATTGAAGTTAAAGCTGCTACTTATTCTGGTTTGAAAGTTGTTGAAGAAAATGGTAAGTGGGTTGCTGAGTGTATTGTTGATGTTTAAATTTCTACTAATTCATATTCTTTAGAGCCTAAACCAATTTTTTCTGCATAATCTAGAGTATGTTGACCTCTAAAATCGTGTTTAAGTAAGTCCATTGTTGCTTTGTCTATTGCTACTGGATCTAGTGAAGCTAGAATTCCTAAGTCTGGTAGGAAAGGTTTCATTTCTTTACCTGCACAGTCGCATTGTTTTGTTATATTGAAAACATATTGGATGTAAATATTATTCTTTTTGTGAGAAGCTAAAGCATGTTCTGCTATTTTTTCGTAGAAAGTATTTGGTGTTCTTAATCCTAGCCAGTTTATTTTTACTGCATTATATGGACAAACTGCAATACATGCTGCACAACCTATACATAATTTGTGATCTATATGAGGAATCTTAGTTATTTTAGTTGCTTTAGTAGGACAGTGTTTTACACAAGTCATACATTTTTGACATGCTATCGGGTTGATGATTGGTTTTGAATCAGAATGTTGTTCAAGTTTTCCTCCTCTTGATGCGTAACCCATTGCTAATTGTTTAATTGCTCCACCAAAACCTGCCATGATATGACCTTTGAAGTGAGAGATAACTATCATCTGTTTGTAGTTTTGAAATTCTTTACCTATTTTACAAGTTTTGAAATGTTTTTGATTGATAGGTACTTCTATAAAATCTTCTCCATGTTCACCATCTGCTATGATAATTGGAAGTTGAGTAAAGCCATGTTTTTTTGCTAGTTTTTTGTGTTTTTCTGCTCTTGTTCTTTCTCCTCTGTACAGTACATTTGTTTCTATATAAGCAGATTTTATTTTATTCTTTTTAAGAAATTTAATAATGCCTAAAAAGTTTTTAGGTTCTATGAAAGTTTTATTTCCTTTTTCTCCAAAATGAACTTTAAGAGGTATAGTTTCTTCTAGAGGTAAGTCTTTAGTTATAATCTTTAATAGCTCTTCTGAAGCTTTGTTTATTTCTTCAGTTTCTTTATATGAAGCTATTCTTTTGAAGTATACTTTCATGAGTTTTTAAATAATTAAATATATATTTAAGATTATTGTTTTATAGTTACGAAATGTTTATAATTGGTGTTTCTTTTAAACTATTAAAATGAAAACTGCAATATTAATACATCCTCCAGAAGGGGAAAAAACAAGTTGTTATCGTGAAGAGGTCCCTATTTTAGAGGATATATCTGTAGAAGCAATTCTTGAAGGTTTAGGTGCTCAGGCTCTTGTTCCAAGAGTTCAAGAAAGTGATAATGCTCCTGCTGCTGAATTTGATTATTCTGCTAAGAAAACAAATGGTTCTTTGAAGGCTGGAGTTACTTATCTTGTTCTTAAATAAATTTTTTATCCTTTTATATTTCCTATAGGTTTCATTCTAACTACTTTTTTAGCTAGTTTTGCTTGATCTATTGAATCTATAACATCTGTTACGTCTTTATATGAGCCAGGTGCTTCTTCTGCTAAACCTGGTAAAGAGTGACCTTTAACATAAATACCTTTTTTTTCTAGAGAGGTAACTATTTTATCTCCACGCCAAGTTTTTTTAGCTTGAGTTCTTGACATGTTTCTTCCTGCTCCGTGAGCTGCTGAACCAAATGCTTTTTCTTCTCCTTCTTCTGTTCCTACTAGGATATATGAAGGTGTGCCCATTGTTCCACCGATGATAACTGGTTGACCTACTCCTTGGTAAACTTTTGGTAAGTCTTCTCTGTTTGGTCCGAAAGCTCTAGTTGCACCTTTTCTATGAACATAAAGTTCTTTCATTTTGTTATCTACTTTGTGTTTTTCTTTTTTTACTGTGTTATGTCCTATATTATATAACATATCTAGTTCTGATTCTGGAAAAACTTTTTTGAAAGCTTGTCTTGTGAAGTGAACTATCATCTGTCTGTTTGCGAAAGCATAGTTTATTGCACAGTTTACTGCTGAGATATATTTTTGACCTTCATCTGATTCTATTGGTGCACAAACTAATTCTCGTTCTCTAATTGGAATATTATATTTTCTTGATGCATCTGCTAATATTTTTAAGTAATCTGTTCCTATTTGATGACCTAGTGCTCTTGAACCACAATGAATACTAACTATGATTTGGTTTTCTCTTAAATCGAAAGCTTCTGCTGTTTTTTTGTCAAAGATTTTATCTATTGCTTGGACTTCTAGGTAGTGGTTTCCTGAACCTAAAGTTCCTATTTGTTTTTTCTCTCTTCTAATTGCTAAATCGCTGACATGTTCTGGAAGTGCTCCATCTACTTTTCCGTTTTCTTCTATAAACTGTAAGTCTTCTTTTTTTCCATAACCATTATTTACTACCCATTCTGCGCCATCTACTAGAACATCATTAATTTTATTTCCTGGAAGTTCGATTTCTCCTCTAGAACCTAGGCCTGCTGGAACTGTGTTGAATAAAGTATCTACTAGTTTTTTTATTTTAGATTGAATCATTGGTAGGGTTAAGTTTGTTTTAACTGTTACAACACCACAGTTTACATCAAAACCCACTCCACCTACAGAAACTACTCCTTCTTTTGCATCAAAAGCACCTACTCCGCCTATTGGATAACCGTAGCCCCAGTGAGCATCTGGTAATGCGATAGAAGCTTTTTGAATTCCTGGTAAACATGCTACGTTTGATACTTGTTCCCAGACCTTTTCGTCCATCTCTTGGATTAAGGTTTTATTTGCAAAGATCTTTCCTGGGACGAGCATATCACCTGTTTTTGGAATTTCCCATTCGAAATCAGAGTGCTTTTTTAATTTCTTGATTTCCATTAAGTTAAGTTAGGATTTTAGTTATAAAAAGGTTTCTATGTTCTATATATTCTACTACCGAAAGCTTTAATAATAAATTAGGGTCATATAAATAGTACTTTAAAAAGGGGATAAAACACATGGTAAAATTTATGAATTTTTTGAATAAGTTCATTTCTCAGTTTTTTAAGAAAAAGAAGAATCTGAAGTTGGGATTATATGGTCCTCCTAATGGGGGTAAGAGTACTTTAGCTAATAAAATTTGTATGGATTGGTTAGGTCAAGAGATGAGTAAAACAAGTAATATTGCTCATGAGACTAGAGAAGTTAAGATCCAAGAAAAAATAAATATTAAATCTAAAGATGGTAAAGAATTATCATTTAATATTGTTGATACTCCTGGTATTGCTACTAAAATTGATTATGAAGAGTTCTTGAAACATAGAATGACTAAAAAGGTTGCTAAGCAAAGAGCTAAAGAAGCAACTAAAGGTGTAATTGATGCTATAAAGTGGTTAGATAATATGGATGCTGTTGTTGTAGTATTAGACAGTACAGAGAATCCTTATAATCAAGTAAATGTAACTATTATCGGGAACTTGGCTGCTAGGAATATCCCAGTTTTAATTGCAGCTAATAAAGTTGATTTGAAAAAATCTGATATTAAGAAGATTGAGAGCGCATTTCCACAATATCCTGTGGTTGGAGTCTCAGCACTAAAAGGAAACAACATTGAAGATTTTTACGACAGTTTATTTAAATTGGTGAGGTGAAAATGTTAACATTACAATTTATACCATATGAGGAAATACAAGGATTAGAATCTGAAAAAAGGATTGTTAAAATTCTAGACGTAGTTAAAAACAATAAAATAGTTTTGTTGCAAGGTAGACTAAAAAGTGCTGAAGAAACTGAACTTATACAGAGAACGATGGAGAGTATAAATAGTAAATTTAAAGGTATTGAATTATGTACTATTTATCCAGAAGCTAAAGATATGCAAACTTTAGAGAAAATAAGAAAGGGTGTTGTTAAAGTTTTATTAGGAAATAGAGAGGGCTTGACTATTGTTGGTCCTGCTAGTATTGTTAAGGAAATTAAGAAGAATCCTGGTAAAATTGAATTATTAACTAAAGAAGTGCGTAGGAAGAAATAATGCCACACCAATGTGTAAAATGTAATAAAATATATGAAGATGCTAGTGAAGAGTTATTAAAAGGATGTACGTGTGGCGGTAAATTTTTCTTTTTTGTTAGGAAAAAAGATATTGAGGAAGCTCAAAAAATTACTATTAACTTAACTTCTCAAGATAAAGAAGAAATTGAGAAAGATGTTAAAGAGATAATTGGTAAAGAGTTTGATGAGACTAAACCTGTTATTTTAGATCTTGAGAGTATTCGTGTTCTAAAACCTGGTAAGTATGAATTAGATTTAGTTGAATTGTTCCAGGGGAAACCTTTAGTTTATAGATTAGAAGATGGTAAGTATTTTATTGATATTGCTGCTAGTCTTGGGAAACATTGACATAGTTGCTTATATAATCTTGGTCTGGTTTATCTTCAATTTTATTTTGGAATCTCCAGTAACCTAGAATTGTTAATCCATGAGAATTTACTTGTTCATCTTCTTTAGATTGAATAAACAGGGGTAATTTTATCATTCTTGTTTTATCTTCTGAATCTATGTAGTTTATTGTTTGCATTTTAATATATATTTTGTAGAATCTATTTAAAAAGATTATGTTTTGAAGAATTCTTTAACTTTGTCTTCTGGTAAGGCTGTTGTTGTGAAGTGTAGGTCTTTTGGAAAGCATTTTTGGTAGTTTCTCCAGGAATATCTTTCGTCCATAAAAGCTATAACTCCTCTGTCATCTTTTGATCTTATGCAACGACCTGCATTTTGTAAAGTAGTTATAATTGCTGGATATATATAGCCGTAATCCCAGCCTTTTTGATATTTGTGATCATAGTATGCTATTAGTTCTTGAGTTTCTAAGTTTGGTTTTGCTAATGGAATGCCTACAACTATTACGCCTTTAAGTAAATCTCCTGGTAGATCAATACCTTCTGCATAGGAACCTGAACTTACACCTAGTAAAACTGCTCCTGTATTTTTGTAGGTTTTGAATTTTTCAATTAGTTCTTGCTTTTCTTTTTTGTTTAGGTTTGAATCTTCTAAGAAAGTAGTTTTGTTACACAGGGTTTGGAAGTAGTAGTTTATTTCATCTCTTAATGAGTAAGATGGAAAGAAGATTGCGGAGTTTCCTGGAATTAAGTTTACTATATTTGCGCAGTGTTTAGCGATTTTTTCATACATTTCTTTTGAACGTTGAGTGTATTTAGTTGAGATGGTGGGTATAATGAAGTTTAATCTGTTTTCTTTTGGGAAAGGATTATCTAGTTCTAGAGTTTCTGCGTCTTTGAAACCTAGTAAGTCTTCGTAAAGTTCTACTGGTGCTAGAGTTCCTGACATTAATATTAAGGAATGAGCTTGTTGAATTAATGGTAGAGTAGCTATTGAAGGATCTAAACATCTGTAGGTTAAAGCTAGGAAGGGTTTTCCGTCTCTTGTGAAATCTCTGGTTAGTATTCTTGCAAAACCTGTGTCTTGACCTAGCCAGGCTTCTAAGAATGATGATAAGGAAGAGAGATATGATTTCTTTTTTTCTTCTCTTATTTCGTCTGCTGCTAATTCTAGTTGAGTGGTTAGTTCTTCATAGTCTTTTATTTGTGAGGAGAATTCTGATTTTTTAATTATTCTTTCTGTTTTGTTAAGTTCTAGTTTTTTTGATAGGTTGTTTAATGTGATGTTTAAGTTTTCTATCTCTGGTTCTAGATCTTCAAAGAAAAAGTTTTTTGCTTCTTTTTTTGATCTATCTATTAGGAAGGTTGATAGTGTGTGAGTGAATAGATCTCTTGTTTTGTTTGGAATGTTATGGGCTTCATCGAAAATGATAATTGATTGAGGAAGTTCTTTTTCTGTTTTTTGGAATAGGGTTTCTCTTATTGATGGTGCTAATATATGATAATAGTCTGCTATTATTATTTGTGCTTCTTTTGCTAGTTCACATTGCATTTCAAAAGGACAGACTTTATTTTCTGTGCAGATCTTACAAGTTTCTTCTATTGGGATGGGGTTTTGTTCTTTAAGAATTTCTAGAGTATGCTTCTTTTTGAATTTGTTTTTTAGATTTTGGAAGTATTCACAAGTTCCTTTTTCTCTGACTTCTTTACAATATTCTCCGAATTCACTTGAAGATAATAAGTCTGTTCCTGCAACTGGACACATCCATTTTTTACCTATGAAATCGGCTGCTAGAAATCTGGTTTTGTATTTGTTCTTTATTAATTTTAGAGTTTCTATTGCTATATGATGTTGAGTATGTCTTGGAGTTATGAAGAAGATTGTTTTTTTGTTATCTATTGCATATTTTAGAGTTGGAGCTATGATTGTTGTTTTACCTATGCCTGTTGGTGCGTGTGCTAGAAGATGCTTCTTTTTTTTAATTGTTTCTAGTGCTTTTGCTAAAAGAATCTCTTGAGTAGGTCTTATTTCATCGTAAGGGAAAAGAATTTCCTCTTTTTTGAGCATTTAGTTCTTGAGAGTAAAGTAGTATATATAGATTGTTGTAGTTTAGTTTGGTACTATTATATAATGGTAATGAATGGAAAGATTTAAAAATTATTTTTTTGACTTTTTATTATGACAGTGAGAGGAAACCCTAAGTTTAGGATGAATATACATGAAATGCAAGTTGGAGATAGGGGGTATACTCTTTGTTGGGCTTTATCTTATGATTTTGATGGAACCCCTTATCTTAATACTCGTTATCCTGTTTATCAAGAACGAAGGGGAACTGTGAAGTTACCTATTTTAAGAAAAGGTCCTGGTGATGCTGATTTTATTATAGACATTAGGGATGTGAATTATGTATGGGACAAGCGTGATATGTCTAATTATCCTGATTATTTCGTTCGATTGGAGACATCTTTGGACCAAGGAATTGAAGATATTATGATTTCTGAAGAAAATGGTTTATTAGATGAGACTTTTTCTCTTGATAGATTAACTAATCAATTAAATAAGGCAGTTGCATCTGAGAATTATGAATTGGCTGCTAAGCTTCGTGATGAGATTAATGAGTTTCTTGGTTTTTAGTAAACTATTTAAACTATTATATATAGTATAAAACTATGGATGAAAAAGAGAGGTTGAACATAATTGATATTTTAAAGCGTTCTAGAACAGCGCTTATTAAAAAAGATGATGCTAAATTAAAAGAATTAAGTAATATGACTATACATAGTTCAAGTATTGAACAGGATTCTGATTATATATTGATAGCAGTGGTTATATATGCTTTACATAAAATTACTTTAATGAAAGATTATCAGCAGTATAAAGGGTGGGATTTATTCTATGATACTACCTTAGCTAATTTAGAAAAAGCTTGGAAGTTCTTAGAACATAAGAATGAGGGTGGATATGAAAGATGTTTAAATAATATCCTTAAAGTAGGTAATAAATTGAGTGGAAACTTAAAAAAGTATGTTAAAGAGGTTATGGAGAGATCTAAGATATCTAAGGGTTCTAGAGTGTATGAGCATGGTATTAGCTTGGGGAGAAGTGCAGAATTATTAGGTGTTAGTGAGTTTGAATTATTAGAATATGTTGGTAAAACAGGTATTTCTGATGTAAAATTGGCTGAAACTCAGAAAATCTCTGAAAGATTGAATTTTGCAAGGGGTTTATTCAAATGAAAGCCTTAGTTTTTGATGCTAGCCCATTAATTACTATAAGTATGAATGGTTTATTAGATACACTTAGATTATTGAAAAAGAGTTATGGTGGAAGATTTTGTATTTCTGAAGGTATTAAGAAAGAAGTTGTTGATAATCCTATTCATACTAAAAGATTTAAGTTTGAAGCTATCAAAATTATGGATACTATTAAGGATGGTTATTTGGAAGTTTGTAATAAAAAAGGAATTGATAAGTTGACTAAAGAATTGTTGTGGTTATCTAATCATATTTATCAGGCTAAAGGAAATTGGATTAAAATTTTGCATGAGGGAGAGTTAAGTGCTTTGGCTTTATGTTTATATTTGAATGCTGATGCTTATGTGGTTGATGAAAGAACTATGAGAATGTTGATTGAAGATCCTGTAAATCTAGCTGAATTGTTAAGTCAAAAATTACATATTAATGTAACTACTAATGAAAAGAATTTAATGAAGTTTCAGGGTATAGTTAAAGATGTTAAAATAATTAGAAGTGTTGAGTTAATGACTGTTGCTTTTGAAAAAGGTTTATTAGATAAATATTCTGCTAGAGTTGGTAAGAAATTAGTTGATGTTAATATTAGAAAAGAATTATTGGATGGAGTTTTGTGGGGATTGAAGTTAAGAGGTTGTAGTATTTCTGTTCAAGAAATTAATCAATTGATGAAGATTGAAGGTTTATAGTAATATTTATATAGGGTGTTTTCTTATAGAAATTATTCTAAGGGGACGTAGTTTAACCTGGCAGAGCACGTGGCTCCAGACCATGAAATGGGGGTTCAAATCCCTCCGTCCCCATCCTAATTTTTCTTTTGTCCTTAATTTGGGACAAAACTTCTACCGTAAGCTTTATATAGGGTATATAACTCTTGATGAGTAATTACATATATGTATTTACTAGGGAGTTGTCATAAAAAATGGATATGAAGAGACAAATTTTAGGGATTGTTTTGATATTTTTGTTAGGCTTAAGTTTAGTTAACGCTGGTGTTGGTGTCCTTGATGATGGTGTTAGAATTTCTGAACCAACTGGTTATCAAGCTGCACCTTATGTTTATGAAGAAGGAGATAGTTTTGATGTTTGTTTTACATTGAAAAATGAAAACAATTATGTTGCTTTAATCAACCCAACTTTTTATGTTATGAAATTAAATTATGCAGTTACTGGTTTTCCAGTTTATACTGAAGAACAATTGTTATGGGTTGTTCAAAATTATAATCCTACTCAAACTTTATATCATACTGAAAGTCGATTTATGGGATTAGGTGTTGATCAAACAAAATTAGTTTGTTTTAGTTATGAATTAGAAGAAGAAGGATATTACCAATTTGATTTGGGAAGAGATG
Source organism: Candidatus Woesearchaeota archaeon (assembly GCA_964447685.1). GTDB lineage: Archaea > Nanobdellota > Nanobdellia > SCGC-AAA011-G17 > CAYUTI01 > CAYUTI01. Next base: position 278,923 of record CAYUTI010000001.1, read on the forward strand.
GTAATGATAGTATGTGGGCTGCTGGTTTTATCAGAGTTGTTGATAATGATTCTGATGATGATGAAATTCCAGATCCTGAAGATAATTGTCCTTTAGTTTACAATCCTAATCAAACTGATAGTGATAATGATGGATTAGGTAATGCATGTGATAACTGTGCATTTGACTATAATCCTTCCCAGGAAGATAGAGATGGTGACGGTATTGGGGATGTTTGTGATCCTAATGGTAGCACTGAATGTGATGATGGGATTGACAATGATGGAGATAACTTAGTAGATATGGATGATCCTGACTGTTCAAGTCCTGAAGATGATGATGAAAGTGGTAATAGTTTACCAGAGTGTTCAGATAATCTAGATAATGATGGAGATAATTTAATTGATGAATTAGATCCTGGTTGTTATACTAATGGATTCTATAATCCTCTAGATGATGATGAGAGTAATGATATCCCTGGAAGTTATGAATGTTCAGATCTAGTTGATAACGATGGAGATAACTTAGTAGATATGGATGATCCTGACTGTTCAAGTCCTGAAGATGATGATGAAAGTGGTAATAGTTTACCAGAGTGTTCAGATAATCTAGATAATGATGGAGATAATTTAATTGATGAATTAGATCCTGGTTGTTATACTAATGGATTCTATAATCCTTTAGATGATGATGAGAGTAATACCTCTGGTTACCAGTATGAATGTTCCGATTTAGTTGATAACGATGGAGATAATTTAGTTGATTGGTATGACCCTGGTTGTTATACTAATGGAATCTATAACCCTTGGGATGATGATGAAACTAATGTTCCTAATGGAGATTATGAATGTTCAGATCAAGTTGATAACGATGGGGATGGATTAGCTGATGTTTTAGATCCTGGTTGTTGGGATAATGGTGTTTATAATCCTCTAGATGATGATGAGAGCAATGATATTCCTGGAACTTATGAATGTTCAGATTTAGAAGATAATGACAATGATGGATTTACTGATATGTTAGATCCTGGTTGTGATACACCTTTAGATGATGACGAGACTAATGTTCCTAATGGAAATTATGAATGTTCAGATTTAACAGATAATGATGGAGATGACTTAATTGATTGGTTTGATCCTGGTTGTTATACCAATGGATACTATAATCCTTGGGATGATGATGAGAGAAATCAAGGTAGTACTAATCCTGAATGTTCTGATGGAAGAGACAATGATGGAGACGGTTTAATTGATATGAAAGATCCTGATTGTTTGAATCCTTGGGATGATAGAGAAGAAGGTAACAAAGGTTCTAATGCTGCAAGCCAACCTTGTGCTAAACACAGTTTAAGCATTACTCAAGTTGTATTGAATGATGACTGGACTGTTATCCAAGCAGGAGATCTTTTAGAAATCTATTCTAGCATTAAGAATGATGGAAGCTTCACTGAAAAGGGTGTTCATATTAAAGCTGAAGTTGTTGAGTTAGGTGTTAGTGAAGAAAGTATTAGATTTACTTTAGGACCTAAAGAATCTGATTTCGCTAGTGTTTATTTAGATATTCCAGCTGATGCTTATGGTGTTTATACCTTAAGATTAGAAGTTGAGAATGACAATACAAAAGACGTACATTATGTTGATTTCGAGGTCTTTTAGGCCTTGAATCATGATACCGAAAGGTTTAAATATGGAAAATAACCATTCAATAGTGGTTATTTTATAGTACTATAAGGAGGATACGAGATTAAAATGAAAATAGCAAAATTTGTTGCTGTATTGGCTGTATTTTTAGTAGCTCTTACTACTTTTGTAAGTGCTGAAAATACTGATTTGTACAGTATTAAACAAGTAAAAGTTGACGGTATAACTGTTGACGGAGACGTAGTTGTTTACGCTGAGAGAGGAAGTTCACTTCCTGTTGAAGTAATAATCGAAGGAACTTTAGATTGTCCTGTAGATGAAGACTGTTATTCAGAATACGATGCAAGAGTTAAAGCTTGGATTGGTGGTTATGAATACGGTGAAGTTAAAGATGTTACATCTGCTTTTGAAATTGAATCAGGTGTTACATACAAAAAGACTTTATCTTTAGATTTACCTAATGATATGGATGCTTCTGATGACTATACCTTACACGTTGAAGTTTATGATGACGACAACGAGTACAGAGAAAGTTACACTTTAAGAGTTCAAGAGACAAGACATCTATTAGCTATCCAAGATGTAATCTTTAGACCAAGTTTAACTGAAATTGATGCTGGTAGACCTTTGTTTACAACTGTTAGAGTTGAAAACTTAGGAGATAACAAAGAAGAAGACATCAAAGTTACAGTTAAAATTCCTGAATTAGGTCTTGAAACTAGAGACTATATCGACGAATTAACTGCTGATGAAGACAGAGATGAAGCTGAAGATAATGAGTATGAAGAAGATTCAGCAAGTTCTGATGAACTTTATTTAAGAATCCCTGACAATGTTCAAAGTGGTTACTACGATGTTGTTGTTGAAGTTGAATACAACAGAGGTCACGATGTTGTTAGAGCAACCAAATCTCTTTACATAAATGGTGTTCAAGCTGAAGAAACACAAAAAACTGTTATCAGTGTTGATGGTGGAGACAAGGAAATCGTTGCTGGTGAAGACGCTACATACAAAGTTATGTTCGCTAACCTTGGTGACGAAACTAAAATCTACACTGTTGAAGTTACTGGTGCAGGAAGCTGGGCTGACGTTAATGTTGAGCCAAGTTTCGTAGCTGTTAAATCTGAATCAACTGGAGAAGCTTATATTACAGTTACTCCAAATGAAGATGCTAAAGCTGGTCAACACATGTTTACTGTTCAGATCTTAGAAGATGGCGATGTAGTTAAAGAAGTTAACTTAGTTGCTGATGTTGAAGCTAAAGAATCTGGATGGGATATCGCTAAAACAGTATTAGCTGTAGCTTTTATTGTATTATTAATTGTATTAATAATCTTAGCTATTGCTTTAGCTGTTAGAGCTGGTAGAAGAGACGACGACGATGAGTTAGAGCCTACTACTGAAGAAGGCCAAACTTATTACTAAGGAGCTTTATCCTCCTTATTTCTTTTTTTTTAATATGGACAAACAAATTTATTATGATGCCCTAGCTGGAAAACTGGTTTTTGAAAAAATAACTGAAGAGGAACTTCTAAAAATTGTTAATTATAAACCTGGTAAATCATTCTCAGATGTTAATGAAGCTGTTAAAAGTGGTAAACTTGAAAATACAGGACCTTATGCTTATAATATCCCTTATATTGCGGGTAAGCTTACTGAAATTGTAGAACTTGATACTACAAAACCATGGAGAGAAGTTATTTTTGGAGTTAAAGATTAAAATGAAAAGATTATTCTTATTGTTTGTTTTATTGTTCTTAGTAGGATGTAGTTCTAGTATTGCTGATGTTAAAGTTGATGAGAATGTTGGTAAATCAGTTGTTGTTAGTGGTGTTGTTGAAAGCCCTATTAAAATCGGTAAATTATCTGGTTATACTTTAGTTGATGATAGTGGCAGTATAAGAGTTTCTTCTGAAAATCTTCCTGCAGAAGGTGATTCTGTGAGTGTGAGAGGGGTTTTAATTAAAGATAGTTTGTTGGGTTATTATATTAAAGTTCAATAATCTTTAAATAGTTCTTTTTTTTGATAATTATTTATGTTTGATTTATTTAAACCTAAGGAAGAAAGAAAAGAGTCTATCTATCTGGTTATACCTACTTCTTTTAGAGATAGTGGGATTGGTAGGAATAGTGCTCTTGAAGAAAAAGCAAGATTAATTGAGGACAATAGTGGAAAAGTTGTTATGGTTGATGATTTTCATCATAGTGTTAGCGAAGGAGATTTTAGGTTAGCGAGGGTTTTATATGATCCTAAGGATTTAGAGTGTTTTTATGCTCAATGGTTAAGGGATAAAAGTTTGATTGAAGATAGATTACATTACCCTGATTTGAGAGGATTGATGATTCAACCAAATGTGAGTGGTGCTTCTTATCAAGGAAAGTTTCAATTAATTCCTACAGAATTTACAAGATTACGTAAATTTCGTACTGCTGTTGAAGAATTTGCGCCTTTGGTTTAGATTTTTAAACTAACTACTTTAGAGATACCTTGTTGCATTGAAACTCCATATAATAAGTTTGCTTCTGAGATTAAAGAGTCATTGTGTGAGATAACTATGTACTGTGCTTTGTCAGAGTATTTTGCAATTAGTTTTGATAATAATTCTGAGTTATGTTTATCTAGAGCTGCATCTACCTCATCTAATAAGTAGAATGGTGCAGGATCTAAGTCTTGAATAGCGAAAATAAATGATAAAGCGGCTAGAGTTTTTTCTCCACCTGATAAGGATTTGATGTCCAAGTATTTATTTCCCACTAATTTAACCCTAATATCTACTCCTGCTTCGAAAGGTTCTTCAGGATCTTCTAGTTCTAGAGAAGCTTCTCCTTTAGTGGATAGTGATGAGAAAATTTCTTTGAAGTTTTTATTTATTACTCTAAAGGTTTTCATGAAGGTTTCCTTTTTCTTTGTTTCTATTTCATTCATCATATTTAAAACATCATCTTTTTCTAATCTTAGTTTTTCAGTCTTTTCTAGAATCTTTGAGTATTCTTCATTAACTTTTTCATAGATGTCTAAAGCTCTTAAGTTTACTGAACCTATCTTTACTAGATCTTGTTCTGCTTCTCTTATTTCTGCTCTTAATTGTTCTGGAGTTACTTTTATTCTTATTTTAGCATCTTTGAATTCTTCGAATTCTGCATTTAATCCTTCTAATTCAGAAGTCACTTTAGCTTTTTCAATTGATACTGAATTGATTCTGTCTTGTGAGGAGGATAGTCTTGTATCTTCTTGAATGATGGAGTTTTCTAATTTCTTTATTTCTTCTGCTAACTTGTTACGTTTTTGGAATAGATTTTTGAAATCTTGATGGAATTCTTTTTCTTTCTTTACTTTTTCTTGTAAAGCTAGTTTTCTCACTTTAGTGGACTCTGTTAATTCTTGTAATTCTTTCTCAAATTGTTCTAGTTCTTGTGAGTGTTGTTTAATGATTTGAGAAATCTTATTAGTTTCAGGTAGGTGAATACTATTTATTTGAATATCTATATTTTTTATTTCTGAGTTAAGTCTGATTATCTCTTCTTTAGCGGATTGTTTTTGTGAATCTAATTTGTTAAGTTCTTCATTTAGTTCTGGAGCCTTGATAGCTGTTAATTTCTTGTTAAGCTCTTGTTTTGATTGCTTGGTTTGGTTAAGTTCTTTTAGTTTTGTGGTTAGTTGTTGTTCTACTTCTTTTAATTGAGTTTTAACTTGAGTTTGTTTTTCTAATAATTGAGCTCTTTGTTCCCTTTGTTCTTTTGTTTCTGTAGTGATACCTAAATTATTTTCTATCTTTTGGATTTCTCCTTGTAAGGTGTATTTCTTATCTTTGTAATCATAAACCTTGTTTTCTAGATCTAGTTTTTTCTTTTCTAAATCATTAATCATTGTTTGTATTTTAGTTACTTCTAACTCTAAGCTGCTTAGATTTGAGCTAAGTTGTTTTTCTTGGAAACCTAATCCTTGGGTTCTTGCTCTGTAACCACCAACCATTGCTCCGGAAGGTTCTATTAATGTTCCATCTAAAGTAACCATTCTTGCTCTGCCTATACCAATTTTCCTTGCTGTTTCTAAATTATTAATAATTACAGTAGATCCTAAAACATAAGAGAATACATTCTTGAATTTTTTATCAAATTTAACAAGGTTTACTGCTAGATCTACAACCCCTGAGATATTTTTAAGTTGATCTATATTGTCTTGTTCTTTTCTTTCTTTTATTTTGTTTAGAGGTAAGAATGTAGCTATACCTAGTTTTTGCTCTTTAATTAATTTGATGTATTTTGCTGCTGTTAAATCTGAATTAACTACTATGCTTCTTGTTCTTGAACCTGCTGCTACTTCTAAAGCTAATGAATATTTAGAGTCTACTTGACCTAGATCAGAAACTAAGCCGAAAACATTATTATCTTTTTGGGATAATATCTTTTGGATTGCTTGATTTGCACCCATTGATTCTTTGATACTTATATTCCTTGCTGTACATTTAACAAGTTCTTCGTTTCTTGATTGGTATTTGATTCTTAATGATCCTAATTGTGCGGAGATTCCTGCTTCTTCATTTTGAGCTTTTGATAAGTTTAAAGCTATTTGTTTGTATTCTTTTCTTAGTGAGTCTAGTTCTTTTACCTTATTTTTGTTTTTTTCTTCTAGAACTTTTATCTCTTGAAGTTGGTTATCAATATGTTCTATTTTAATTGCTAGTTGATCATGTTCTCTTATAATCTCATGTTTTTTATCTTGGAGTGTTGAAACATTTTGTTCTAAGTTTGTGATTCGGTTGTCTAGTTCTTCTATTTTTGTTGGAAGATCTGAAATTCCGTGTTTTTCTTTGAATTGTTTAATCTGAGCGAGAAGAGTTTGTTCTTTTTTTGTAAGGTTTTCTTTGCTTTGTTCTAGAGAAGATTTTTCTTTTTGTAGGTTGGTTATCCTTTTCTCTAATTCTTGTTTATCTTTTTCTAAGTTAAGTTTCCTTTGCTTTATTCTCTTTAATTCTGTTTGGCAGGTTTCTAGTCTGTTTTCTTCTTTTAGTAAGTTGGTTCTTAGTCCTTCAATATCTTTTTGTAATTCTATCTGTTCTTTTTCACCTTTTTCTTCTATTTTTTTATTAATCTTTGTTGAGGATTCTTGTTTTTCTTGGATAATCTTTCTTGTTTCTTCTATTCTTTGTTTGATTCCATCTATAATCGACTTTTGTTTGTTATATCTTGATTCTACTTCTTCTAGTTTTAGCTTTTTATCTTTGATTTGTAAGTGTAAGTAAGTAGCTTTGTTTGATTTGATTGTTCTTTGAATCTCATTGTATCTTAGTGCTTGATCTCTTTCTTTTTTTAGTTCTCTTAAGTAAGCTTCTCTTTCTGTTAGAATAATATTTGCTTCTGAAAGTTTACCTTCTACCTTTTCAAGTTCTTTTATGGATTGAGCTTTCTTTTCTTCATACATCGATATGCCTGCAATCTCTTCGATAAGTTCTCTTCTCTCTTCAGTTTTCATACCCATGAAGTGAACTATATCTCCTTGTAGAATTATATTATGTCCATCTGGATCGATTCTTGCTCTTCTTAGAATATCTACTACTTGTTGTCTTGTATATTTTTGATCATTAATATAATATTCAGAAGTTCCTTTTGATTTGATTTTTCTTGTAATTTTTATTTCTTTTGAGTCTATTGGAAAGGTTTTCTTTTTGTTACTGAAAACTATTGAAGCTTGCGCTTCTTTTGCTGGGCTACCTTTTTTTCCACCATTGTAGATTAAGTTTGCTGATTTTTCCGCTCTTAAAGCTTTAGCTGAGGATTTTCCTAGAACGAAACAGATAAGGTCTACTACATTTGACTTTCCTGAGCCGTTTGGCCCTATTATGCAATTGAAATTATTGCCAAAAGGGATCTCTGTTGGCTTTGCAAATGATTTAAAACCTTTAGCTTGAAGCTTTATTATCTCACTCAATTATTTCACCTCGGTTTTAAGACTAAGTTTTTATTTATATAGTTTATTGTTTTTAATAGTCCGTTAATGCTTTTTGTTTCTTTTTCTTTAAAACATTTTGATAAGAAGCCCAGGTTTGTCTGAAGATTTCTGGGTGTTTGTCATAGTTTTCTTTTAAGAAGTTTTGTGTTATTTCATTTGCTGGATAACCAGGTCCGCAGTTACCGTACTTTTCTTGGATTTCTTCCATTCTTTTATCTCTTGTTAATTTAGCTAGAATTGAAGCTGCTGCAACAATTTTGTGATTAAGATCTGCTTTGTGTTCTGAGATTATTTCTACTTTTTTATTGTTTATTCTTTCTTTTATATATTCTGTGAAAGCTTTTATGTTGTTAGAAGGACAGTCTAATATTACTTTTTGAGGTTGTAATTTGTTGATAAGTTCTACTACTTTAAGAGCTTCTAGCCAGTTTAGATTTAAGTCTGAAGAGTTTAGAGTGTCATCTATTTCACTTGGAGGAATCTCTATGATTTCTATTTTTTCTGCTACTTCTTCTATATGGTCTTTGATGTGTTCTCTTTGTTTTTTGCTTAATAATTTAGAATCTTTAATACCATCATGTTCTAGTTTTGGTAAGTCCTCTTCTTTAATTAGAACTCCTGCTATTACTAATGGCCCTATTACCGGACCCCTTCCCGCTTCATCAATGCCTAGAATCAATTTTTCCATTTTTTTGAATAGCGAAGGGTGGATTTGAACCACCGACCTTTGGGTTATGAGCCCAACGGACACTCCTAGCTGTCCTACTTCGCTAGGATAAATGATTTAGAACTTTGTTTTTAAAGCTTTCGTATGAAGAATTGAAAAAAGAAGAAGGGTTGATAGAATTAAATTCTATGAAATGATTAGAAAACTAATTTATTTCTTTTTCTTTGCTTTTGTTTTTGCTTTTTGAGCTGCCATGGCGAATTCACCTCTTTAATTATTAAGTGCAAAGTTATATGCAAACTTACTTATCTCATTTTCTGTCTTTCAAAATATATTTTGTAGTATCTATTTATACTAAACTACTTGTAATCAAGAAAGTCATGAATGCTGTATAGAGTATTAAGAAAAATAAACCTTCTGTTCTTTCTATCTTCCAACCACTTCTAATGAAGATTAATAATAACGCGCTAATGATTATCATGAATGGTGCAGTGATACTGATTGTTGAAGGTAAAATTATAAGTGGTTTAATCAAACTTGCTATTCCTCCTATGAACAAAATGTTTGCAATGTTAGAACCCAAAATGTTTCCTAAGGCAATGCTACCATATCCTTTTTTAGTTGCTGAAAGAGACACGGATAGTTCTGGTAAAGATGTGCCTACAGCAATTAGGCTTATACCTATGATGTTTTCAGATATATTTAACAGTTTAGCAAAAAATATCGCTTCTTCAATTAAATAATTTGCACTTAGAACTATAAATCCTCCACTAATAATTAAGATTAGAAAATCTTTAATTAGACTTTCTTTAAATGCTTCTCTAATCTTCTTTTTTTCTGCTGGAGAAATCTTTTTGTTATTCTTTCTATTGTTAATGCTTATTAATACCTTACTCTTAACTGTTAATACATACCTGAATTTGAAAAAATAATTAATAAATTCTCTAAAGTATCTTTGGTCTTGTGGATTTAATTCGAATAAGAATATTACATAAGCAATATAGACTAGGATCATTAGAATTGCTTCTATTCTTGAAACTAGTCCGTTGTATAAGAAGATATAAAATAAAATAGTGATAAATAACATAATGTATCCATCTCTTTTTAGAATGCTTTCTTTTGTTTTTATAACGTAGAGAGTTGCTACGAAACCTAAAATTAAACTTATATTAGCTATATTTGAACCAATAATATTTCCTATAATGATTCCAGGAGCATCTTTTAAAGATGCAGCTACTGATGAAGCCAATTCTGGTAAAGAGGTTCCTAATGCAACTACTGTTAAACCGATTATAAAATTTGAAACACCTAACTTTTTGGATATTGTTGCTGCTACTTTAACGAAATGATCGGAGCTTTTAACTAGGAGTGTTAATGCTATTATAAAAATTAATAATTCTAGGATCATTTTTTCTTTCTTTTCTTCTTATTATTTTTTTTTGATATTTTTTTAACAATGAAATCTATCTCTGTATCTGTTTTGGTGATTATTATTATTGCTAATATTAATAAAATTGTTGCAACTATAGCAGCTAATAATTTATAAAACATTCTTTCTCCCATAGGAACTATAGTTTCTATGAGGCTGTTAATTACATCTCTCCACATAAAACCTGTTGCTAAAGTGAATGCACTTATCAACGAAGTTTTAACGATTTTTTTTGGTGTTATTTTTGCTTTTACCATTTTTCTTTTTGTAGATTCTACTAAAGAATCCATTAATATGTTTTTCTTTTTCAATTACATAATTGCTGATAACTGAACCTAGTAAATATAACATTATTCCTACTCCTAATAATGAATAGAATGAAGTGAAAATTTTTGTTAGGGGTGTAGTTGGTACAAAATCCCCATAACCAATTGTTGTGAGAGTCATTGTTGAAAAATAAAAGGAATCTAGATAAGACCAATTCTCTGCTCCATGGAAGAAGATGGTTCCTAGTGATAATAATAGTATTACTGTTACTGAAGTAGCAATAATCTTATGATTCATTTTATCACATCCACTACAACTGCACTTAATGAACATGGAAATGTAACAATCACTGTTCGTTTAAAAGCTAATAAAAAATCTAGAGTCCATGGCGCTTTTTGTATTAAAGAGAGTGTTAGAGCTACTACTAGAAATGAAACTACATATGTTGTGATTGTTCTTTTAATGAAATGGTTTATATCTATTTTAACTGAATGTTTGTAATGATTAAAATAAATGAACATTGCTATAAACAATATTGAAAGTAACATAAAAATCATTATATTTGTTAAAGGTAAAATATCTCCTAAGTGCCATGTTTCTTCTGTATATCCTACTGGGATGGCTAGAATCGCTGCGCCTACAATAATTTGTAAAATATCTTTTGGATGAAAATTTTCTTTTACTGGTTTAATTAGTTCTTTAATTCTTTCGATCTCCTCTTTTTTAAGATTTTTTGGCATTTTATATTATTTCCATTAGGATTAATAGTCCTAATATTAATAAACCTATCGATGCTATTTCTTCTTTGTATTTTATTTTTGATATTTTTTCTGATGCATAGATAACTAATAAAATTTCTAGAATTGTTGCTGTTAAGATTCCTGCTATGGTTAAGATTCGATTATTTTCTAAGAACAATGGAGAGTAGGCTATGATGTCATCAATTACTGTTGCTACAGAAGCAATAAAACCTATTAACAATAAAATTAAACCTCTTTTTTTTGAGGGGTAATTTTTAATTATTTTTTCTTTTTCTTTTTCTAATTTTTCTACTTTTGCTCTAGGTTTGTGAATTAGTAAATCGAAGTAAATTATTATAGCTAGTGCAAAAATTAAAGTTGCTGCTATATATCTGTAATATGGGAAGAGTTTAAGAATACTTGAGAAGAAAATTGCTAGGATTATTGCAAGGATAATCGCTAATAAAGTTCCTATTGAAAAGAAAATTTTTCCTGTTCTTGTTTTTGTGACTGAAGCTAAAATTGGGATATGGGTTATAGTGTCATCTAAACCGGTTATTATTTTTACTAAGAATCCTAGTATGAAGTATTTTAACATCCTTTTTTATTATACTTTTTTCAAAAAATTTATTTTAAGATCTTTTTTGCTAGTTTTTGAGTTGTATCCATAGCTATTCTGTTTGTATTGCTTATTGCTTTTATTATTGCTTTTTCAAAATTTGTTGCAGTAACAACTCCTCCCTTGGCTAGTTTTTTTGCTTCTTTAAAAGTATTGTTAGTTGCTTTTAGTAAAAGGTTTCCACTATAGCCTGTATCTGAAAGAATTCTTTTTACTGTATTAGCTGGAAGTTCAATAATTTTTCCAGCAGGGGTTTTAACCTTTATTTTTTTTGACATTATACATGCACCTCCTTTTTATGTTATAATCTATAGATTTAGTTATATAAAAGTTTTTCGTTAGTTTTATTAAGTTTGTTTGTTTTATTTTTAATATGATTATTGATGGAAGTTATGGAGAGGGAGGAGGAAGTATTGTTCGGCAAGCTGTAAGTTTAGCTGCTGTTACTGGAACAGAAATTGAGATTGAGAATATTAGAAAAGGTAGATGTACTTCTGGTTTGAAAGAACAACATTTGCAAGGTGTTCGTGCTGTTGCTTCTTTATGTGACGGTTCTTTGGAAGGTGATGTGATTGGAAGTTGTGATATTAAATTTGTGCCTGGTGATAGTTTTAAGAGTTCTTTGAAAGTTAATATTGGAACTGCTGGTTCTGTTGGTTTGGTTTTGCAAGCTTTGATGTTGCCTTGCTTTTTTAGTTCTAAGAATATTAAGATTGAAATAAAAGGTGGAGGGACTTTAGGTTTACATGCTCCTAATTTGTTGTATACTTCTTCAGTATTATTACCTCTTATTTCTAAGTTTGGTTATAATGGTTCTGTTGATATTTTGAAACATGGTTTTTATCCGAAAGGTGGAGCGGATGTTATCTTTAAGAGTAAGCCTTGTTCGGAAGTTAGTAACTTTGAGTGTTTGGAAAAAGGAAAACTTTTAGATGTTAAGGGTTATAGTTTAAGTTCTGAAGATTTGAAAACAGCTAAAGTTTCTGAAAGAATGAGTTCTGGTGCAAGAGAATCTTTAAATATACCTGAAGTCTCATTTGAGAATCAGTATGCTGAGAGTTTAAGTTCTGGTGCAGGGATTTTACTTGTTGGGAGTTTTGAGAATTCTTTAATTAGTTGGGATGCTTTAGGTGAGAAAGGAAAAAGAGCAGAAGTTGTTGGTTCTGAAGCTGGAAGTGGATTTATTAAACAGATTAGTTCTAGTGGAGTAATTGATGATTATATGGTTGATCAGATTTTATCTTTCTTAGCGTTTAGTTCTAAGAGTTCTAAGTTTAGAGTAAATTCTGTGAGTGAACATGCTAAAACTAATATGTGGTTGATTAAAAAGTTTTTAGATGTTGATTTTAAAGTTAGAGGAAATGTTGTGGAGGTTAGAAAATGAGTCACTTAAAAACAAAAATAGCGGAATATGGAATAATAATTAAAGATAATAAATTTTTAATGCTTAAATTTTCTAAGGAAGCAAATCCTTCTGAGAAGTGGATCTTTCCTGGTGGGAGATTAGATAAAGGTGATAATCCTAAAAAAGCTTTAGTTCGAGAGATTAAAGAAGAAACCAATTTAGATGTTAAAATTCTTTATCCTTGTGATGTTAGTGTATGGGGAAAAGGAGAAGATCATAGATATGCTGTATTTTTTGTTTGTAAATTGAAAAAAGGAGAAGTTAAATTATCTAAAGAACATCAAGATTTTAAGTGGTTTTCTTTTGATGATAAAATAGATTTTCATGATAAGTCTTTTGAAAAAGTTTTGGAGGTGATTAAAAAATGAGTGGACCTGGAGAAGGAAAAAAATTGTTGAAAGGTGTTAAGGTGTATGTGCATGAGAAAGGGAAATCTGGTGCTACTGTTACTCATATAGATATTGAGGGGGCTAGCATTTCTAAGATTATTAAAGAAGGTGAGACTAGTTTTGTTAAGGGTAAGAAAGGTGGATGTTTTATTGCTTTGAAGAAGGAAATGATTAAGAGGGCTGAGAAATGAGTTTGAATCCTTTGGTTGCTAAAGCTCAAGGTTTTGAACAGATGAGCCTACATGAAAGAGGTGGATCTTGTAGAAGTAGTATGGAAGATATAGTTAGGAATAATCTTGAGAGGTTGGAAGTTGTTCGTAAGTTTATTGAAGAAGGTCCTTGTGTTGAAGAAGTTAGTGAGTATAAAGGTAAATTAAATCTTTTGGTTGCTAAGGTTCATGGAAGATATAGACAATAGAAAGGTTTAAAAGATTAAATTTGTTTTATTTTTATTGTGCCGAGGTCGCATAGCCTGGCCATTGCGAAGGATTGCTATAGGCTAAAAAGTCTATTAGATTACCTTTAATGGCTTACAAAGATCCTTTGTCCGTAAGGGCACGGGGGTTCAAATCCCCCCCTCGGCGTTTTTATTATTTTTAAGAATAAACTCTTAATCGCTCTTGGATATATTGGGGTAATTGAGAAAAATCAATATTTTCGTTTATCACTACATCAAACATAGCAATCATAAACTTTGTTAAACCTTCATAAAAATCATTAATTGAACCTGCTGTTAAACATTCCTCTTTATAGATCATTCTTATACTTTCTTCCATTGCTTTTAATCTATGTTCATTTATTCCTTTGGCTCTTGCTTCAGCGAACAAATCAGATTCTACTCTTGAGAAATCTTGTAGTGTGATTAACATTTTTTCAAAGAACTCTTTTTAGCATTGAATCTGCTGTATCGCTTTCTAAGTAAGCTGTTGAATTAATTTGATAAGCACTTTTAGGAATTGTATTTAAAAGACCACTTAGTTTTTCTTTTAATGGGCCTTCAGCTTTATGACCTGCTTTTGTTGAAAACATGATTAATCTTTCATCTTCTGAAACCATTTCGTCTATCATTATAATGCCCTGTTCAGGTAATAAATTTTTTTGAGTTGCTTCTTCTAAGGTTTCTTCTATTTGGGTCCTATAACGACCATTTTTTACTTTAATACTAAGAACTACAGGATTTCCATATTCTGGATCTGAATCTACTATTGCTTGGTCCAGGCATATTCTTAAGTCGTCTATTTTGTTCATTTTAACCCTTAATTTTTAAGTATTTTTGGTTTATAAATCTTTCTAATTGTTATTATTTCTTAGTAGTGGTATTTTTAGACAGATTTTACGGTTTGATTTCTACCACTCTGTTTAGCGGTGTATAATGCTTTGTCTGCTCTTGCTACTAAATCTAGTTTATTTTCTTCTTCTTTAAGCTGAGCAACACCTGCACTGATAGTAATTCTAATAGGAATACCTTTATATTCAAAATATTCATTTTCTATTGCTTTTCTTATTTCATCAGTTTCTTTTTGAGCAGTTTCTAAATCTTTTCCTGGGAACAGTAATGAAAATTCTTCTCCACCATACCTTCCACTTAATTTTTCTCCAGCTTTCTCTCTGATTATTCTTGATACTTCAGTTAGAACATAGTCACCTCCTAGGTGACCAATTCTTTCATTATGATCTCTAAAATGATCAATATCAATCATTGCAAAGGAAAATGATTCATTATATCTATTTGCTGTTCTTACTCTATAGTCTATTGCTCTTTCTAGAGTTCTTCTATTTTGTAAGCTAGTTAAAGCGTCTATATCACTTAGTTCTTCATTTGCTTTTTTGTTTTTGATCTTTTTTTCTGCTAAAGAAGCAATCTTTTTAATTAAATGGATTTGTGGACCTATGAAACCTTGTTTATTATAAACAAAGAATACCCCATTTTCAGTAGGAATTGCTAGGTAAGGACCATTATGAGTTGTTCTTTGACTTTCATAGGTTGTAGTTATTAACTCTTCTACTCCTTCCAAGGTTTCTGGAGTTTCTTTAATTCTTCCTCTTTCAAGTAATTCATCTCCTTCAATAATTCTAACAGAACCACCTTCTAATTCATCTCCAAGGTTTCTGAAATATTCTTGAATTGCTCTAAGAGTTTGGTTTGCTAATTCTCCAACATCATTATAATCATCTAACTCTTCTTGAACTGCACTAATAAAAGAGAGCTCACTAGGCGAAAACTGTCCATATTCTCTTATAAGTTTGTCTAGTGCCATTTTATTCACCTATTTTAGTTACTAATAAGTAGTTATTATAGTTTATAAAGGTTTCGGTATGTTAGAACGTTACAAAGACCGTTTATATCCTATATTTAGGCTTTCTAGAAGAGTTTTTACATGTTCTTTGTTAGATCCTAGGCCTTTCCAGTCTAATAAAATGAATTCTGTAGGTTCTTTAGATTTCTGTATACATTGGTTTAGAAGGTCTTCATTTAAAGCGGGTAAAGAGTGTTTTGCACAGATGTAACTGATTGTATATTCTGTTTCTAAGAGAACATTATTTGCTTTTTGATTATAGTGTTGACCACCTAGTAAAAGTATTGATTTGTAGGTTTTATATGGTTTAGAGAGGGTCTCTATTAGGGTTTTAGCTATGATTTTTGCTGGTAATTTGTCTGTCCATTGGGTTTTTGTAGTGCCTATTTCTATGAATATTACAGGTGTTTCTAAGTAGGGTCCATGATGAACTTGTTCTGTTGTTAATTCGTAGTTTGAATCGTTGTTTTTGTTAAGGTTTAAGAAAAGAGTTTTGAAGAATGAGGGGATTGTAGGACAGATTTTTTTTGGTTTTCCGCCGAATTCTGCTTTATCCCAGTTTCCAGGAATGTGTATAGATAGAGTTTTTCTTTCTTGTTGAGATTGGTGTTTAGTTGCGAAAATTATTAAGTCTGAGTTTAGAGTTTTGTCTATATTTTCTGCGTAAATAGATTCTTCTACATGGTGGATTGATACATTTTTTGGTAAAGTGAGTTTTTTTAGTTCTTGTTCTATGTTTAAAGAAGCTTTGTCCTGGTTTGAGATGATAATTGTTGTTTTCATTGTTTTGGGAAGGTTTTTATAGGTATATAAGTTTTTTTAATATATGTTAAAATATGTAATCATAGATTGTTATACGGATGAACCTGCGGGATTAGGTGTTCCGCCTTACTTAGGAACTTATCCTAGATATCTTTATGGAAAGTATTTTGGGAAGGTTTCTTATTTGACAATTGATGATATTCGTTTATGGAAGAAAACTGGTTCTAAAATAAAGAGAGTTAAGATAAGTGGTAAGAGTGATAAGAAGACTTACAATTTATCTAAGAATTATGCTAAGGTTGAGGGTTTGTTGAGAAAAGCTAAAGTTTTGATTGTTATATTGGGTGTACATACTCCTGGAAAGTATTTGAGTGCTGAACCTGGAACTTTGAAAGAGATTAATTCGTTGTTGAAAGATGTTAAGACTAAAAAGGTTTTAACTGGACCTGCTGTTTATGGAACTCAAGTTGAGGGTGGAAAGAAAGTAGAGTTAAGATTTGAGGGTTTAGTTGAAGAAGATATGATTGGTAGTTATGATGAGATTAAGAAGTATGCTTTAAAAGGTGTTAATATTTTAGATGAGATTGATGATTTAAGAATAGTTGAGATTGAAACTTCAAAAGGTTGTTCTCGTAAAAAAGGATGTAGTTTTTGTACTGAGCCTTTGAAAAGTTGTTTAGAAGTTCGTAAGTTAGATGATGTTTTAAAAGAAGTTGAAGCTTTGTATAAAAAAGGTGTGAGGTATTTTAGAATTGGTAAGCAAAGTTGTTTTTATTCTTATCCTTGGGCTATTGAGTTACTTAAAGGAATTCGTGCTAAGTGTCCTGATATAAAAGTTTTACATATTGATAATGTAAACCCAATGATGGTTGTTAGTGATAAAGGTGTTGAAATTACTAAAGCTATTGTTAAATATTGTACTTCTGGAAATGTTGCTGCTTTTGGAGTTGAGAGTTTTGATCCTCAAGTTATCTCTGAGAACAATTTAAATTGTGTTGATGTTGATAAAGTAATTGAAGCTATTAGAATTATTAATAAGTATGGTTCAGAAAGAGGTTCTAATGGTTTGCCTAAGTTTTTACCAGGTATTAATTTAATTTTAGGTTTGAAAGGTGAAAGTAAAAAAACTTTAGATTTGAATTTTAAGTATTTGAAAAAGATACTTGATGAAGGTTTGATGATTAGAAGAATTAATATTCGTAAAGTTGTTGTTTTTCCTGGAACTGAAATGAGTAAGGTTGGAGATAAGTTTCTTAAACAGAATGGTAAGTATTATTTTGAGTTTAGGAAGAAGCTTAGAGAAGAGATTGATGCTAAGTTTTTAGAAAGAGTTGTTCCTAAAGGTAATATTCTTAAAAATGTTAGAATGGAAGTTTATGAAGGAAAGAAAACTTTTGGTAGACAGGTAGGGACATATCCTTTAGTTGTGGGTGTTGAGGGTAGATATGGAATAGGTAAGTTTTATGATGTTGAAGTTGAGGATTATATGCTTAGAAGTGTGAAAGGGAAAGTTATTTAAATAAGTTTTAATTATAAATAGTAAAAGGAGGGACATTAAAATGACTAATAAAGAAATTCCTACTAAGACAATGGCTATTTTGTTAGTATTTACACTAATAGTTGTTATGTCTGGAACTTGGGTTGTTGTAAGTAATGTAAGTCCTGAAGTATCTGCTATTGTAACAGGTTCAGTATTAGATGGTTCTACTACAGGTTATACTACTACTGATATCCCTGAAGAACCAGAATTAAATGAAACTTTGGAAGAAATTCCTGAATAGTAAGGCTTAAAAAAGCCTATTTCCTTTATTTATTCTATGAAAAAACTAGTATTATTTTTAGTTTTAGTGGTATTATTGTCTAATTTTGCTAGTGCTTGGTATTCTTTAAGTTATGAAGATAGAGCTTATAGAGACCATCTTAGAGAGTATGAACCTGAAAGATATCAAGAAAATTATGGTTATGAGAGAAGTTCAGGTACTTATGGTATTTTTGGGAGTAGACATAGTACTAGAACAAGTAGTGAATGGAAAAGTGGTTATGTAAGTCCTAATTATAAAAATAGAATCTATGGCTTAAGAGAACCTATTCCTAGAAAGTATACTTATTCCTGGTATCGTCAAAAAGAGTATGTGCATTGTAGTTTGGATAATGGGAGATATACCTGTCATACTGATTAAAAATGTTAGCTTTAATTTCTTTAGGATTATATTCTTTGAAAGATATAAGTATTAGAGGATTGGAGTTAGCTAAAAGTTGTGATAAATTATATTTTGAGAATTATACTTCTTATTTTGATTCTTCTTTAGAAGAGATGAAAGAACTGTTTGGTGTTGAGGTTGTTGATATTTCTAGAGAAGAAGTAGAGAGTTCTAAGTTGATTAAGGAAGCTTCTGAGAGTAAAGTTGGTTTGTTAATCATTGGAGATGCCTTAAGTGCAACTACACATATTAGTTTGGTAAATGATTGTAAAGAGAAAGATATTGAAGTGGTTATTGTTCATGGTTCCAGTGTGTTTAGTGCTGTTGCTGAAACTGGTTTAAGTTTGTATAATTTTGGAAGAGTGATTAGTATTCCTTTTGATAATGAGTTGTTAAAGAAACCTTATGAAGATTATTTAGTTAATTTTGAAAAAGGTTTTCATACTTTGTTTTCGTTGGATTTGAAAGATGGCTCTTATATGACAATAAAAGAAGCTTTAGATTATTTAATTAGAGAAGGATTGAGTAAAGATGTTTTAGTTATTGGTTGTGCTGGGTTGGGTTCGGAGAAACCTGAAATTAAAGTTGGAAAAGTTTCTGAAGTTCTTGAAATTAGTTTTGAATTGAAACCAAGATGTTTGGTAATTCCCGGTAAATTACAGTTTTATGAAGAGGAAGCTTTGGGAAAGTTTAATAAATAAGTTTACATTTTAATATTTAAGAAAAGAGGATGAAAAAGAGGAAATTTAAACATGTTAAGGAGTATAAGGATTTTATTATTCTTATTTGGGTTATTTTTGGAGTTGGTTTAGTAATCTTTAATTCTAATCTTTCTTTGGAAGATATAACTGGTTTTGTTGTTAGTGGAGATGATTTTGATATCTTTGTTGAGTGTGTTATTCCTAATCAAAGTGTTGGACATGGAGATAGTGGTTATATTATTAATTTTAGTTATCTTTGGAATGGATTTGAAAATCTTAGTTTAGATGAAAGTAAATTTAGAGGACCTAAAACTGATGTTGAACCTATTACAGTATTTGAACCTGGGAAACATTCTTTTTTAGTTGGCGTTCATGCTAATGGAAATTTAAATTGGGAAGTTGTTATTGAGGAAATTGAAAAGGGTATAACTGTTGGTAAGGATTATGGAACTGTTTGTAATGTTAGTTTAGATTTAGATGAAGATGGATTTTATGAAGATGATTGTGATGATACTAATGCTTTGATAAATCCTTATGCTTATGAAATTTGTGATGGTTTAGATAATGATTGTAACTTAGATACTTTAGATGGTTCTTTTGAGAATTGGTATTTTAACACTACTTCTTGTGGGATTGGAGAGTGTTTTGCTATGGGTATTATGGATTGTATAAATGGTAGTTTAGTGAATACTTGTACCGTTCTTGATGAATCTGTTGAAGATTGTGATGGTCTTGATAATGATTGTGATGGTTTGATTGATGAGGATTTAACTAGAGAGTGTAGTAATAATTGTAGTGTTGGTGTTGAGATTTGTTTTGATGCTGAATGGATTAATTGTAGTGCTGAGGCTTGTGTAGAGGTTCCCTTGAATGAAACGATTCCTGAGAATGAAACTATTCCTTTGAATGAGACAATACCTGAAAATGAAACCTTGCCTGAGGAAGAAATTGATTTTGGAATTGTTTTATTAAGTCCTGAAAATGAGTTGAGTACTTATGATAGAGATTTTGAGTTTGAGTATTTAAGTAATGCTAGCAATTGTAGTTTAATTTTAGATGGGATCGAGGTTAATGGTTTCAATTTTAATTTAGGGATTGGTAAACATAATTGGAGTGTTAGTTGTTTAGAAAATTCTAGTGAGGTTTGGAGTTTAGTTATTTTAGAGCAAGTTAATACTGGAAGTTCTGGAAGTGGTTCTAATGGCAAGGATGATAATATAGAAATTGTTCCGGTTCAAGAGGTTGTAGAAGAACCTGAGGAGATTGTTGTTGAACCTTTTGAAGTTGAGACTGGAGGAAGTAGTAGAATTGTTAGAAATGAAACTATTATTGAAGATGAACCTTCGATTAATCCAATTACGGGTTTTGCTGCTTTGGATATAATGAGTGATCTAAATCCTGGTTGGTGGTTGATTTTACTAATAGTTAGTTCTGGATTGGTTTATTATGTTTATAAGAAGAAGTTCTTGAAGAAAAAATGAGTAGTGTAACTGTTAAAGTAAAGTGTGGAAAACCCAAGACAAAAATTGTTAAAGAGGGGGAGATAGTTATGTTGGATGTTAAGGCGAGGCCTATTAAGGGAGAGGCTAATCAAGAGATTGTTAAATTTTTTTCTAAGAAAACTGGTAAAAAGGTTAAAATCATTAAGGGTTTAAAAAGTAGTGTAAAGGTTCTGAAAATAGAGTAAGATTTAAATAGTTAGATTACACCACAAATGTTAGATTAAAAAGTGGTGTATAAACGTTATATTACTGATAAGAATGGAAAAAAGAGAGGACCTTATTATTACAAGAATATTCGGGAGAATGGTAAGGTAAAATCTGTTTATTTAGGTACTAAGAATCCTGAAGATAAAAATGTTTTTAATTATAAACCTATGTTCGTAGTTGCTTTGTTTTTGATTGGTGTGTTTGGTATTGTTTTTTTGAATTTAGTTTATACTGGTTATTCTGTACATGAGTCTAATTCTTCTAGTACCGATGAGTGGATAATGTTTGGTAGAACTTTAAATAATACCCGACTTTATCCAGATAATATTAATTTAGCAAATTTTGGACTTTTGTGGACTTCTCCTGCTACTAGTGGTTCAATGGTTTATACAAGTGCTTCTATTCTTGAAGGAGTTTTATATTATGGAGATACAGGAGGTTATATTCGTGCTATTAATCTGTCTACTGGTGAATCAAGATGGAATTTTTCTTTAAATTCTACTATTACTTATTCTTCTTCTGCAATTGCGAATAATACTTTATTTATTGGTACAGGAAGTACTAATGAAGAGGGCAGTAAACAACTTTTTGCTTTAAATATTACGAATGGAACTCGGCTTTGGAATCGATCTCTTGGAAATGCAGTTGGTTCTCCGGTAGTATATAATAATACTGTTTATGTTATGACTCAGAATAAGGTTTTTGCATATTCTTTATATGGTGATCACTTGTGGAATCGTAGTGGAAATGGATCAGATATTATTCCATATCCTCCTTCTTTAGCAGTATATAATAATACTTTGGTAGTTTCTTTAAAAGAAAGCACGAATCATTTTTTACAAGCTTTAAATGCTACTGATGGAACCTTATTCTGGAATTCTCACCTTCGGGGTAGAACATCAAATCCAGCGATTTATGAAGATGTAGTTTATGTTGGAGGAGGTTTAAATTCTTCTTGGGCAATGGTTACTGCAGTTTGGTTCACTAACGGAACCCAAAGATGGAATTATACTTTTGATCAGACTTGTTCGATGGTTCGGTCTTCTCCTGCGGTTTCTAATGATAGAGTTTTTGTTGGAGTTACTTGTCCTCAAGCCTTGGATGATTTTTATGCTTTTAATGCTACAAATGGTTCTGTTATTTGGAGTAAAAACTTGGGTACAAATTTAGTTCCAAGCCCTACTGTTACAAATAATGGAATTGTTTTTATGGGTTCTGATGACAATAAAGTTTATGCTTTTGATGTTACTAATGGAGATGAACTTTGGATGTATACTACTCCTAATCTAATAACTTACTCTTCTCCTACTATTGTTGATGGAAGATTGTATATCGGTTGTGAGAACGGAAATATGTATGCTTTTGCACAAAATGATACTATCGCTCCTCAAGTTAATCTTCTTACTCCTCTTGATAATCAATCTTATTTTACAAGTGAAGCTACTAGAACACTTACTTTTACTTATAATGTTTCAGATGGAGGTAATGATATTGCTAATTGTAGTTTAATTTTGGATGGTGCTGTGTTTAGTACTAATAGTACCATTGTTAAGAGTCAATCTAGTTTGAGTTTTGATGTGGCAATACCTTATGGAGATCATACTTGGAATATTAATTGTACAGATTATGGAAATAATGAGGGAACTAATTCTAGTAGAAGTTTGAATTTATTACTTGTTTCTGAAAATAACTCTATTAGTGATTGGTTAATGTTTAGAGGAACATTAAATCATACCGGTTATTATCCTGGAACGGTTAATTTGAATAATTTTGGTTTGTTGTGGAATTATCCTACTTTTGATGATTTGAGTACTCCTGCATCTTCTCATGCTATTTATTCAAGTCCGGTTGTTTATAATAATACTGTGTTTTTTTCTGCTCAACATCAATCCCCACCTATTCATAATCACTATTCTTTAAATGCTACAAATGGAAGCAAGGTTTGGAATTACAGTTATAATATACTTGGTTCTATTGGTGAACCTTCCAGCCCGGCTATCACTAACCATCTCTTATATGTAGGAAGTAGTATAGGAAATCTTACTTCTATCTGGGTTAATAATGGAACACCAAAATGGAAGGGAATAGAGGGAGTTATCCTTTCAAGCCCAGCGATTTATAATAATACTCTTTTTATTGGAGAAGGAACAAATCTTTCTGCATTTAATGCAAGCGACGGTACTTTGCTCTGGACGCGTTACTCAAATAATTCGAATAATTATGCAACTCCTGCTGTTAGAGATGGTATAGTATATATGGGGGGGTCTAATGGTACTGGAAATCTTGGTGTATTCTATGCTCTTTGGACTAATAATGGAACTATAAAGTGGAGTAAGAAATTAAATGGAACTTATACATCTAGTCCTACTTTAGTTAATGATCTGCTTTATATCGGAACTTTGACTAAACAGGTTTATGCCTTAAATACTACTGATGGAGATATTGTTTGGAATTATACTACCGGAGATGTTATTTATTCTTCTCCTGCTTTTTTTAAAGGTGTGACTTATATTGGAAGTAATGATAATAATCTTTATGCTTTTAATGCTACCAATGGTACTTTAGTATGGAATTATTCTACAGGAGGAGATGTTTATTCAAGTCCTACAATCACAGAGAATGGTATTTTATTTGTTGGTGGGGCAGATAATAAATTTTATGCTTTTAATGCTACTAATGGAGAAAAACTTTGGGAATATACAACAGAAAATCTTATTAGTTATTCTAGTCCTGCTATTGCAAATGGTAGGATTTATATTGGTTGTGTGAATGGAGATATGTATGCTTTTGCTGCAAGTGCGGATACGGATTATCCAATAGTTACTTTATCAATTCCTACTGCTGGACAGACTTTTTCAGTAGGTTCACAAAATATAAGTATTACTTTTACCTATAGTGTTTCGGATGTAAGTAATGATATTGCTAATTGTAGTTTGATCATTGATGGCGTTGTTAATTTGACTAATAGCACTATTGTTAAAAGTCAAAGCAGTTTATTTTTTAACCAAACTTTTGCTATATCAACAACTCATACTTGGGATGTAAATTGTACAGATTATGGAAATAATGAAGGAAATAGTAGTGGACCTAGGAGTTTTAGTATAAATGCTATAACTAGCCCAGGAGGTCCTAGTTCTTCTAGTTCTCCTAGCACTCCCGTTACTCCAGTTACTCCAGTAGTAGTTCCTGAACCTAAGCCCGAAGTAAAACCTGAATCGGTGATAGAACCAGCACCTCCAGTTACAACTCAAATTTTGAGTAGTGCAGGTAACTCAAGAAGTCAGATGAGATCTTGTTTGAAGGAAGCTGATTTTAGTCCTGAAGAAGCGGAGTATATAGTTGATGTGTTAGGTTTAGATTTGTGTGCTTTTAAGAGAGGTAATGTTGATATTGCTGTTGAGGAGAGATGTGGGGGTATAGAAATTGTTTTAGATTCTAATACAAGAGTATTTAGTTCAATGTTGGATAGTGTCCCTGAATTCTTAGTGGATTTTAGTGCTAAACAGATTAGTGAAGAATGCCCTTGGTGTAATAATGGTGTTAAGGATTATGATGAAGAAGGAATAGATTGTGGTGAAAGTTGTAAAGCTTGTGATGTTGTTGAGGAAGTTATTTATGAGTTTGATTATAAAGAAGTGTTGCCTTGGTGGTTGTTGATTCTTGCTTTTGGATTTTTGGTTGTTTTATTTTATTTTAGAAATTACTCTAGGATTCATTTTAAATCTTTTACGGTGGTAGGGATTTTAATTGCTTTTGGATTATTTTTAATGAATGGTTCTGGTAAGATTACTGGTGCTGCTATAGGTCTTGTTGATACATTAAATAATATCTATATCTTTGTTTTGTTTTGGTTTATTGTTTTTGGATTTTTAGGTTTTTGGATTTATAAAAAAATTACTCGTGTTAGGCCTAGTTTGATGAGTGTTGAAAGTTTATTGAAAGATTGTATGGATTTACTGAAAAAAGAGGAATATGGTCATGCTAGAGAAGTGTTTGATTTAGCAGATAGCAGGTATCATGATTTACGTAAGAGTAACGAAGAAGTTGATAATCTATATAATGAAATTGAATTTTATCTTGAAGTTTATGATTTATGTAATCGGATTAAATTGAAGGAAAAAGTTAAAGAAAAAGAATTTGATAAGTTGATTGCTAAGGCTTCTAAAATTAAAGTGAGTTCTAAAGATGTTTATGCTGATATGAAATCTAAGTTTGATTCTGCTTTAAGAAGCTTTAAAAGATAAAATTGGTTGAATTTTATCTTCTATTACTTCTTTGTTAATTGCATTAATTTTTGAATTTAATACATTAAAAGATTTTGTTAGTAAAGTTATATTCCAAGTTGGTTTAGAATTTATTGTTTGTAGGATTATTATTGTTTTTTCTTCTTGTTCTTCTGGGTGTTTATCTTTGATTAATTCTATTATCTCTTCAGGTGTTGTTTTTATTTCAGTTATATCTAAAGGTTCTAGATCTTTTTGTTCTTTGCTGAATTGTTTCTCTTCTTTGTAAGCTAGTTTGTTAGCTTTGAAAGAGGTGATTAGTTTTGTAGTTTTTGAGAAGAAATCTAGTTGCCATTCATTGTCTATTAAAGAACATGAGCATAGGTGGGATTCTTTATTTTCTTTTTTGAAGGTTTTGTAGTCTTCTGATTTATTTAGGTTTTTTAGTTCTCTTTTTAGTTGGTCTAACATTTTTTAGTTTCTATTTCTTTAAGTAAGTCTTTAATGAAAGAGTCTAGTTTAACATCAAACTTAACTTTTCCATCTCTATCTCTTACTGCTAAAGTCTTTTTTTGTTGTTCTTTATCACCTATTGTAACCATATAATTTACTTTTTCTAGTTGAGCATCTCTTACTTTCTTGCCTATTGATTCGGTTCTATCATCTAATTCTACTCTGATGTTGTTATTTAATAATTCTTGATGAACTTTTTCTGCGAATTTTATGTTTTTATCATTCATGGTTAGGATTTTAACTTGAACGGGTGAAAGCCAAAGAGGTAGTTTGCCGTTTAAGTGTTCTAGTAAAATTCCAATAAATCTTTCTAGTGAACCGAAGATAACTCTGTGAAGCATTACTGGTCTTTGTTTTTTGTCATTTTTATTAGTGTATTCTAGTTCAAATCTTTCAGGCATTGCAAAGTCTAATTGAATTGTTGCACACTGCCAGGTTCTGTTTAAAGAATCTTTAATATGGAAATCAATTTTTGGACCGTAAAAAGCTCCATCTCCTTTATTAATTTTGAATTTCATCTTGTTCTTTTTTAGAACTGATTCTAGGATTTTTTCTGCTTTATCCCAAAGTTTCTCATCTCCTATTCTTTTTTCTGGTCTTGTTGAAAGTTCTACATGATATTCTAATTTGAAGATTTTATAGAATTTGTCTATTAGTTTCATGATATTATTTATTTCTTGTTCTATTTGGTCTTCTGTACAGAAAATATGAGCATCATCTTGTGTGAATTTTATTACTCTAAATAAACCTGCTAAAACTCCTGATAGTTCTTGTCTATGTACTTGACCTAGCTCTCCTACTCTTAAAGGTAAATCTTTGTAGGATTTTGGTCTTGATTTGTAAATTAGTAAATCTCCTGGACAGTTCATAGGTTTAACTGCGAATTCTCTATTTTCATATTGAGTTAAGAATATATTATCTTTATATTTTTCCCAGTGTCCGGAAATAAGCCAAAGTTTTTTATCTAGGATTTGTGGAGTTGAAACTTCTTTATAACCTGCTTTTCTGTGTTCAGTTCTCCATAGGTTTACTAGTTCATTGTAAATTATTAATCCTTTGTCATGCCAGAAAACCATTCCTGGTGCTACATCATTGAAACTGAATAAATCTAAATGTTGACCTAGAATTCTGTGATCATTATCTTTTAGTTTAGAAGTATCTAGTTTTGCCTTTGAGATTTCTTTTAGTAATTGTTTTGGGTCATAAGCTTCTTTAGATTCATCTATTTTTATCTCTCTTGAAAGTTCTGATAAAGGATGACCTTTACATGAGATTGTGAAAGCTTTATACCAGCCAAAAGGTGCTCTTGTTACTTTGAAACCTTTTAGTTGTTTTTCTGCTTCTATTAACATGTTTAGTGCAGTACTTGGAGATGATGGTTTATTTGTCAAATGAACATAAGGGTATAGAACAATGTTCTTTGTGTTTACTTTTTTTGCAATGTCTTTTATGTTTTTTACTAGTTCTTCTACTGCTTTTTTTGAATTATTTTCATCTCCTTTTTCACCTGCAGTTAGAACTACTAGACATTCTTTTACTTCTATTGGTTCTTTACTTATTTCTTCAGCATCTTTGATTGCTTTCTTTTTTGCTTCAATCTTTATATAGTCTGAATGTAAAGCTAAGATTTTCATGAGAATAAGTTTTGTTTTGATGTTTATAAATTTGTCGTTAACTTTATATATAAGTTTTTGATTTTAAATAGTAATGAAAAAGAGGATTTTAGTAGTTTTGATGTTTTTATTAATGGTAAGTTTAGTTTCAGCTAGTCTTAAGGTAGAAGGCCCTAGCAGAGATACATATAATTATGGCGATGATGTAGCAATAGAAGGTTATGTTTTTAGAGATGATGATTTTAATGGTTTCCTTAAATTAAGTTTTTTATGTTCTAATCAAACTTTTCCTTTGGGTGTTGTTAGTCTAAGTTTGGAAGGTGGTGAAAAAAAACAATTCCCTGGTGAGATCGCATTGCCTAAACTTTTTATTTCTAGTTCTTTAAGCGGGAGTTGTAATATAAATGTTAAACTTGTTTCTGGTGCAAATGTTGTGGAAGAAACTAATAGTGGAATGTTCTCGATAAGTAAGAATTTGGAGGGTATTTTTAATCTTGATTCTAGTGTTGTTCAGATTGGAGGTAAAATAGAGTTAGTAGCTGATATTTCTAAATTAAATGGTATTGGAACTAGCGGTAGTGCAGAAATCTATTTTGAAACTAATGGTACTGAAAAATATTTGGTTGATGTTGTTAGCTTTGAAGATGGAGATTTAGATTATCAATATATTGTTCCTTCTTATAGTTCTAGTGGGGAGTATACTATTGATCTATTAATAAATGATTATTATGGTAATCAGCAATATTTTGATGATGTTGCGAATTTTATTTTAATGAGTGAATTAGATCTTGATGTTAATACTAATGTTAAAAGTGTTATGCCTGGAGAAAGTATAGAGATTTATGGAGAAGTTAAAACTGTATTACAAGAGAAAGTAGATTCAGGTAGTGCTAAAATATCTTTAGATGGAGATAATTTTGTTTGTGAAATTGAAGGTGGAAGTTTTAGTTATACTTATGAGATTCCTAATAATTTCCCTAGTGGAGAGCATGTTTTTAAAGTAAGTGTTATGGATGAATTAGGTAATAAAGGGAGCGTAGATGTATCTTTTCAAGTAACCCCTATTGTTACTTCTTTAGGTCTTGAATTAGAGAAGGATTATAATCCCGGTGTTGAGATCAGTTTAATACCTATGATTTATGATCAGGCAGGAGAAGTAGTTGAGGGTGAATCAGTTAGTCTTGAGATAATTGATCCTGGTCGAAAAACGGTTTTTAGAGATGTTGTAGATAGTGGAGATAGTTTAGAAATTGAATTAAGCAGAGATGCAAAACCAGGGGAATATGTAGTTAAGGCTTATGCTTTAGGAGTAAGTAAGGATTTTAAGTTTGGTGTTAATGAATTAATGATTATAGGTGTTGAATTAAATAATCAGAGTTTAATTGTTACTAATACTGGAAATGTTAAATATACTAAACCTATTGAGGTTGAATTGAATCTTGGAGAGTATACAATTGTTAAAAAGAATAGTTTAGCTCCTGGTGAAGTTTTAGAGATCAGATTGGATGAAGAGGTTCCTAGTGGTATTTATGATGTTAGAGTTCCTTTAGCTGAGAATGGTGGCGAATTTAGAAGAGTAGTTATTGTTGGTAAAAGTGGGATTAATATCACTTGGATTTATTGGTTATTAGCTATAGGTGTGATTATTTTATTATATTATTTATTTAAAGGTAAGAAGAGAGAAAGAAAACAAGTTCATTTTAAGAAAAGAAAAGATTTCAAAGAAGGGGAAGAAATTAAAAAAGAAAAAGAAAGACGTGAGACTGAAGATGAAAGAGTTAAGAAGTTTAGAAAGAGAATTGCTAATACTTTAAGTGGTAAGAAAAAGAAAAAATTTAGTTTTGGTGGGAAAAAAGAAGGTGGTTATATTACTATAAAAGTTAAAGATGAAGAAGGTGATTCTATAGGTTCTAATTATAATCATAGTGGTTATAAAGAAGAGAGAGCTAGTCCTTATCGTTCTACTGAAAATAAAGGAAAAAGTTCTGATGAACCTAGTTCTGGTTTTATGAATATGTTTGGTTAACGATTAGTATTTATGTTAAACCAAGTGTAAGGCATACAATGTCCTGTTATAATTGTAAATATTAGCAAGGTTGTTACTATGTAAAGCCATGGTGTGTATTTGTAACCTAAGTAAGCTGTGATAATTGCTAGAATACCTCTTATTATTTTATCTGTAGTTCCGACGTTTTTGATCATTTTATCTTCCTCCTTTTATGAAAATGATATCTTTATCTTCTTCTATTTGGTTGTAGTCCTTTAATAACTTTTGTATTTCTTTTAGATATTTAGATCTTTTTAAGAAGGAGATTGCAATTTGAGCATTAGGTTTTGCTACTCTATTTATTTCTTTTATAGCTTGTTTTAGATTTGAGTGGTGGAGAGCTGTTATGCTTATAATTGTATCGAAGGTGTTATCTTTGAAAGGTAAAGATTCTGCTTTTGCTAGAACTTTTTTTCCTTTGTATTGTTTAAGTAGTTCTTCTGAAGGATCTAGTGCTATTGCTTCTTTGGAATCTTTTTCAAATGGTTTAGTGGAAATCCCTGTACCTGCTCCAATGTCTAGAAGTTTTCCATAAGGTTTTTTTAGATGTTGTTTGATTATTTTAACTTTCTTTAGTTGTTCTTCTTTGTGAAGTTCATTGTAACCTTTGGCTGTTTCGTTGTAGTATTTCATTTTTCGCTTAGATCACATATCTCATTATTGTTTGTATCTTGATATTGTCCACAAGAGCCAGGGTAGGGATCATTTGTTAAACCTGAAGGACATTCTGTGTTTGTTGTTGTTTCTGTTGAGCATCCGGTTAGTAAAAGCAATATTATTAAAATAATTATTAGTTTCATAGTAATACATTGAATAAATAACCTAATAATAAAACTTGTGGTCCTGCTATTATTGGAAGCCAGATAGCAGATTTTCTTCCGATGTTTGACCAGATAAGACCTATTTCTGTATAATCTGTTACAACTCCTGCTAGTAAGAAAACAAATGAGTTTCCGAAAGCCCCTGTTTGTTGGAAGATTTCAAAGGCTAAAGGTGATGAACCTTCTGAACAAACTTCTATTATTGTTGCTAAGATTAGAGTTACAAATAAACCTAAAACTGTGGGCCCCATATATTGATGGAATAAACTTTCTGAAATAAAGGTTCTTGCTACTGAAGCTAATAAAATACCTATTAAAATCCACCATGTTACCATCTTGTTTAGTTTCCATGCACCTTTAAATAAGCCAGTAAGATCTTTTTTTAAATTGAAATTGTAAGCTGCCTTTCTTTTTCTGATATCTTTCATGATAGAGAAGTTCTTTTCTAGTTCTATGGTTCTTGATTGTTCTATAAGTCCTTTTTTATCTAGATATTGGTAGATAAAACCAGTTATTATTGCTATGATTATTGCACCTATTATAATCATCAATGCATTAACTCCGAAGAAGCTGAATAGTAGTAAGGTTATTGTAAAGTTAGCCCATGGTGATGCTAGTAAAAAAGCTATAACTGCCGGTATAGAAGCTCCTTTTTTGTAAAGTTCTATTGAGATTGCTAAGATACCATGTGAACAAGCAGACATTATAAAACCTAATAAAACTGCATTTAGGATTGTTGTTTTTTTCTTCTTTGAAAGATATTTTGCTATATATTCTTCTGGGACGAAGTAGTCGATAAATCCTCCGATGAAAAATCCTAATAAAACTGCCCACCAAATTATTTTAATATATTCTGTGAAAGCCGCTAGTAATGGATTCAAGAGGGGGATTAGATAAGATATGGTTAAGATGATTATTGTTAGTATTAACACTTGATAGAATCTTTCTTTGTACCATTTATTTACTTGAACAGTACAAGTTGGACATTCCTCTTTTTTCATAGTTATATTAAAGATTAAGTAATATTAAAGGTTTGTGGAGGGAGCTTTAAGCTCCACATCCACAGCTTGAGATTCCACAAGAACCTTTACATTCTTGGTTGCAGGTTGCTGCACCGCAGGTACTTGCACATCCACATCCTTCAATACCACAGTTACCCCCACATTCTCCGTTACATGTGCTTTCTCCGCAGGTTGCTGCTGTTTCTTGTGAAGAAGCTGAGGCATAGATTGCTCCTCCTACCAATAGTACAGCGATTGCCATTACTGCTAAAGTTGTTTTTCTCATATAGTTTACCTCCTATTGTTTTATAATTAGTAGAACTAGATATGATATATATTTAAGGGCTGAAACTGATGCAAGAAAAAGGGGTTTATTGCTTGAATTTGTTGAGTAGACCGTTTATAGTTAAATATTTAAAGAGTTAGAGTTAGCTTTTTGTTATGGTAATAAAAATAGACTATAAAAAATGTTGTTGGAAAGATGGTAAGTGTACTTCTTGTTGTTGTGGTGGAAAGTGTGAAGGTTGTGTTGAAGCTTGTCCAGTTGGTGCATTGACTAGAGGTAAGTTAGTTGAAGTAGATGCTGAGAAGTGTATTAATTGTGGTGCTTGTATTAGTGCTTGTAAGCATGAAGCTATTAAACTTTAATCTTAAGAAATACTTGTTTTGTTTTTCCTTTTTGTTTTCTTGTAATTAATCCTTTTTTCTCTAGGTTGTCTAGAACTATACTAAGTTTAGATTTGTGTAAACCTGTTCTTAGTCTTAGAGTTTGTTGAGTTATGCCATCTTGTTCTTTGATGGCTTGAATAACTTTCTTTTCATATTCATCTAAACCTTTTTGTAGGATTTCAAATCTTTCTTCTTCTAAATTAAGTTGTTTTTGTTTTTCTAGAGTTGAAACTATTTCTTTTTGTGATTTTTCAAAGAATATTAAGTAAATACCTAGAGCTGCTAATGCACTAATTAATGCTATACCTGCATAAGTTGGCCAAGGGGTTTGTACTTCGTGAGGACAGACTCCACCTTCTTCCATTTCAGTACATGAACATGCTGTTGCTGTTTGTTGGTTTAATGCTTTATTAAATGAGAAAATTAAACATCCTAGTAAGATACAGATTACAATTAAAATTATTCCTAGTTTTTTGTTTTCCATCTTTAAACGAAACTACCTAGTAAGTCTCCTACTATATGAGTTATTATTATTACTATAATTGCGATTATTAAATGTTCTGAAACTGCAATCCAGGATCTTTTTTCTGTTTTATACATTTTGTAACTTGTTAAGGCGATTAAAGATAACCCCCAAATGATGCTTACCCAAATAGCTATAATTAAATTGAAAATAAAAAGAGGTATTAAGAAGGTTAAAGCGAAAATGAATTTGAAAATGAATGTTGATATTGTTGCTTCCCAAACGGTTTTATGTTTATGTTTCTTTTCAAACTCTTCTGAAATATGAATGCCTAAAGCATCTGATAGCGCATCTGCAATTGCTATTGTTAGAATACCTGTGATAACTATTAGTTTTGATCCGGTAGAAGAATTTAAACCCACCATTAACCCTAAAGTTGTTATGATACCTGATGTTAATCCGAATGATAACCCCTTTTTATATGATTCTTTCATGATTTTGTTTTTATCTTTTAATTTAAATAGTTTACTGATTTTCTTCAAATAAATATTTTGGAAGATAAGATCTTTTGTAGTAAGTGTAAAAATCTATCATATTAAACGTTTCTAGAATTTCTTTATAATTTTCTCTAATCTCTGTTATTATTTTTCTTATTTTTGTTTTGTTCATTGATTCAATATCTAGCTCCATATCCCAATCGCCTACTGTCTTATTGATTTGAACTATTTCTGTATTTTTTAATAAAAATTTAGTGAATTCTGCTTCTTTTTCTAAATCTAGATTGTGTAATTTTAGTAAAATTCTAACTTTGTGGATGTCTAATTTATTCGTGTTTATTATTCTTTTGAAACCTTTAATTATATTCTTTTTCATTAGTTGGTTTAAGGTTGTCTTAGCTGTTTTAATGTTTAAGTCTGTTTCTTTTGCTAGATCTGTTAATCTCATATTTGGATTTTTTAGTAGACTCTTAATTATTTTTAGCTCATTGTTTGATAGGGTTTCTGGTTCTCTATCTCCTCCGAATAAGGTTTCTGGATATTTTTTATCTAGATTTTTTGTGAGATAATCTCTTGGAGTTAAGTAAGTAACTAAATTCAATATAATTTTATAATCTTTTAAAGTTGGAATGGATGTTACTAACTTTTTAAGTTCTTTGTTAAACTTTGATGGGTTTGGAGAAGCGAATTCTATAGCTAAATCAAATTCTCCTTCTAGTTCATAGATTGAAAGGATGAAAGGATTGTCTCTAAGTTCTTTAATTATCTTTGACCTGTCTTTTTCACTAATATATGCATTCCTAAAATAGACTCTAAATAAAATTAATCTGAAATAGGAGTATTCGAAAATGCAAAAAGGTTCTTTAAGTATATCTTCCTTTTGAAGTGTAGAAATTGAGTATTTTAACCTTTGAGGACTTTTCTTAAGGATTTTAGAGATTTCTTTTAGTGATAATCTACTGTTTTCTGATGTTAAATATAAGAGGTTATAGTCTATTTTTCCCATTTTTAGATATATATTTTTATTAATTAATAAACTTTTCTATTTTTTTGGATAAAAATAAAAAAAAGGTTAAGATAAATTATAAATACAAGTATTTTAATTAATAAAGATAGGAGTTAATAAAATGGATGAAAAAATAATGATGTCTTATTTGTGTAAGATTTTAAATAGAGTAGAGGCTTGGTTAACTAGCGGTGTTCCGCCATTTCCTCCAGATGATGTTTATTCATGGGGTTATGTTGGGAGCTCAAGTTTAGATAATAAAGTTTCAGTTGATTTAATCAAAAGAGAGGCAGGTCTTCCTGGTTTAGTGAGATATGATACACCAAGATCTTTTTGATTGGTCAACAGATTATCATGTAGATGTTAATTTAGCTAGAGTTATGCCTTTAAAATTAGATGAAGAAGTAAAGGATGAAGAGGGCGAAGTTGTTCCTCAAGGATCCGATACCTGTTCTAGGGCTAATGCATTATTGGTTATTGCTGATGGTTGCACTCTTGTAGATAAACTTAGAGCAGATGGAATTATTGAAGGACCTATAATTGGACCTTATGAAATTCCTGATAAGCAAGCTTATTTTTCATTTTTGAATCAGAATAGTCATAATGATGGAGTTTATGTTTGTGATGGTGATAATAGAAGAATGTGGAGAGTTCCTGAATTAGGTAATTCATTCCCTAGTTTAAAACATAAATTTAATGGAGAGTTTCCTTATCATTTAGTGGCTCCTGATGATTTTATTGATCCAAAAGGCGGATTTGATGCAACTAGATTAGGGACTAAAACAAGATTGTTTTTTAAGATACCTCATGCTTATGAAGGAGTTCATACATATATTGTAAAGAAAAGCAGATATGGTAGAACTGAATTAGGTCCAGTATTACATGCTACTAATCAAGGGTTAGTTGAATCAATGTTTTTTGATCCTACGGAAGAGGGTGTTTCTTCTGTACACAGAAAATATGAACAAATTGGATTGGGTGTAGTAAAAAAAGAAGAATATTCTGTTAAAATTCCAGTATGTGAAATGGCCTGTGCATGAAAAGCTTTATATTGCTGAATTAGTTTGATTTCTTTATGGATGAAATTGCAATTTTCTCTAATGAAACTAATTATTATTATAAGTTTGTTAATACCAAAGATTGGCCTACTATTAAAATATCTGGAACACCCATGCATAGATATACAAAGCTTTCTCCTAAAGAAGATACTATCTCTAAAATTAATGAGATTAAACCTGTTAAAGGAAAAGTTTTAGACACTTGTTGTGGATTAGGTTATACTGCAATAATGGCTGCTAAAGATGCTGAAGTGGTTTATACTTTTGAATGGGATGATAACATGATCTATATGTGTGAACAAAATCCCTTTTCTAAGGAATTGTTTAAAGCTAAGAATATTAAATTAGTTAGAGAAGATGTAGCTGATGGTATTAAGAAATTCCAAAATGATTTCTTTGATCGGATTGTTCATGATCCACCTACATTTAAGATGTCACCTGAATTGTATTCTTCTAGATTCTATGCTGAGCTTTATAGAGTCTTGAAGAGAGGCGGTAAGTTGTATCATTATCTTCCTGCTCCTCAAAAAACTAAAGGTAAGAATTTTTATATTAATGCGGTTAAAAGATTGAAAGAAGCAGGTTTTAAGAATGTTGAATATCATCCAGAAAGTTCTGGTGCAGTTGCTGTTAAATAAGTTTCTTAATTATTTCTTTTATATCTAATTTGTTTTCTTCGGCTTCTATTTTCTTTAGTTCTGATTTTGTTGCAGGATTTTTTGGTAGGAATGGGCAGGTGTGTTGGTCTTGAATTGAAATGTCAAAGGTTCCTATTTTCTTCGCTATTGTGATTGCTTCTTCTTTGTCGTAAGCTAGTAAAGGTCTTAGTACTGTCAATTTGGTTGCTTGATCTAAAACTGTTAAGTTATCTAGGGTTTGTGAAGCTACTTGACCTAGTGATTCTCCTGTTAGAATATATTTTGCTTTGTGTTTTTTTGCTAAGGCTTCTGCGATTCTGTACATCATTCTTTTGCAAAGAATGCAGGTGTATTTTGGGTTAGTATGTTTTTTTATTTCTTGTAAAGGAATTGTTTGATCTATTATAATTAGTTTTGAATCTTTGTTTATTTTGTTTTTTAGTGTTTCTATCTTTTTATTATTGTTTGATGTTGAGAAGTGTAAGAAGATTAGTTCTAGTTTGTTTTTCATTAAGTGTGAAGCTACTGGTGAGTCTATGCCTGTTGAAAGTAAAACTATTGCTTTTTCCATTTTATCCTTTCTAGAGTGTTATTTTTTAGGTTTAATCTTAGAATATCTTTTTCTATATTTTGTTTGGTTAGGATTTTAATTGCTTCTGAAACTTGTAGAGATGAAGCTATACTTGCGGTTGGCGAAATAATTCCTGTCTTTTGAGGATGTAAAGGTGTTTTATTTAGTAAGTTTGAAATGTCTTCGTTGATTACTGTTTTTAGAATGATTAAGTAACCTGTTGCTGCAGTGAAGATCCAAGGAATGTTGTTTGTTTTGCAATAATCATTAATTACTTTTCTTGCTTCTTGGTTATCTGTGCAATCTAGAATTAGGTCTGAATTGTAGAGTAATTGAGTATTAGTTTGATTTAGTTTTTCATTTTTAATGTTTATTTTAATATTTTTATTTATTTTTTTTAAATGAGTTTTTAGAGCATTTACTTTTAGTTTTTTAACATCTTTTTCTTCATACAACCTTTGCCTATGTAGATTTTTTAATTCTACTTTATCTTGATCAATAATTGTTAGTTCTTTTATTCCTGCTCTTGTTAAGAGTTCTGCTGAGTTTGTTCCTAAGGCACCTGCTCCAACTATAGTTACTTTAGAAGATTCTATTAGAGATTGTGCTTTTTTTCCTATTAGATTTGTTTGAGTAATGTAACGCATATTTTCTAGAAGATATTTCTAGTTTTTAAGGTTTACTCTAAGATAGGAACTTCATAATTTAGGAAACATAATGCAACTAAAGCTGTTCCGTGTTTCTTTGTTGGTGTGAAACTCTTGATCATTAACTTTTTATCTTTAAGTTCAAACCTTTCAGAATAACCATTGGTGTATAATTCATTTAAACTTGCATTTAATGATTCTTTAACAAATGCTTCTGTATCATTACCATTGTATTCGCATACTAATCCACCATATTTTTTCTTTGTTTTTTTATCATATAACCAACCAAAAATTATTCCTGCTGTTGCACGTTCACCTTTTTTAGAATTTGCGCAAGCGGTGATAGTTTCCATTACTGCACCGTGTGTTAAGGAATTAATTAGAGTAGGTGTCTTTTTAATTTCTCTTGCGATACCAGGTAAAATTGAAGAATATGTCATGATGTTACATCTTTCAATGCCTGCATCACATAAAGCTAGATGATATGAACCTGCATGGACTGTTATGTCACTCTCGCCCATACCAGTGGTTATAAAGAAGTCTTTAGGTACCCTGTTGCCTACCAATATTTTTTTTGGTATCTTGATTTGATTTTCATAACTCATCTTCACCTTTGTGTGCTTGATATGCACTTAATTATTGAATCTAATTTTTTATTTATTTGGGTTTATAAAGCTTTTTATTGCTGTTTTAAGAGGTTTTTAGAAGTTAGTTTCGAAAAGTTTATATATAAGTATTAACTATTGTTAACACTATGCATTCATTACCTCAAGAGATCGAAGTTTGGTATGTAATCCCTGCTATTCGTAGAGAGTTTGTTAAAGAGATGAAGAGTAAAGGATTGAATCAAAGTGAGATTGCTGTTAAATTAGGTTTGACAAGAGCTGCTGTTTCGCAATATGTTTCTGGTAAGAGAGGTAGTGAAGTTAAGTTTAGTAAAGATGTTAAAGAAGAGATTTCAAAAGCTGTTGTTGGTTTGATGGAAGGTCGTGAACCAGTAAGTGCTATTCAGAGAGTTTTAAATTTTATTAAGAAGAAAGGATGTTTATGTGATATTCATAAAAAATTAGATAAAAATGTTTGTAATTGTGGAGGTTGTTGCAAATGAAAATGATATATTTAGATAATGGGGCTACTACAATGTTAGATCCAAAAGTTGTTAAGACTATGGAACCTTATTTTAATCTTAAGTATGGAAATGCTTCTTCAACTCATGCTTTAGGTCGTGAAGCTAAGATGGCTTTGAATGATGCTCGACATGTTATTGCTAAATCTATTAAAGCTAAAGATGAAGAGATTATATTTACTTCTGGTGGAACTGAATCAAATAACTTGGCTATTAAGGGTTTGGCTTTTAATCGAGGTAATGGTCATATTATAACTACTAAGATTGAACATGATTGTGTTTTGAATTCTTGTAAGTGGTTAGAGAAGAGAGGATTTTCTGTAACCTATTTGGATGTTGATAAAGAAGGTTTTATTAGTGTTGATTCTTTAAAGAATGCTATTCGTGAAGATACTTTTTTGTTTTCTGTGATTCATGGTAATAATGAGATTGGAACTATTCAAAATCTTAAAGAGTTAGCTAAAGTTTGTCATGATCATGGTGTGTTAATTCATACTGATGCTTGTCAGAGTTATACTAAAACTGAATTGAATGTTAAGAAGCAAGGTTTGGATTTAGTTACTTTGAATGCTCATAAGATTCATGGGCCTAAAGGAGTTGGTGCACTTTATGTTAGACATGGTGTGAAGTTAGAACCTTTGGCACATGGTGGTGGACATGAAAGAGGTCTTCGAAATGGTACTGAGAATGTTCCTGGAATTGTCGGATTTGCAATGGCTGTTAAGTTAGCTATGAAAGGAAAACATGTTAGAAGTATGACTAAATTAAGAGATGAATTGATTTCTGGAATATTAAAAATTCCTGGAGTTAGATTGAATGGTCCTAGAAAAGAAAGATTATGTAATAATGTTAATGTTAGTTTTAAGAACATTGAGGGTGAGGCTATTGGTGGTTATTTAGATGTTAATGGTATTTGTAGTTCTACTGGTAGTGCTTGTAGTTCACATTCATTAGAAGCAAGTCATGTTTTGAAAGCTATTGGCCTTTCAGATATTGATGCACATGGTTCCTTAAGATTGACTTTGAGTAGATTTACAACTGAAGCTGAGATTAGAAAGTGTTTAGAGGTTTTGCCTGGTATTATTAGTAAGTTGCGGAAGATGAGTCCATATAAAGGAGGTCTTTAAATGTATACTGAAAAAGTTATGAAATATTTTAAGCATCCTAAGAATATGGGTGTTATTAAGAATGCTGATGCAGTTGGTCAGGTTGGAAATCCTACTTGTTTATTACCTGAAGAAATTATCCATAAAAATCCTGAAATTGTGCATATTAATAAAATTTCTAAAGATGATAAAGTTTTAACTCATACTGGAGATTATAAAAAAGTTATTGCTATTTCTTGTAATCCTTATAAAGGAGATATTATTAGATTAAAAAATAAACTTGGAAAAATTTCCTTTACCCCAGAACATTTGGTTTATGCTATTAAAGTTCCCAAACATGATAAATTTTTAAGATCGAAGAATAAGAAAATGTTAGTGCCTGCTTGGTATCATGCAGATCAATTGGAGGTAGGAGATATTTCTTTATATCCTATCCATAAAAATGAAAAAGATATTGAATCTTTGAAGATTGATATACCCGAACTTGAATGGGATTATAGAAGTAAAGAAATCCCTGATGAAATCCCCGTTAATGATGATTTATTGAGATTGTTTGGTTATTTTTTATCTGAAGGAAATGTTCAAGACAAACCATGTAAAACATATATCTCTTTTTCATTAAATATTGCGGAAACAGATATCGTTGAAGATATTAGAAAAATATGTCAAAATCTTTTTAATTTGTCAGTTAAAGTTAAAAATTTTCCTAAAAGGAATACAGTTATTGTTTATTTGTATAATGCAAGAATCGCAAGATTTTTTAAAAAAATTATGAGTAATGGGGCTAAAAATAAAAAAATTCCTGCTTTTGTAATGTATCTTCCAAAAGAAAAACAAAAATCATTGATTTTTGGACTTTGGAAAGGGGATGGTTATGTTAATCTTGAGAGGGATGGACCGAGAGCAGGTTATTCTACAATATCTTATCAACTTGCGCAACAATTAAAAATTTTGTTAATAAGACAAAAAATTTTACCTTCTATTTATGAAGAGGATGAAAAAAACATTAGAGGTGTTAATCATAAAAAAAATTATAGGCTTCATGTTGGTCAAAGAGAATCTTTGATTAATCTTTGTAAAATTTTGAATATTAATTATGAACCTAAAATTTATAAATCAATTAAATCTTGGTTTGATAATAATTTTCTTTATATCCCCATTACGAAAAAAGATTCTTTTTATTATGAAGGGAATGTACATAATTTAGAGGTTATTGATTCACATTCTTTTGTTTCAGGTGCTTTTTGTTTGCATAATTGTGGTGATGTAATGAAGATTTATTTAAAAATTGGTAAGGATTCTAAAGGTAGAGAGGTGATTAAGGATTGTAAATTTGAAACCTTGGGATGTATTGCTGCAATCGCTACAAGTTCTATTACTACTGAATTAGCCAAAGGGAAGACTCTTGATGAAGCTATGAAAATTGATAAGAAAAAAGTAGCTGATTCTTTAGGGGGGTTGCCTGCTGCTAAATTTCATTGTTCTATTTTAGCTGTTGATGCTTTGAAGAAGGCTATTGAGAATTATCGGAAGAAATAGTTACTACTTTGTGATAATTAATAATCGAAAGATTTAAATATTAGAAAATTAATGGCATTTTAAATGTTGGATATTAAGATGACTGAAAACTATGAATCTGAGAGAAAAAGAAAATTTTACAAATTTTATAATGTTTCTAATACGATTTGTGGAACTCTTATACTTGCTGCTGTTGGTAGTTTATTTGCTCTTATGGGTTACGCAATGATTTATGATGATATTTTAGTAAATAAATCAAATAAAAAAGCAGGAGTTGAATCAAGAATAAAACTTAATGAAATTGTAACTATTGGAACATCTAGATTTGGATGTGTAAGATTATATGATTTTGATGGTGATAACCAAGTTGACGGATTTAGAAAATTTGATAATTCTGATTCACCAAATGTTTTAGAGTATATTGCTGAAGGTTTTACACAAGAAGATGCTGAACAAGCTAGAACAAATATAATTGAAGGTTATACTCAAGTTATGTCTGATGATTTAAGATCTAGATTATCTGAATCTTATGTTTCAATTAAAGAAGCTAATGAAATGCTTTTAAGAGGAGAATAAAATGGCATTAGAAGAAAAAAACCCTTCTATCTTTGATAGATTACTTGATAAATCTAGAAGAATGAATTTATTGGAAGGTTTACCAACAGATCCTAAGTTCTCAAAACCATTTAAAGGTTTAGATGGTAAATGGTATTCTTCTTTACAAGCTTCTGCTGAAGCTGATAATGCGTTTATGATTGCTAAATTAGAATCTATTAAACTTATAGATTATGAAACTTCTAATCCACAAAAGCCATTTTTAGAAAAGAAAACAAAAGAAAATATTACTTATTTTAATCATAAATCATTAGATCCTGTAGCATCATTTAGAAAAGAGTTATTCCCTGAGGATTTTGCTCGAGTACCAAAACAATCTTCTCAAATATTAGATTATGTAACAGCAAACCGGTCTTTAGAACTTGCAAGACAAGCAAATGAGTTAAGATTACAAGCAAGTTGTGCTTTTTTAAAAGGAGAAGCTGAGACTTTAGAGGCTAAAGCTGAAAAACTTGAAAGACAAAGGACTAAATTAATTTTAGGAATGTCTGAAGATACACCTTTTAATTATTAAAATGACACAATACCCAGTAGTAAAAACTAAAAAAGAAATTTGGGTTTTTAACCCTAAGAGTAAACGTAGTTTAAAATTAGCGAGTTTGGACTCTACATTTTTTGATATGTATGTTTCTAATAGTGGTATTTTTCATGCTGTGGAATCTTTTAATTATAATCAAAAATCTGTAGAGGGGATAACTGTAAGGTTCCCTGCTAATTATGTAACTATTTTAGATTCTATTTCTGGTGGAAGTGTTAAAACTGTATATCCAGAAGGGCAATTAGAATTACCTTTTGAAGATAGACTTGTAGATCTTGAGTTCTCTTTTTTTAGAGATGGAAATAGTTTGTGTTATCGACTTAATGGTAATGAAGCTACTTTGTTTGATAAATTAAATGGTCATGTTAACCCTAAATGCGAGGTAGTTGTAGAAGGGAATAAGATATATGTTGATGGTAGAAAAGCAGCTACTACTCAATTTGATATTTCTCATTGGGGCTTAATTAATGAGAGAAGTTTTTCTAAGTTAGCTAAAAGAAAAAATGAAAACCTTTATAGTAAAATTAAATCTTTACATTCCTAAGAATTTTAACAATTCAAACACTAAGAAAGCTGGCCAAACTAATGCTTTTAGAACACCTAAAACTCCTATCCAGAAACTTGGTGCTGTTGAGATATAATAAACTGCTGCGCCTATAAAACCTAATCCATAAATCATTCCAGTATTGCAACAATTACTTTTAATATTGCAATTGCATTTCTCTTTTATCTTTTTCATGGGTTCTTGTAGATATAAATAATATATCCAATAATTGCTACTGATAGGAATACAAATAAAGTTAGTAAGAAACTAGAATTTCCACTAAAATCCATAGTTGCGTTACCTGTTATGTTATTATTGTTTATGTGTGTTCCTATGATCACAAGAGAACCTAAAAAGATTATTGCTGAGAAAACAATATCAATTCTCTTTTTTTTAAGTGCATCCATGGTTTTTTGAATGTTTTCATTCTTTATAAATTTTACTTTAATTCTTTTAAAATATTACAAGCTTGACAAATGTCTTGAGAAGAAGGTTCTTTACATTTTTTACAGGTTTTAATCTTAGAATCATTAGTTTTGTAATGGTTTTTAAGTAATGGAAGTATTTCTAGGAAAGAATTAATAACTGCATGTTTAGATCCTGGATGTTTTTGATTGTAATCATTTAATAAATTTCTTACATCATCTCTTAAAGCTTCTTCTGAATAGGGACATTCTGTGAATTCATGTAATAAGTTGTTTAAGAAAGCATAGGTCATTATTTCTTTTTCTGTTAGTAGATAGAAAGGTTTTATTCTTGGGATGAATTTTTTATCTTTAATTACCCCTGTTAATGGTCCTAGTCTTGCTTGGGTTTCCATAGAGTTTCTGAATTGATTCATAAGAATAGATTGAGCTTCATCATCTAAGTTGTGGCCTGTTGCTATTTTATTTACTTTTAATTTTCTAGCATATTTATTTAGAAGGTATTTTCTTAAAACCCCGCAGATTGTACAAGGGTGTTGAGGAAGTTTTTTCTTTCTTGCTATTTTAATCATTTCATCTAGAGTTAAGCCAAATTCTTTTTTGAATGAAACTATAGTTAGATTTTTACTTAAAGTTTTAAGATGTTGAATGTTTAAGTCTCTGTAAGGTTTTATTCCTTCATCAATTACTATAATCTCTAATTCTAAATTTCTGGTATTTTCTGAGAGTTTACTTAAGAAAAATAGTAAAGCATTAGAATCTTTTCCGCCTGAGCAGGCTACAGCTATCCTATCTTTTTTATCTAAGAGATTGTAAGCTTTAATTGTTCTTTTAGCTTTTTTCTCGAAGTATCTTATGAAGCAAGCCTTACATAATTGTACTTCTGAATTTGGTAATCTAATTACTGGGGCTGTTTTACATAATTTACACGGCATTTATCCTCCGGAGATTACAGAGAGAAGTCTAATTTTATCTTTAGGTTGAAGTTTAGTTGCCTCTGTGATTAATTCATTGTTTCTTGTTATTATTACTGTTTCTGAGTTGATAGCTAACTGACTAAGTAAGTCTGGAATATCCTTTGCTTCAAGCTTTTTTGTTTGATTATCTCTTTCTATGAATACTTCTATCTGCATAGATTACTAGTCTTGCTGGTGCTTTATAAATATTTAGTTTTCAATGTTTTTGATGAATCCAAAATTATGTTGGAATTCATCAACTATCTGAGGTGATCTTGTATTTAACCAGTCATGGACGTATTCAATGTAACAGTACGAACAAAAGTTCATATGATTACCACAAATTACACATGTGTTGGTTTTGCCGTATGCCATTGTTTTGAACTCTCTAGTTCTCTTCCTTAGTTCACTTAAGAGACGTCTGTCTTTGTCATTTAGCCAGTACTCCATTTCTCTAGCTAAACAATCTGGGCATATTGGATTGGTGATAGCTTCACCACATGCCATACATAGTTTTTCTGGTTTTATATTTTTCATTTTAGATACCTCTTGATTATGAGAAATTCTTTTGGTGCGTCGTTAAGTTTTCTTAGAATTTGATTATATCTTAACGCGCACAGGATTATTCGGTTTTCTTGCCTGTTGCGCAATAGACTGGTCTGCCTAGAATAAAGTGATTACATAATCTTAATAGACCAGTATTTATCATATTAAGTATAATGTTAAGTAAATATTTAAAGATATGTATACTAGAGAATATAAGTCTATAATTCTGTTTCGTTTGGAGTTTCTTCTAAGATCTCTGGTTCTTCTTCAATAGGTTCTGTTTCTTCTTTGATCTCTTCTATCTCTTCAACAGTTTCTAATTTGTTCATTAAATAGAATACTTCTTCAAGGTCTACTGCTTGATTAAAAAA
Source organism: Candidatus Woesearchaeota archaeon (assembly GCA_964447685.1). GTDB lineage: Archaea > Nanobdellota > Nanobdellia > SCGC-AAA011-G17 > CAYUTI01 > CAYUTI01. Next base: position 323,190 of record CAYUTI010000001.1, read on the forward strand.
GTATTTTCCATCTTTTGTCATGTAAGCTGTTGTTTTTTGAGTTACATCCCTAGTGGTTACAGAAAGATATAATTCATATAAACCGTCTGTTTCAATTACTTTATCTACTGTTACACTTATATGTGCAGTATTTTCTTTTGTTAAACTTAAAAAGTCTGTAGCCCTTTGTTTTGCTTCTTCTGGAGTAAGGTTTCTTTTGCTTAAATCAATACTTCCGTTTGAATAGAATGAGAAAACTAGTAATATTAATAGGATTAGACTGATTATTTTCCAAGTATAGGTTTTAGCTAGTCTTTTTCTTTTTAATTTACTTATCTCCATAAGTACTTTTGATTAATCTGTTCTTTTTAAGTGTTTTTAATGAGTAATAGTTATTTTAGAATGTGTATATTATTGTTGTTAAATACTTAAATAAATTAGTGAGTGATTATTGGATATGAAAACATTCGATATTGTTTTGTTATTTTTACTTGTTTTTCTAGCTGGAATTATCGTAGGTTTAGAGTTTATTCCTAGGGGGAACGTTCAGGAGAATGTTATTCTAAGCGATATCAATGAAAAAGTAAGTGTTTATTCCCCTGCTTTATCTGGAGAAGAGGGAGTAATTGTTGAAATTGTGGTATATGTTAAGGAGGGTTCTGGTAAGATTCTTGTTGATGTTGACGATGTTTTATCTGATCTTTATATTCAAGAGAGTGCTCGTTTAGCTGCTAAGGCTGCTTCGCATTTAGCTAATATTAGTCTTGATAATAAGGATATAATCTATTCGGTTAAGGCAAAGACTGGTGTTATTGAGGGACCTAGTGCTGGTGCAACTATGGCTCTTGGAACTTATGCTTTATTGACTGGGAAACAGATTAAAAGGGATGTTATGATGACTGGAGCGGTTTTAGAGAATGGAAAGATTACAGCTGTTGGGGGTGTTGTTGAAAAGGCACAAGCTGCTAAAGATTTTAATGTTACTAAGTTTATAGTTGCTAAGGGTTTAGGTTATGAAGTTGAGAAATATAATAGAGTTGAAGCCTGTAAAGGAATAGTTTGTAGAATTGTTTATAGGCCTGTAATTAAGAGTTTTGGGGATGATATTGGTATACAAGTAATAGAGGTAGATACCTTGGAAGAAGCTGCTGAGGTGTATTTGGAATGAGAAAAAAACATAAGAGGATCTTTGTTATATTGTGTTTTGTATTATTATTAAGTTTGTTGATTAATGCTTATCTTGTTTATAGATATGTTGAAATTCCTGAACCGGTGGAAGAGATTTCTTTGGAAGATGTGGACCTGCTTGGTTTGGTTAAAGTTTCTTATAATGTGAGTGATGATGGTTTGATTCGTCTTGTTCATGATTGTGAGGAATTAACTGCACAAACTAGTGAAGTGCAGGCTATTTCTATTAATGAAGGAATACAGAAAACTCATTTAAATAGACCTTGGTCACATGATTTGATATCTGATATCTTGAATTATTATGAAATAAATGTATTGTTTGTTAGAATTACTGAAATAAATTATGGTTGGTATTATTCTGATTTGGTTCTTGAGAAAGATGGTTTTGTGTTGAGTGTTGATTGTAAGCCAAGTGATGCTATGGCTGTTGCTGTTAGATTTAATGCTCCAATCTATGTTAGTTCTGAATTATTTGAGAAGTATGGTGTAAATATCTGTGATGATTAATAGTTCTGCCATAACCAAGGTTTATTTTTTCTAGCTTCTAAGAAATATCTTTTGAAATTTTTACCTAATAACTCAGCATCTCTCCCAGGGTCATAACTTGGGTAGATATCTTCTCTAAACCCTTCGTCTTGGATTCTTGCTCTAAAAATATTTGTTAAATCTTCGTCAACTAAAACATCAATTCCTCTTTGGTGTGCTCTCTCTGCTAATTTTTCTACACAATCCCATATATGAAAACCTGCAACTCTTAGATGGTCTATATCTCCAAGTTGATCTAATATAAAATCTTGGTTTGGATAGGGATATTCCCCGTTAACTTGAGTAGTGTGTTCATTAAAACTTAATCCAACTCTTATTATTCTATCTTTTTTATATATTCTAATCATATCAGAAATTGAATGGTCATCAAAAAGTGCGAAGTTGACTTGAAAACCCTTTTTCCTATATCTTAGATCTATACACCTATTTAATTTTCCTTTGTATTCTTCTTTAAATTTTTTTGATCTATGTTTTAAATCAAAATCAAAGTATTCAGGTATTGGGTATAAATAAATCAATTGGTCCATTTTAGTTTAAACCTAGGAGAAAGCCCCACGAAGGAGCTTCTTCCCAGGAAAAAAGAGGTGATAAGGAAAAATGTTATTAAACTACTATTTAAAGGTTTCTGTTAGGAACCATTCTTGAGTAGGAACAGGGAATTATATACAAAAGAATATAAATGAGTTGTTTTTCTTATGTTTTTGTAATGGAAGATAAGATTTATGATATGTTAATGAGAGAGGATGAAATTACTTGGCAAACCATTTTGCAAGATTTAGTAAAGTCTGAAGAGATGAATCCTTGGGATATTGATATAGGAGTTTTGGCTAAAAGATATATTGAAACTATCAAAAAGATGCAAGAGATGAATTTTTTTATATCTGGTAAGGTAATCTTGGCTAGTTCTATTTTATTAAAAATTAAATCTGATAAATTAATTGGTGAGGATATAGCTGGTTTTGATAATCTACTTTATGGAAATGAAGAAGAGATTGAGGATTTGGATGATTTTGTTCAGGAAGAAAGACCTGTGTTTAATGTTCCTGGTTTAGCTATTAAAAGTCCACAGAAAAGAAAGAGAAAAGTTAGTATTCAAGATTTGATTAGTGCATTACAGAAAGCTTTGGATGTTGATAAGCGTAAGAAGTTAAGAAGATTAGAAGAAGAAGCTTATGAAGCACCTAGGCCTCCAGAGAAAAAAGTTGATGTTGGTCAGTTGATTAAGGATGTTTATTCTAGAGTCTTAGGATTTTTTACTCGTAAAGAAAAAGTTAACTTTACTAAGTTAGTTGGTGAGAATGCAACTCGTGATGATAGGATTTATACTATTATTCCTCTTTTACATTTACGAAATAATGATCAAATTGAGTTAGAACAAGCAGAACATTTTGGTGAGATTGAAATTTTGAGACCTGCTACTGAAGAATAATAATTTATTTAAATCTTAAAGTCTATTTATTTGTTATGGGAAACGCAATTATGCCTCCGAGAGATCCTGAATTAGAAGACAGCATGCTAAGATGGAGATATTTTTATAAAAAGGTTAAAGAAGGGAATAAAGAATCCATTGATTTAGTTCTTAGAGCTTTAAATTTTTCAGAAAATCTAAAAGATGCGCTTCCTTTATTTATAGAAGAAGATGAGGTTTCTAGTTTGGATATATTTGATTGTTTTATGGATTATTATGCGCATTCTGGTAGAGAAAGAGGTAAGGAAACATGGAATTTTCATGGTGATCTTGTAAGATATCTTCGAAGATTAAGAGATAATGAACCTTTATATCTGTTGTCTGAAGAAGAACAAAAAATTGGTTATGGTTTTGTTGAGGCACTTAAAACTTCTCCTCTTGAAGGGAGATTATGTTCCTTGATGCTTTTTTGAATAAAGTTTATAAAGGTTTATTTGTTAATTAGTTTATGCTTGATTTATTGAAGAAAGATTTTGAGAAGTTAGCTAATAAAGAGAAAGCTTTAATTCTTTCTAGATTTTTTAAGACTGGTCCTGGAGAGTATGGAGAAGGTGATGTGTTTTTGGGTGTGGTTGTTCCTTCGCAAAGAAAGTTAGCTAAGAAGTATAAGGATTTGTCGTTAGATGAAATACAATCTTTGTTGGATTCTAATATTCATGAGTATAGGTTAACTGCACTTTTTATATTAGTTGATCAGTATTCTAAGAGTAAAGATAAGAGGTATGTTGATTTTTATTTAAAGAATACTTCTAAGATAAATAATTGGGATTTGGTTGATTTATCTGCGTATAAGATATTAGGTGATTATTTATTTGATAAGGATAAAGATGTTTTGTATAGCTTGGTTAATTCTTCTAATTTATGGGAAAGAAGGATTGCTATTTTATCTTGTTTTTATTTTATTAAGGAGGATAAATTTGAAGATGCTTTGAAGATTTCTAAAATTCTTTTACATGATAAACATGATTTGATTCATAAAGCTGTAGGTTGGATGTTACGTGAGATTGGGAAGAGGGATGTTAAGATTGAAGAAGAGTTTCTTAATAAATATTATAAAGAGATGCCTCGAACTATGTTAAGGTATTCTATTGAGAAGTTTTCTAGAGAAAAAAGAGATTTTTATATGAAAGGATAGTTGTTTTGGAGTATAATAATGTTTTTAAAGTTCATTTGGTCTTTAATTTTTAGATGGTCGTGAACTTCAGTACGATTTCTGAAGAGGAAAGAAAATGGAATATCATGAGTTTATGGAATATTTGGATACTATTGAAAAAAAAAAATAATACAATTGAAGAAGTAATGACTAAGAAATTTATGGAGTATGTTTATGTAGCTCGAATTCCTAAACCAAGAGAATCTCCTGGATTGGGTTTAGTTTCTTATGTTCGCCTTTTCAATGCTTGTTTGAATTTTATTAAGAATGGTGGAAAAATTCCTGAAAGATCTAAATTGGAAGAAAGTGTTGAAAGTATTCTTGAATCTGCACATAAAGAATCTTTAGGGAAGAGGTCTTGTTCTCTTGATGAAACTCAAAAATATCCTCCTGAGAATGGAGAACCTTTCTATGATGAAGTAGATTTCCCTGAGGGAGGTATTATTTTGGATGAGGATGATGAAGATATTTATTATGGAGATGAAATTACACCTGAAGAAGTAGATAAATTGGATCTAAGTAGTTATTTTAATCCTGCTGATGATGAAGCTGAAATATGGTGATTAATTCTTAAGTTTTTCAATTACTTTTTCTACTGGTAATTTAAACTCTTCACCTGTGTTCATATTTCTTAGAGTTAGTTTGTTATTAGAAAGTTCTTGTTGACCTATGAATAATACATAAGGAATTTCTAGTTTGTTTGCGTAATCTAGGTTTTTTGAAATACCTTTTTCATTAAGATCTATTTCTGTTTTAATATTATTTTCTCTTAATTGTTGTGCTATCTTTATAGATTCTTTTTGAGTTTTGATTGGGATGATGTAAATTTCTGAAACTGTTTTTCTTGATTTTCTTTCTATGTTAGTTGCAATTGCTGATAAACCAAATGAGATTCCAACTGCAGGATATTCTTCTTTTGAACCTAAGTATTCTTGAATCATTTTGTCGTATCTTCCACCTGCTGCTATTGCTGAAGTGAAAGTGGAGTTTTTTAGAAAGACTTCAAAAACTGGTCCAGTGTAGTAAGCTAAACCTCTTGCTAGAGAAGGTGTTACTTTTATGAACTTTTCAGAAGTTAGTTTTGTGATTTGTTTTAATTCTTCTATGCCTTCATTAGGTCCTAAAACTTTTTCTAGTTCTTGTAAAATTTCTTTGTTTGAACCTTTGATTTTGATAATTTTAGTTATTTTATTTATTTGAGCATCTGTTAAACCTTTTTCTTTTAGTTCTTTTGTTACACCTTGTAAACCTACTTTTTTTAGTTTGTCGATTGATAAGATTGCAGGTATTTTCTTTTTTTCATCTACTTTTGCATAAGTTAATATTGCATCTAGGATTTTTCTAGAGTTAAGTTCTATTTCTACTGAAAGTTTTAGTTTTTTGAAAGCATCTACTGCTAAGTTTAATAGCTCTACTTCTGCTAGCATATTCTTAGAACCTACTATGTCTACATCACATTGCCAGAATTGTCTGGATCTTCCTAGTTTGATTGGGCCATCTCTGAATACTGGGCCTGTGGCATATCTTTTGAAAGGCATTTTTACAGTTGGGTTCATGCCTATAAATCTTGAAAATGGAACTGTTAAGTCATATCTTAGAGCTAGTTTTCTTTTACCTTGATCTATTAGTTTGAAAGTTTCATTTAGGATTTCTTCTCCACCCGCATATTTTGCTGATAGGATATCAAATCTTTCTAAGATAGGTGTTTCTAGAGGTGAGAAACCATATAGTTCGAATGTTTCTGTTAGAATGTTTAATAATTCGTTCTGTAAGATCTTTTGTTCTGGTGCTAAATCTTCTGTACCTTTTGGAAGTTCTAATTTCATTTTTTTTCACCTCTTATTGAAAAAGGGCAAGCGGCGAGAGTCGAACTCGCGTTGCAAGATCCACAGTCTTGAGTAATAGCCGTTATACCACGCCTGCCATAGATATTTCTAGAAACTAATTGTTTATAAAGTTTTTTAAGAAAGTAAGAACTATTTCTAACAATGAATACAACCAGTGCACTGCACCTTAGCCTCAATTGTAGTTTTCATATTAAATAAGGAGGTTTTGAAGTATTTAAGAGTTTTGGTTAAGTATGTAGATTACAAGGTTGTTTTTATTCTGAAGGAATTTATCAAGCACCTGAGCCTGTTGATTTTTCTAAAATTTTACCACATATTGATTGGGAAGGAACTAAACATAGAAGGATGAGATAATTTAAAATCCTAATTTTTTTAACAATTTAATCATGAACTTTTGCTTAGGTTTATCAGCTTCTGGATCATATTGTTGATTTATTAAGTCTGCTGCTAGTTTTTTGTAAGCGATTGCAGAATGAGAATATGGATGAGAATAAACTACAGGATCTTTTGCTGCTTGAGATTCTTTAATTGCTTTGTCTTCTGGGATGATTCCAATGACTGGTTTTTCTAAGAGTAGTTCAATATTTCTGATTGACATTTCTGTTTTAAGATTTGATTTCTTAGTTACAACTACACCTAAAACTTTTTTCTTATAATCTTCTACAACTTTTATTGTTTTAAGAGCATCAGTTACTGCAGCGAGTTCTGGATTTGTTATAATTAAAACCTCTTCTGAAGGTTGTAAAGCTGAAAAAGCTTCTCTACCTAAACCTGCTGCACAATCTATTATTACAAAATCAGTATATCCTTTAAGTTTTCTAATATGGTTATTAAGTTTTGTTGAGTCTGTTAATCTTAAATCTTCTACAGACAAACTTGCAGGAATAATTTTGGTACCTGTTGGGTGTTCATATATTGCTTCACCTATTGAATGTTTTCCTTGAAGAACATGATGTAAATGGATTGGAACAACTGGTGCACCTAAATGAACACCTACATTTGGAGTTGTTAGATTACCATCGATAATTGTTGTGTCACGACCAAAATAAGTTAAAGCAGAAGCGATATTTATTGCAGATGTAGTTTTCCCTACTCCCCCCTTTCCCCCAGACACCAGGATGAATCTCGTCATGGCTTTACTTCTCCCCCTATATAAGCCTCAATGAACATTACAAAAGCAATTGTTTTTTCATAAAACTCATGAATTGTTGGGATATCTATTTCTATAAATTTTGTGATTAATGTTACATTTTTTCTATATTCTTCTTTTTTTTCATAGTTTTCTGTTTTATCTACTCTTTTAAGTAGCCTGTAGAATTCAATGAAATCTTTCATATCTGTTGATTTTTTGAAAATTTCAGCTAGTAAGTCTGCTTTTTCTTGTTGAGTTTTAGGAATCTGTTTTACTTTTGAATTTTCTAGAGCTAAATCAATAGACATTTCAATTGCAGAAATCAATCTTTTGATAATATTCTTTATAACATCAACTGTTCTAGTGTATTTTAAAGTAACATAAATTAAGTGATCGGCTCTTTTAAGCTCTCCTCTTGGGGTATTATCATCCTGAATCATTTTGGAATTATTTTAGCTATCTTTTCAACGAATAATTTAGATTGGAATAAATAGTTTTTAAGCTTTTCTATTGTTAAAGTTTCCATTCGGTAGTTTGGTGAGCAGATTATATACTTATCTTGTCTTTGAAATTCGATTGGTGAGGCTTTTCTTGCTTCAGTTATTTTTTTTAGATCTTCTAATAGTACGATATATTCTCTTTGTAAGTGATATCTTTCTGCTATGCCCGTTTTTAAGAGATCCATCTTATGTTCAAAAATTTCTGGATAAGGGGCCACTCTTTTGTATAGCCTTTCATATTGTAAAATCGCATTCATTGCGTTAATATTTGCTTTGTAAAGATTATCTACTATTGAAATAAAGAGTTTTTTATCATTAACTACAGGGTAGGTAATATATAGTAAATGATCTGCTGCCCTTACTGCTTTTTTCGCTTCTAGAATTAAATTCTTTATGTCCTGCATATACTATATGTAGTATTTTAAGTTTTTAAGGATTATTGTGTTCAATCTAATAATGGATAGAATGTTTCATCCTTCATTATTTCTCCCAGTAGGTCATGATAATAGCCTTCTCTATCGGATTCCGGTAGTTCTACGTGGGATAATCCAAGATAGTCTTCTAGAATTTCTATTCTATCTTCAATATTTTCTGCTCTTTTTTCTCGAAGTATTTCATAGATTACATGATCGCTTTCCATTAAAAGGTCATCTTACTTTCTATTTATAAATGTTATTATATTCTTCATTTACATAATTTTTATATACTAGTTCATTTGGAAAATAATTTTGGATGATTGATTATATCAAACTAAAAAAGAGGATTGGTGATTTGCGAGAGTCTATTCATGATAATCATGATATTATGTTAATTAAGGATAGATTTGAAGCTGTGGTTTCTGAAGGAGATAAATTCAAAATTATTGTTGATAGATGTTACCCTGAGGATTCGGAATTACCTGCTGATCTTGAATTGGAGTTTGATAAGATTAGAGTTTTGAAGAAAAAGTTTAAAGAGAATTTTACTAATGGAGTTTGTTTGGATTGTGTGAATATGTGTTCTGAATTAGAAGATTGTTATTCTGTTATTGCTAATAGGTTGTTAGAATAAGGATATATATTTTTAATATTGTTAAAACTTAAATAGTGTGTTTCTTTAGTTTAATCTATGGAAGTAGTTATTGCTAGGCATGGAGAGACTGATTGGAATGTTGATGGTAGAATGAGTGGTTCAAGCAATGGTGCTCAACTTAATTTGAAGGGTTATAATCATTCTCGTAATCTTACTAGACTTTTAAGAGGATATTCTATTGATGCTATTTATTGTTCTGAATTAGATAGGTCTATGGACACTGCTGAACCTACTGCTCGTTTAAGAGGTTTGCCTTTGATAATTGAACCAAGGATAAATGAATTAAATTTTGGTATTTTAGAAGGAAAACTTCCTGATGATCTTGTTCTTAGAGAACACTTTGCTAAAAGGAAATTTGATAAACTTCGTTATAGAATACCTGAAGGTGAAACTTATATTGAAATGGCTGAAAGAACAAAACCTTTTGTTGATGAAGTTCTTAGTTCTTTAGATGATTTTGTTTTTATTGTTGGTCATCAGAGTGTGAATAGAACTTTGCTGGGTGGTTTTTTAGGATTAGAACCTGAAGATTATATCTCAATATTACAACCTAATGAAGTAGTTTATTTTTTGAATTCTGGTTCTGGGAGAATCTATTATAGAAATACTCATAGTAAAGAGGTGGGTAGAGGTTTGATTCGAGAGAAGAAATGAAAATAACAATAATGCGCGAGAAGGTAAGTGAGTGGGGATCTATTTTAGGGTATACTATTTATTGTGAGGGTAAAAAATCTTGTGTTGCGTATAGAGCTTATTGTAATGGCATTAGATTTGGCTCTTTTGATAAAGAGGTGGAGATTGAAGGAGGATCTTGTGATGCGCCTCGTAATTATGAATTACTTAATCAAGCTTTAGCAGATAAAATTTTAGAGTATGTTAAAATGTATGCTTCTGTAACTGAATCTGTTGAAGTTGTGGATAGAAGTGGGTTGGATGAATTTGTTGATATGCTTACTCAGAAGTCTGGGTTAGTTTAAGAATTGCTTCTGCTAAATCACCATTTGTTTCTTCTAAAGCTGTTTCTGCTTCTTCTTCTGAAACATTTGCTTGTTCTGCTACTGTTTTAATATCATCTTTAGTATAGGATTGTAATGATCGTTCTTCTGGAGTACCTATAATTTGATAAGTTTCTTGACCCATTGCATTTACTTTAGCTACATCAGGATTAGTAAAAACTAGCTCTTTATCTTTTGTTTTAATTATAACTTCGGTTGCTTCGATATCTACTTGTTTAATCCCCATCTGCTTCATCACTTTTTGCATCTGTTTGGGATTCATTCCAGGAAGCATTTTTATCCTCTTGCGTGTAATAGCATTTCAATTAGAATTACTGCGACTATAGCTATTAAAACCCAAATAGGTTTAAAGTGGATCTTTGACTTGTACTCATCAAAATATCTTACTATTCCTCCCTGTCCGGAAGGCATTGAGATTTTATTATCTGACATAGTTTTAAGTGAAGTTTATCTGTTTTTAAGGTTTTTGGTCTTTAGAATTTCTTACCCCAATGAATCTTTTCCCAAGCTCTTTCATGGCCATAGTAAAGTACTAATTTTGAAACTGTCTCTAATAAACCAATTGAACCTGTTATTGCTAAATCCTTTGTGAATATGTATACTAGGATCATTGTTGTGATTGTTGCTAGAACCCTGAAAGAAATTGTTTTTGCAATTGTTCTTTTGTGTTTGTCCATAAGAATGGTGTTTTAACTTTCTTTATTTAAATCTTTTTAATCCATTTTAAAGTAGTTAAAAATCTTTATAAAGTAAGTTTTTGTTATAATTATCGTTATATTTAGGTATTTTCAATAAAAAAGGAGGTGTTATGCATGGATATGGTAAAAATAGGCAGATGGTCTTTCCTTGCAGGTATAGTAATAGCTGTTTTATCAGGGTTCTTAGTTGTACCTTATACTGCTGCTGTTTTATTTGTGTTAGGATTGATTGTTGGTTTCTTGAACATTACTGGTAAAGAAGTTGAGAAATTTTTACTTGCTGCGGCTACTTTATTAATACTTGGAATAGCGAGTGTTGATGCTCTTGCGGTTTTAGGTACTAGTGTTGCAGGTGTTGTTGGTACAGTCCTATCAAGCTTAATTGCTTTTGTTGGTGCAGCTGCGTTAGTTGTTGCTATTAAAGCAGTTATTGAAACTGAAAAGAGTAAATAAATAGTTTCTTTTTTTCTTTTTTTTTAAAATATGTTTTCTTGCTTAGTAAGCTTTAAAAGCAAAAATTACTTCTTTTTTCAAATGAGTTACGATATTATTTTTGTTGTAGGAGAGATGTTTTTTGATCATCCTCTTTGTGGCGTTGCTATACTGAAAAGACTCTTGGAAAGAGAGGGTTATAAAGTTGGGATTATTGAAAAGCCTACAAAAGAGGAAGATATTTTAAAATTAGGAAAACCTAAGTTATTTTTTGGAGTTAGTTCTGGAAGTATTGATTCTATGGTTCGAAATTATACGCCTTTGAAAAGATTAAGAAAAGATGATGAACTTTTAGATTATAATGAGGAGGTTCCGGATAGAGCAGTAATTGTCTATAGTAATTGGATTCGTAAAAACTTTAAGGATTCTATCATGGTCCTTGGTGGAACAGAAGCGAGTTTACGAAGGTTTGTACATTATGATTATTGGGAGAATAGATTACGTAGACCAATTTTATTTGATTCTCGTGCTGATATCTTAGCTTATGGAAATGCTGAAAAACAGATGTTAGAAATTGCTTCTAGAATTAAAGAAGGTAAAAGTTTAGAAGGTATTAAAGGAACTTGTATTATTGTTAAAGAGGTTAAGAATGAAATTGAATTACCTAGTTATGATGAAGTCATTTTAAGTAAATCTAAGTTTTGTGATATGCAGAATTTATTTAGTAATAATAAGGATTTAATTCAGAAGATTGATAATAGGTATGTTGTTCAGTATAAAAGTCCTAAATATACTTCTAAGGATTTGGATGAATATTATAGTTTTGATTTTGATAGGAAAGTTCCTAAGAGAATGCAAGGTTTCCAGTTTAGTGTTGTTTCTCATAGAGGTTGTATAGGTAATTGTAATTTTTGTTCTGTGAATTTGTTACAAGGAGATAAGATAATTTCTCGTTCTGAGGAAAGTATTCTTTCTGAAATTAAGAGAATTAGTAAGATGCCTTCATTTAGAGGGAATATTGATGATCTTGGAGGACCTTCAGCTAATATGTATGGTATGGATTGTAATGATTGTGATGGTGATTGTTTGAATTGTGGAAAATTGAAGAAAGGAAATGATCGTTTGATTAGATTGTTGAGAAAAGCAAGAAGTATTGTTGGTGTTAAGAAAGTTAATGTTCGTAGTGGTATTAGATATGATCTGGCTAGTGATAAGTATGTTTTGGAATTAGCTAAATTTCACTTGTTTGATAGTTTAAGAATCGCTCCAGAACATGTTAATCCTAAAGTTCTAAAGTTGATGAATAAAGATTATGGAGATTTATCTCGATTTATTAGTTTTTTTGCTAAGACTGGTAGAAAGTTAAGTTTTTATTTTATGACTGCTCATCCTGGTTCTTCTATGAAAGAAGCTGAAGAGTTAGGAAAAGCTATTGCTCATTTGAGAAATGCTGAACATGTTCAAATTTTTACACCTACCCCTATGACTGTATCTACTTGTATGTATTATACTGGAATGGATCCTAAGAGTAAGAAAAAGATTTATGTTCCTTATACTTATTCTGAGAAAAAAGAACAAAAAAGAGTTTGTTTTGCATAATTTTATAAATGATTAAAAAATGGATAATTCTTATGTATCGTCAAAAACAGTATGGGCAATCACAGATTCTTAAATGTCCTTTTTGTGGATCTATGGCTTCTTCTAAGAATAGCCAAGGGATACCAGTCTGTAAGTTACATAAGGATTTGAATTTAGGTAATATGAAATGTATTTGTGGTTCTCTTTTAGAGTTAAGAACAGGTAAGTGGGGACCTTATTTCTTTTGTGACAGATGTGGAAATATGAATTTTAGAAGAGTTTTGGAATTAAATCCTGTTAAAAAGCCTGAAACTGTTGTTAGGGGTGAACGTAAGGAGATTGTTGTTAGAAGTGATGAGCTTGATTTTCTTTAGATTATTTGCTTGAATATGCCTTAAATCTAAACCCATAACCTTATAAAGGGTAAAAACAGCTATAATAGTACGAGAGCAACTTTGGAGAGAGCACTTGTTAACACATTTCGCTTTTTCTTTAATAAGTGCGCATGTAATAAAAAAAATGAACTTTGAAAATTTTAACTTAAGTGGAGAGCTTATGTCAGCGATTGGTGACTTGGGTATAGTAAAACCTACAGAAATCCAAGCTGAGGCAATCCCACCAATATTAGAAAAGAAAGACGTAATTGGGGAATCAGCAACTGGTTCTGGAAAGACCCTAGCTTTTGGCTGTGGTATTATCGAACGAGTGGTTCCTGGTGAGGGTTTACAAACCTTGATATTAACACCTACAAGAGAATTAGCAGAGCAAGTAAAGAATAATTTAGTTAGTTTATCTAAAAGCCTGAGAATAATCTCTGTTTATGGAGGAGTATCTATTAATCCTCAAATTGATGATTTAAAGAGAGCAGATGTTGTTGTTGCTACACCTGGAAGATTGAAAGATCATCTAGAAAGAGGCACAATTAATACTTCTAAAATCAAGATTTTAGTATTAGATGAAGCAGATAGAATGCTTGATATGGGTTTTATTGATGACGTTGAAGATATAATTAAGACATGTCCTAAAGAAAGACAAACCTTATTTTTTTCAGCTACTATCTCTCCGGAGATTAGAGCTTTATCTAATAAGTATATGTTGAATCCAGAACAAATTTCAGCAACTAGGTATGTTGATCCTAGTAAATTGAAACAAGTTTATTATGATATCGAACATCCTTTGAAACTTTCTTTGTTAGTACATCTGTTGAAACAAGAAAACTCTGGATTAGTCATGGTATTTTGTAATTCAAGAAGAGTTGTTGATTTTGTAAGTAAGAATTTAAATCTTAATGGTTTTAAAGCAATTGCTATCCATGGTGGTTTAACTCAGAATAAAAGAAATAGAACTCTAGAATTATTCAATAAAAATAAAGTAGATGTTTTAGTCTGTACTGATGTAGCTGCTAGAGGTTTACATATTCAAAATGTAAGTCATGTTTACAATTATTGTATTCCACCAGATCCTAAAGATTATGTACATAGGATTGGAAGAACTGCAAGAGCAGGAGAGTCTGGAAGAGTAATTAATTTATTGTGTAGTTATGATTATGATAACTTCTCAAGAATTAAAAGAGACTATTCTGAATTTAAAATCGATAGAGAGGAAAAACCTTATATTGAAAGAGCAAAAGTAGCTAATAATCAAAGATTTAATAAGAGAAATACCAGAAGAAAATGGTAGATTATAACATAGTCAAAAATTGCAGAAAATGTAAAGTAAGATTTATTGTTAAGAACGGTGAGTCTAAAAGACAATTTTGTGATAAATGTGAATAAATATGGAGGATAAACTTTAAAATGGAAGGAACTGTTAAATTTTTCGATGCAGGAAAAGGCTTTGGCTTTATTGTTGCTGAAGATGGAAAGGAAATTTTTGTACATCAAACTGCATTAGAAGAAGGCGTTAGATTACAAGAGAATGATCGTGTTAGTTTCGATGTTGAACAAGGCGATCGTGGTCCAAAAGCTGTTAATGTTAAGAAATTGTAAGAATCATATTTCTTTTTAAAACTTTAATCTCTTTTTTTCTTTTTTTAAATATCAAGTGGTGTTTCTAGGGACTACATATAAATAGCCCCCTGGTCTCTTTAGAATTATGAGTTTTTTTGATTCGGTTTGTTGTCTTCCTTGCCAAATATTATCAAGACTTCCGTAATGCCAGTATTCTCGAGTTCTGACTACACTCACCTTTAGATAACAAGCATTCTCTGTTTTATTGATAAGTTCTACTAGTGGAGTGCATGAAGTGTCTATTGCTTCGAATTTGGCTTCATAGATATCTGGTCTTAAAGAAGTTACTAAACCTAAATCTCTTTTTTCTTTTTCAGGCGTTTGTATCCAGAGTCTATGTTCTTCTTCTAAGATGTAGAATTCTTTATTGTCAAATTCAAATTTGTAAGGTTCCATAAAATTAAGTTTTTATTTCTATTAAAGTAGTTTTTTAATATTGAATATATTGTTAATATTTTTTGAATATAAAATATATAGAGTTATAATAAAAAGAGGTGAAGCTTCTTTTTTAAATGTTTTTGGGAGGAGTTCTTTGAAACCTTCTAGGGTAGCTTATATTTTTAATGATTATTATGCAGATGTAAATGATTATTCTGATTTTCGAATTGATTATTTATTTTTTGGTCTTGAAGATCTTGAAACTTTGATAAGGTTTTTATTAATAAATATTGTGAAACTACTTAATACTTGTATATTTAGCTATAATCCTTTTTTTGTTATTTAATGATGAGTCTACATCTTTAGGGTTTTCTATAAAATCTTTGGTGTTTCCTATAAATTTAGAATAGACTATTACACTCTTCCCTAATTCTTCTGCTTCTTTTATTTTAATAGTTTTAGCTTTTTAAATCTTTTTTTAGCTATTTTTTAGTAGTTACATATAGAAAGGTTTTTAAATCTGTTTTATTCTTTCTTAATTATGAAATTAGATTTAGATGCGATAATTGGAAGAATTGAGCAAGAGCTATTAATTCTAGAGTCAGAAGGTGCTATGTCACCTCAAGAATATCAAGAAAAAGTTGACAGATATAGATCTGAAATTAGTACTTTAATTGATGAAACTCTCTTTTTGAAACCTGATATACATGGAGAGATGAATCTCGATCTTGATGTTGGTTATTATTACTGTAAAATTGCATTAAAAGGAGGAAATGTATTATTGAGCACTTGGCCAGAACTTAGAGAACGAGTTTCAATCCAAGAACATACTTTTAATTCAAGATATCCTGAAGTTGCAGAAGATTTTCGATTAGCTCGTCAAGAAAATCCAGAAGACAGTTATATCATAGTAGCTGATGCTAATCTTTCTCAGGGTGTACTCCCGAAGGTATTAGAGACTTTAAGCCTTGAAGAACAAAAAGAGATACTTCAAAATTATTCAGAAAAGAGGAAAAAATCAAAACATGAAGAAGAAAATCATGCTGTAACTTTTGCAGGAGCTCTTGAAAAGAAGGCTGCCTTGCAAGAAGAGTGGAATAAATTGGAGAAGAGTTATAATCCAGATAGTTTAAAAAATACTGTTTGTGTTACATTAAAAGATAATTTAAGATTATTCCAAATGTTGAAAAAGAGTTTGGAAAGAGAAATTCATGTTGAAAAAATTGTTGAACCTCTTAATCAAGAAGCAGTTTATACTTTAACTGTAGATGGAAGTCCTGTTTATGAACTTTCTCAAAATGGAAGAGTTTTTTATTTAGAAACAACAAAAGCTAGTACGCCTTTGAGATTGAGTTCTGCTAATTTAGGTTTATTTGTTCAGGATGATTTTAAGAATTTGAAGACTTTACAAAGTTTAGTTGGTGAATCTGATGAACCTGTTTATGTTGATATGTGGGGAAACCCTTTAATTAATGAACAATATGATTTTGCTAAGGAAGCTTTTAGGCAAGTTCGTGAAGGTATTGAAATTCTTCCTGACTCTAGTAATCCTAAAGGTATTAAACATTATGGTAAGGGGAAATCTGTTCCAAGAGAAATTGTTTTTAGAACATGGGGACAAAATTATCTTAATGAATTAGGTCCTGATAGTGTTGTAGAAGGTGAACTTTTAGGTTCTGGTGGATCTTATAAAGCA
Organism: Candidatus Woesearchaeota archaeon; assembly: GCA_964447685.1. Taxonomy (GTDB): domain Archaea; phylum Nanobdellota; class Nanobdellia; order SCGC-AAA011-G17; family CAYUTI01; genus CAYUTI01. The sequence continues at coordinate 339,881 of CAYUTI010000001.1, forward strand.
TTTTACTTTGATGATCAAGTAGTTGTAGAGTTTGATCAGGAAGAGAGAGCTACTTTTGTATTTGATAAATCCTATTTTGATTCTCTTAGACATTGGTCTAGGCAAGAAGTAAGAGATAGTAAACCAAAAGGTTTTAATGGAAGGATTTGTCATCAAGAGTGTGATCAGGATACTTGGCAGATTAGGGTTTTGGAGTATCTTTGTTGAAAATAGAAATTTTTATATAGCTATTCTTTTTTAAATAAAATATAAAAAAGAGGATTTTATTGTTTTTAGTATTAGTTAGTTTATTATTCTTAGTTGGTTGCAAAGAAAGACTAGAAGGAACTTGTGATTCTAAAACTCCTTGTACTGAAATTTATGAGGGTTCATATTGCAGACAAATAGCTGGTGTTTGGGGATGGTATGCTCTTAGTGAAATAGTGTGTGATGCTTCTAATATAGGTCAAGAGGTTTATTGTCAAGATAAAGAAACTGTTTGTTTTTTAATTAGTTGATTTAATTATTCGATGCCCCATAGATTGGTATTTTCGTCGCCTTCTCTTTCAACTAAATCTGCAGAGATAAAAGCAATTATTTCTTCATTGCTACCGGGTTTTGTTGTTTTTATCGTGATTCCTGATTTACCTTTTTCATCTGTTTGTTCACTTAAAACTTCGAAATAGGTATCCTTCTCAAAATTTTCAAATCTTCCGTTGTAAAATAATTTTAAAGGTTTACGTAGAGTTACATATTCTCCCACTAAAGATTCGCTAGAAGATAGAATTTTTTCTTGTTCTTTGCTTAGAGTTTCTTCTAAAGGTTTAGGTGGGGGGGTTTGAGTTGGAATAGGAGTAATTGTATATGGTGGAGTAGAGATTGGTGCAGGGGGTTCTATTGAATAAGTTTGTGGAGTAGGATTGTTGTATTTTGAAACAAGAAGTCCAGATCCTATAACTAAAGTGCCTATAATTATACCTTTAACTCTATTCTCTAAAGCCATGTTTATACTATAGTTTATTACTTATTAAGTATTATTATGCTTTATTGCTTATTTTTGAATAGTCGGGTTATTTTATCTTTTACATTCAGGACATTTATCTTTGTCTAAGTTCATCCAAACTAAACCACAAATATCACACTTATATTCTTTCCTTTCCTTGTCAAAACCTAATATTTTCTTTTTCATAGTCAATTAATAAGAATTAATAGTATATAATAGTATGTCACTTGTAGTGAGGGTTTTCTTCTTCTGGAAATGCACAAATAACAGTATCTAAATCCTTTACACCTTTAAAATATTTACAGATAGAAACTCCTTTAACTGCACACTTGTGTTTTCCTTTGTCTTTAGGATCTTTAATATTGTTCCAAGGACATTTGTCTTGTTTCCAACGATGATCTTTATCTGGAAGTACGTCAATTTGTAAGTTTGCTTCTTTTATTTCTCTTGCCATTACTATTATAAGATAAGGTTGTTTATAAAGGGTTTGTTTTAGTTTAATAACCCGCCCGTGTGAAGAAAGTTAGACGTGCCCCAATTGTCGAATTTAATTCTAGGCTTATCGGAAGTTTTAAAAACTGCCAAAAATATTAAATTTAAAATGGAAAGCTCAAAGAATCTAAGAGGAATACTTAATTGCATAGAAGAAAATAAAGTGATTGTTTCTATTTGGAATAAAGATGAAGAGATTATAGGAACAATGGATTTATCCAAATTCCCTCAAGAATACCAAAAAGTAGGGCAAGTATTTGATTATAATCCAAGTACAGGAGATGTAACAATTACACCACCAAGAATACTTTCTGATGAGGAAATAGAAGAAATGCGTAAAGATCTTGAAGCTAGAATTCCAGTTAGTGAATATATGGATTAATTCTTAACCCAAAAGCTTCTTATTCTGTTTGGGATTTTAATTAAACCCGCCCGTCGTACTTCAAATGATAGTTCCCCTTTTGCGACGTAAATGCTTTACCCTTACTTTTTTTAAAAAAACGAAACATTTATATAGTTTGTAGTGGTAATACCTTATATGGAGATTATAAAAAGGAAGAAAGGAAATAATGAATACTATTATTTGAAACATTCTTTTAGAAGGGGGAAGAAAGTAATTACTAAAGAAAAATACTTAGGGAAGAGTGTTCCTAAAGATATAGAAAAGTTAAAACAAGAACTTTTAGTAGAAGAAAAAAAAGAATTATATAAAAAATTAGAGAAAATTAAAACTAGTTTTCAAAAAGAGTGGAAATCTTATCCTAAAACTATTAAAGAGAAAGTGAAAGAGCAAATAGCAATTACTTTTACTTATAATACTAATGCTATTGAAGGATCTATAATTACTTTGGAAGAGGTAGAGGAAATTGTTCATGATAAAATTAGTCCTAATAAGCCTTTAAGAGATGTAAAGGAAGCAGAATATCATGCTAAGGTTTTTTTGGAGATGTTGGAGAAAAAAGAAAAAGTTAGTGATGAATTGATGTTGAAGTGGCATCAAGAGATATTTGATGAAAGTAAAAATGATATTTCCGGTAAGTATAGAGATTATTTAGTTAGAGTTGGTCCTTATTTAGCGCCTGATTGGCAAGATGTTGATAAAATGATAAATGATTTATTTAAGTTTGTTAATAATTCTAAGATTAATCCTGTGGAGTTAGCAGGGATTGCTCATTATAGATTTGAGAAAATACATCCTTTTGGAGATGGTAATGGTAGGATAGGTAGGTTGTTGATGAATTATATCTTGTGGCATGCGGGTTATCCTATGTTAATCATTGAATATAAGAAAAGAGCATCTTATTATAAAGCACTTCAGAGAGATGAAGAAGGTTTTTTGAAATATTTCTTGAGAAGATATTTGGCTATGAATAAGGGAAGGTTTTAGTTATTTCCCGCCCGTGTGATGTAGATTAGACGTGCCCAAAAACGCTCACTTTTTTAGGTGCGCTTCCAAAAGGTTTAAATATAAATAGGTATTATTAGATATAATTCAAAAGGGGGAAAACATGGATATAAATTCTAAAAAAGACATAAAAAGTATTACAGCAGATCAACTTATTGGTCCATTAAATGATGTTGAAGAAAAATATGCGCCTAAAACTCTTTTTTTTAAAGGTAATTTTAACATTGTAGATGAAGCTCCTAGAATTTCAATTATTGGTACTCGTGATCCTACTGAAAAAGGAATTAAAAATACGCAGATATTAACAGAATTTTTAGTTGAAAATGGAATTACTATTGTGAGTGGATTAGCTAAAGGTGTTGATACTGTAGCACATAAAACTGCAATTGAGAAGGGTGGTAAAACTATTGCTGTATTAGGTACTCCTCTTGATAAATACTATCCTAAAGAGAATTCTATCTTACAGGATGAAATTGCAAAGAATCATTTATTAATATCCCAATTTCCTTTAAATTCACCTGTTCAACGTAATAATTTTCCAACGCGTAATAGAACAATGGCTTTGATTTCTCATGTGTCAATTATTGTTGAAGCAAAAGAACATAGTGGTACAATTCACCAGGGATGGGAAGCTCTTCGGTTAGGTAGACGATTATTTATTGTAGAAGATATAGCTAAGATGGGATGGACAAAAAAGTTTATAGATTATGGTGCTGAAGTTCTTTCAATGGATCATCTTAAGGTTACTCTTGAATCCTTACCTGTTCCTCCTTTAAAGGTGATTAGCCATGCTCCTTTCTGAATTGGATTTTGGTTCTTATTTAACTTATTCTCCTCATGGTGATTCAGATTTTGCTAAAGAATCACAAGAAACTACTAAAATTTTAAAAAAAGATAGATTTATAGGTTCGCCCCCTTTGCCTATGTCACAATATGTTGCAGAAAAAATAAAAAATGAATTTGATAATTTGCCTTTTAATAATTTTTTAAATTCAAAGGTTTCATTAGTTCCTGTACCTAAAAGTTCTTTAATGCAAAAAAATGAATTTTGGGTTCCTGAAAGGATAGCGAAGGCTTTAGCTAATCAAGGATTGGGTGTTTATTGTCCTTGTTTAAAACGGATAAAGGCAGTACAAAAATCTTCTACTTCTAATTCTTTAAATAGACCTAAACCTAAGGATCATTATGAGAGTATTCAGGTACAAGCTTTGATTAATAAACCAAAAGAGATTGTAATTGTTGATGATGTGATTACCACTGGAGCTCATTTGTTGGCTTGTGCAAGTTTATTGAATGAAGTCTTTCCAGATGCATCTATAAAAGGATTTGCAGTAATAAGAACAATTAGTAATTCTGATGAGTTTGAAAAAATTCTTAATCCTTGTGTTGGAAAAATTATTCTTAATGGGGAGAAGTGTCTTAGAAGACCTTAATTCATTACAATAATACTTTTAATCTCTAAAATATCCAAATCTTTATGGTAGTTGTTCTTAAAAATAGAGGTCCTTGGTTAGATCAGAAAATAAACTTGTTTTTAGGTCTGGCATTTTTCTTTTTTATTTTAAGTTTGATTAGTTCTCTTGTTCATTTGGGGTTTTTATTATTAATGGTTCCTCCTGTGTATTTATTAAGAGAAGCTTCTAAGTATAAGCAAGGCAAGGAAGGAGAAGATATTGTAGAAAAAACATTACACACTCTTAGCGATGATTATTACCTTTTAAATGATGTTAATTTTAAAACTGGTTTTGGTAATATTGATCATATTGTTATTGGTCCTACAGGTGTGTTTGTAATAGAAACTAAACACCATAAAGGTTATGTAAGATGTTATGGGGATAAGTGGGTTAAATCTTATGGGAACTATAAACATTATCCTTTAGGAAGTTTTTCTAAACAAACAAAAGGAAATGCCTTAAGAGTTAGAGAGATTATTAGTACTTCTAAAATTTTTGAGGAAAGTTTTTATGTTAATGGTATTGTAGTTTTTAGTAATCCTGATATTTATTTTAAGATAGTTAAACCTACTGTTTTAGTTTTAAAAGTTCAAGATTTGAATCAATGGATTATTGATAATAAAATTAAATTTGATCATAATCAAGTTAAAGCTATTGCTAAAGTTGTTCTTAGAGGTGCTAAAAGGGGTAGAGCTAGGAATTAATTATGAGATAATTAAGACTTTTGCTGGAAGTGAGTAGGGGTTTTTCTTTTTATTCCCCGCCCGTTGGAATCTTACGAAGAGTAGTTCCCCTTTTGTGACGTAGATGCTTTACCCTTACTTTTTTTAAAAAAACGAAACATTTATATAGTTTGTAGTGGTAATACCTTATATGGAGATTATAAAAAGGAAGAAAGGAAATAATGAATACTATTATTTGAAACATTCTTTTAGAAGGGGGAAGAAAGTAATTACTAAAGAAAAATACTTAGGGAAGAGTGTTCCTAAAGATATAGAAAAGTTAAAACAAGAACTTTTAGTAGAAGAAAAAAAAGAATTATATAAAAAATTAGAGAAAATTAAAACTAGTTTTCAAAAAGAGTGGAAATCTTATCCTAAAACTATTAAAGAGAAAGTGAAAGAGCAAATAGCAATTACTTTTACTTATAATACTAATGCTATTGAAGGATCTATAATTACTTTGGAAGAGGTAGAGGAAATTGTTCATGATAAAATTAGTCCTAATAAGCCTTTAAGAGATGTAAAGGAAGCAGAATATCATGCTAAGGTTTTTTTGGAGATGTTGGAGAAAAAAGAAAAAGTTAGTGATGAATTGATGTTGAAGTGGCATCAAGAGATATTTGATGAAAGTAAAAATGATATTTCCGGTAAGTATAGAGATTATTTAGTTAGAGTTGGTCCTTATTTAGCGCCTGATTGGCAAGATGTTGATAAAATGATAAATGATTTATTTAAGTTTGTTAATAATTCTAAGATTAATCCTGTGGAGTTAGCAGGGATTGCTCATTATAGATTTGAGAAAATACATCCTTTTGGAGATGGTAATGGTAGGATAGGTAGGTTGTTGATGAATTATATCTTGTGGCATGCGGGTTATCCTATGTTAATCATTGAATATAAGAAAAGAGCATCTTATTATAAAGCACTTCAGAGAGATGAAGAAGGTTTTTTGAAATATTTCTTGAGAAGATATTTGGCTATGAATAAGGGAAGGTTTTAGTTATTCCCCGCCCGTTGTAATCTTGCGAATGATGGTTCCCTTCTTGTAGATTTTTTTCACTTGTTGCTAAAAGTATCATGCAATTAAACCAAAAATCAGTCCTGCAATAGTTGAATAAACCACCACCAATAAAACATAAACTGCTGTTTTCTTTGTGCCTAATACTCCCCTAACAACCAACATATTAGGTAAACTCAAACTAGGTCCTGCAAGAAGTAAAGCTAAAGCTGGTCCTGAATGCATCCCTTTAGCAATCAATGCCTGCAAAATAGGAATTTCTGTTAAAGTAGAGAAATACATAAAGGCTCCAAATATAGAAGCTACCAAATTTCCTAAAACTGTATTCTGACCTACAAGATTAGTAATTAATGTTTCTGGAAGTAAAGGCATAATAAACCCTGCAATAAAAACACCTATAAACAGCAATGGAAGAAGCATTTTTGAAAAGTTCCATGTTTCATTCAGCCATTTTTGAGTTATATGATCTTTAAATTTCCAAAGTACCAACCCTATTACTCCAAATGTAAAAAAGCTCGTTAAAGAATATTTTAATATTTTATCAATTTGCAACCCATTGACAATCAAAACTCCAATCATCAATCCAAAAAAAGCAAACATAACCTTATTTGATAATTGTGACTTTTCAGTTTCATTAATTAATAATTTTTCTTTATCAATTTTCTCTCTAAAAATCATTGCCATAGTTAATCCTACTAAAATAGAGAGTAAAACAGCAGAAACTATCCTTGCTAAACCAATCTCAATTCCTAAAACACTTACCGTTAAAAAAATAGCTGCTATATTGATAGCTGGACCTGAAAATAAAAAAGTTATTGCTGGTCCCAAACCTGCTCCTCTTTTTCTTATTCCTGCAAATAACGGCAAAATTGTACAAGAACAAACAGCTAAAATAGAACCTGAAACAGAAGCAACACCATAAGAAACATATTTTTTTGCTTCATACCCTAAGTATTTCATTACTTTTTCTTTTTGGATAAATACTGCAATCGCACCAGCAATAAAAAGAGCTGGAACTAAACAAGTTAAAACATGTCTCTGAGCATAATCATGCAATAAATCAAATGCGGAAAGTATCGATATCTTAAACCATTCTGATTGAGAAGGAACAAAATATAATATTACAAATACAATTGCAATCCATATCAACACATTCCAATCTCTTCTTTCCATTTTAAATCACCATTAACAAAGAATAATAGATTCCGACAATTATAAAAATTGTTGCTACAATTCTTCTCATCCACAACTCAAAAGTTTGAACTTTGTCCATTATTTTCCCTAGTTTTGAGACGCTCTTAACCAATATTATTGAAAATATTATTACTGGTAATCCTGTTGCAAATGCAAAAACCGCAGGTATTAGCAACCCATCTCCAGTCTTTAATGCAAGAGGAATAAGCATCCCAAAAAATAATACTGCACTAAAAGGACAAAAAGCTAATGCAAAAATAACACCAAGTAAAAATGCTCCCAAAAATCCTTTTTTTGCTAGTATTTCCTTAAACTTATTCAGTCTATTATTTGACTTAAAAAAATGCAATTTTAAAACATCCAACATTATTATCCCAACAATTAATAATAAAGGCCCTAGAAATTTTTCACCATATTTCTGTAAAAATAATGAAATTGATTGTGTTTGCATTCCAAACCATACTATTAAAGAAGCAAGGGCAACATATGTAAACACTCTTCCAAAGGTATAAAGAAACCCAACTAAAAGGGTATGTTTACTATTATCTATTTTTTTACTAGTATAAGCTATGGCTGTAATATTTGTTGCTAAGGGACAAGGACTTATTGCAGTCATCAAACCTATAAAAAATGCTGCAACTAAAGGGATGCTGCTTGTTCCCATTGATTCCATAAAGGCCATAAAACTCATTTTAATTACCTTCTAATTTTTGTTCAATTACTCCTTTTAAATAATTCATATAATCTTCTTTATCTTTAATTTTATACCATACATTAACATTCTCTTCTGCTTTAAATCCTCCATCTTTAGAATAAGATCCTAACAAAAGTGAAGAACCTGTTGCCCCATATTTAATAACTAAATCTTCATTTTCAGATAAATCAATATTTATATGATCAAAGACAATTTTTCCAGATTTTAATTCATCAGCAAATTAAGTATTGACTGTCTCTTCAGCTTAAGCTCCATCAGTTTTACATGAATAGCATTGATTGGTCTTATGAAAATGATATATCTCAAGTTTTTCTAAATCAATATGCCCATCATTAAAAGATATTCCATTATTTGTACAACCAGTTAATATGATTACTATGCAAACAAGAATTAAAAAAATAGATTTCATTTTAACATCTCCTTTATTTCTTCAATTTCAGCAACTTTACCGTAACTTTTAACTATTCCATCAATAACTATTGCAGGTGTTGACATAACCCCATATCCTACAATCTTATCTATTTCTGTGACCTTTACAAGTTCAACTTTTTTGCCTGTTTCTGCAATTGCCTTTCTTGCGTTTTCTTCAAGTTGTTTGCATTTTGGGCAACCAGTTCCTAATATTTCTATTTTCATTTTTGTTTGCCTCCTGAATTTGAGTAAGATTTCATTTTTGCAGAAATTTTAATAGCATCCATTATCATCTCTTTGGGCATATATCTTCTGGCTTCTTATTTATTTTTTTAGTATCATTCATTTGCATCCACCACAACAACATTCTTTTTTCAGAATTTTCCCTTTTTTATTGCCTAATGATTTAAATATATCACATACTCTTAAATCATTGATTGAATAAAATATTTTTTTACCATCTCTTCTTGATTTTAGTATCCCTGCTTTCTCCAATTTTCCTAATTGTATTGATGTTGTTGATTGTGTCCTCTTAACATGGGGAAAAATCTCACATACGCATTTCTCTCCATCCAAAAGCAATTCAACTATCTTTAACCTCGTAGCATCTGATAAAGCTTTCATGATTTTTAGTGTTTCATTCATTTTACATATTGGCATTTGTCAATATGTTTATAAAGGTTTTGGTTTGTTTTCCTGCCCGTGTGAAGTAGTTGTTAATCTTTTCATTAAGTTTTAGAAGTGTTTGATAACTATTGATTAATATTTGTTACATCTCTTACACATACTTCACTATAACTGCTTGATTCTGGGATAAGTTTGCAAATAGAAGTATTCTTCCTAACTATTGCAAAACCCTTATTAATTGCTTTTCTTAGGTTAGGGTTAATATTGTGGATCCAGGTTATACCTTTAATAATTACTGCCTATTGTCGAGTTTTGTTAACGTATTCCCTCTTATTTTAGTTTATTTTTCAAATTCTTATATTCTTTAATGTATAAATTTATTGTTGGTTTTAAGTCTTTATTTTGTTCGTAAGCTTTTAAAGAAGAATAATATTCTAATCTATTTTTGAAATCAATGTTAATAGGAGGTAAATTATGTTTTATTAAGATATTATTTAATAGTATTCTCCCAACTCTGCCATTTCCATCTTTAAAAGGATGAATATTCTCAAATTGATTATGAACTACTGCCCCAAGGATTAAAGCAGGATATTTGTTTTTATTTTTATTATACCATTTAATTAAGTCATTTAATAGATAATTAATTCTTGCTTGAGGCGCACCTTCGTGAATGATATTTTTTCTATTATCAATTACTACAACTTCTTCTCCTTTTTTTCTGAATTTACCTGCAAACTCTTTGGAGTTTTTAAAAACTATTTTGTGTATTTTTTTGATTAAGTTTATTGTAATGTGATCTTTTGTTCCTCTAATGAATCGGATTGCTTCATCAACACCATAAGCTTCAGCTATATCTTCTTTAGATTTGTTAGGCCATTTATCTTTTTCTAAGATATCTTCTACTTCTTCTTGATTTAATCTGCTACCTTCTATTGCATTGGTATTGTAAGTGAATATTTCTGAGAAAAGTTTCCAGTCTTTTTCTGATAAGTGAGATATTTTAAGAGGTATTTCTTTTTCTAGTTTTTTAATGGTATTTATTTCTTCTTTGCTTAATTCAAATTCCAAAGGATCTCTTATAATCTTATATTTGTGTATTTCTTCTAAAATAAGTTTTTCTGCAATGGTTTTTCTTTCATCTAGTTTTTCTTTTGTTAGGTTTTGGCCTAGATATTTTCTGAATTTATGAGTTTTGGAGCCTTCTCTAAATGAATGAGTTAAGTAGTATTTGATGTTTTTTTTTAGTTTTCTTTTTTCTATATGCATATGTTATATATAGGTGACCACATATTTAAAGTTTTTGGTTGTAGGTGACCACATTTTGCTGTTTTTGTAGTCACCCAAAAGATTCTTAGGTTTTTAATTAAGAGCCCACCCGTTCTACGTAGTCTAGAAGTGCCCCTTATGTTCACTTTTTTAGGTGCGTTGCCTTAGAAAACTATTTAAAGTTTTAAGTTAATTTAAAACCAGGAAAAAATTAAAACATTTCTAGAATATATTCACTATTTTATATAAGGCATATTTATTAATAGAAGTTTTACTTTAGTTAATATATGTTAGTTGAAAGGGGACTCTTTGAGATTAGAAAGTGTATTGGAAAAGAAGTTATTTTACATTATTTAGAAGGAAAGCTTTTTGGAGATCTTGTTGAGAGAAGTGAAGATTTTTTTATAGAAGCTTTATTAAGGGAAGATACAGGTGTTTACTTCTTAGCGGGTTTTGATGATAAATGTTATAGGGTTGTTTCTTTTGGTTATACTTTTCCTGAGGGGGATGAGGTTAAATGTGGCTATATTTCAAGAATTAGAGATAAAAAAGATGAAGTAGATTTGGAATTAATAACGCCTGAAGATTTTCATCTTGGAAGATATCAGATTGATATCAACCATACTGGTTTTGAAGTTTATGTTACTAGTAAAATTGACGTTAATCCTTATTTAAAAAAAGATTATCTTGTTTGGAAAAAATTAGAGAGAGTTTTTTAATTTATCCCGCCCGTTGTATTCTGGCGAATTAGAAGTTCCCCTTTTGTGAAGAAAACGTTTAACCTAAAAAGAATTAATCATAAACAGTTTTTATACTATCAATACCCATCATAAATTCCTGATATACATAAAGCCATTTCTTGATTATCACTAACATAGATTTTTTGTCCTTCAGATCGGGTTTGTTCTCGATAAGCTACATATCCTTGAGGATTCCAAGTAGTTTGAGTCCTACTAATATCAGAAACAAGAATTACGCCTTTTTTACCTTTCTCTGCTTTAATTCCTACTAAAGTTGTCATAGTTTTAATTAAAAGATCGGGCTTTAGAAATCTTTTGCTTTTAACAACCAAACAGTAATAACAAACCAAAACCTTTAAAAAGCAAAAGTTCTTCCTAAATTCATGCCTAAAAAATCATTTTTCAAAGAAAGAACAAAAGCAGAAATTAAACAACTAGATATTTCTCACGCATTTAGACAAAGAGGATTAACAGAAAGAATCGATGCTCTAAATCCAGAAGAAGGCATAGTAATAAGAACACCTGTAATACCCGGAAGATTTCACAGAAATAATGCAACAGGAGCTCAAGCTTCAAGAAAATGTTACAAACACGGAGATTTAATCTTATTATCGCAACCAACTACTCTAGAACAAGCACTACAAACTTCAGAAATTCCTCTAGAAACAAGAGCAAGAGACTTTTCAAACATTCATGAAAGCGAAGAAGAAATTAATCTAATAGGTTATTCTTTCAAACCAGTTCAAGGTTCAGATAGAACAAGAAGGATTATTCACTTCTCAACAATACCAGAAGCTGCAAGATTATATGCTTATGCAGAACAAATGACAAAAGGTATTACAGTAAAGCCTTATGATGATGCTCAAAGAGTTCTAAAAGAAGGTTCTTCAGTTGTTGTTGAAGTACCATCAAGAACTCAGAAAAAACCAAGATATAGATTTAAATTACTAAATGTTCCAATAAAAAGGAGTAAAGAAAACTTAGCTTCAGTTTTAAGCTTAGATTCTTCAGTTATCGCAGAAGATTTACTTGAAGAACCAACAACTCTAAGTCTTCATTCTTTATATGCTAATATAAGATATCCTTGGGCTAGAATGAGAAAAGGTTCAAAAGTAAAAATGTTCAGTCCTCAAGAAGTTGCTGCTTATTTTGGAATTATTGATCATGAATTAAATAGAGAAGAAGAAAGATTTAATTTAACACCTTTAGAAATGTGTCCTTTTGTTTTACCTTCAAAACATCAAGCTGAATTTTATACTAAATTATGTAATAATGTTTTAGTTTTTGATCCTTCATTATCATCTAAAGATAATTTAAGAAAATTACACTTAGCTGAGAAATCAATACTATTAGGGAGAGCTACTATTCTTTTTGGTAATCAAGATTTTGCTTATTGTGATGTTGGTAGAGATGGATTACTTAAAGAGTATAATTGGTAAAATGAAAGAAGAAAATTGGAGTGAATTTGAAATTAGGGAAGATAATCTCTTAGACAGATTAAGAATTAATGGTAGAACTATTAAAAATTTATTAAGAAAAAAAGAAAAACCTGAAGCTTATGTTTCTTCAGATTTAGTAACACAATATAAGTTTTTTAGAGAAAATATTTACAATCCTGAAAGAGTTTTTTATCCATGTTGTGATTTGGATATAAGTCCTATAGAAGGATTTACAAATTCAGAAGTTGTTTTAATGGATAATGCAAGTGCAACTCCCAATCTAGAAAAAATTATGAAGGAAAAAAATATTACTCAATTCATTAAAGGAGACGTATTAGCTTATACTCCTATCTTACCTTTTGATTTAGTTATAATATTAAATCCTTGTTTAGACTCAAAAGATTTAATAAGACATCTAGTTTCTGGAGGATATGTTTTAGCAAATAATTGGCATTGTAATGCTTCTGAGTTATTAGATAATTCTTCTTTTGAAGGGATAGGAACAATTGATAGAAATGAGAGAGGGATTTATTTAGCAAGAGGAGACTTCTCAAAACTTGAACCAAATCAGTTTGCTACTTATTTTTATGTTTTTAAAAAGAAACTTTTAGATTCACATTAACAAAACTCGACATTTGGGGCACTTCATAATTACGTCCATTTACGTCGCTCGGGTGGGCTTTTAAATAACTAGAACCCCCTTCCACAAACCTTTTTAATTTAATTTATTTCAAAAACAAATGCTCAAAGCAATAAAAGGCCTCAAACCAGCAATAAAAGGAATAAAACTTGCCTTCAAAAAAGAAGAAAATATAAAGATTCAATTTTTAATAGCTTTACTAGTTACAAGATTTGCTTTGTATTTACAACTTACAAAAGAAACTTTCTTATTTATTATCTTAGCTTGTTTTTTAGTTCTTATTCTGGAATATATTAATACTTGTTTTGAAAACTTAATTGATTATATTCATCCTTCTTACTCTAAAGAAATTGGTGCGGTAAAAGATATGATGGCAGGTGTTGTTGTTTTAGGGTGTTTGTTTAGTTTTGTTGTTGGGGTTGTGATCTTTTTTTAATAAACCCGCCCGAGCGACGTAGCTGTGACGTGCCCCAAATATATTCAATCCGCGCTTCCAAAAAATTTAAATAAACCTTTTAATAACTAAAAAGAATGACAAGATCGAATCTTGGTTGTGGAGAAGATATACTACAAAACAAATCCTAGATCGTTTAAACAATTATAAATGCGATTTGGAACCAAATAAACATGTTTTATAAACAGCAAAAACCTTCTTAACTATTGAAAATAATCTTAAACACATTTTTCTTTATCAATTTTCATACCTTCAGGACACCCGCATTTGTACGATTTTTCTACCAGTATTCCCCCTTCGCAATAATAAGGTTTAGTAACTGAACAAGTATCATATAATGTTCCATCTCTACATTCGGGTATCTTCCTACAACTTTGTCCTACTTGTTTACTTAATTCAGGACACCCACAAAAAGAGGCATTTTCTATTAATTTCCCTTGATTACAATAATAAGGTTGATTTAAAGAACATGCTCCGTAATTTGTTTTATCTTCACATTTGTTGTATTGGAATAAGTTTCCAATGCCCTCAGGATATAGAATTATAATTACACTCGAAGATATAAGGAAAATAAGAATGATTAAAGGTAAAATTATATCTTTTAATTTTGTATTGTTTGAAGGTTCATCGTAATTTTCTATTTCTTCAAAATTATTTTCTTCTATAACTTGCTTAATAGGTTTTTTCTTTTTCTTCTTAATTATTGGTTCTTTTTCTGTTTTTTTTTCATATTCTCCAAAATCAAAGTCTTCTTTTCTATAAGGAATAATATTTTCTTCATTTTTAGATCCTAAAAGTTTAGTTAAAGCCTCTCTATACTTTTTCTTTTTCTTTTTCTCTTTTTCTCCTAAATAGTCTACATAATTTGAACAAGGATGGCTTTCTCCTTCTTTAAATTTATCATTAGGGATTTGTGCTTTTAAGTGTTTTTCACAAAAAAATCTTTTACAATGAAGACATTCTTTTAATTTTGTTTTATTTTCACATAGATGATGATTACATTGAGTTTTACTGATTTTTATTTTCTTCTTGATTCCAAATTCAATTTTTAAATTTCCATCAAAATTAGGAATTCCCGCAGTTTCAGGTTCCCAATTTTTTACTTTTGTTTTATCTAATCTGTCATAAAATTCTGGCGAGTGTATTGGATTTGATTCATCTTTTTTATCCCTCAAATGTTCTACTTCGTGTGTTGCAGTTTCTATTATTTCTTCATTAGTCATACGATATAATTCTCTTTCTAAAATACAAATTTGATTTATATCTTTGTGTATATGAGCTCTTTCATCTTTTCCATCCCAATCCCATCTATGAAATTTAATAGAAGGAGATTTAACTTTTATTTTTTTAGCTGTTTTGTTTACATAATATCTAAATTTAATTTTCTTTTTATTAAGGAGATCTTCTTTAAAATCTTTTTCATATCTTTTCATAATACTTTCTAATTAATTTATTAATATTTAATATTTTCTGGTTCCCCTTTTTGCTAGGACTTACCCTTTATCTTCAAAAAATATAAAGTAAAGGGTAAGTTTTTGTTTAAAAGCCCACTCGCGTGAAGAATTTGTTTAACCAATGTTATACATATTACAAAAATGTAATAGAAAGGTTTATAAATGATACTAGTATAGTATCATTTGATACTAAAATGGAAACGAGACTAAAAATTATAAATGAATTAGATAATAAGAAAAAAGTACACATTAGAGAATTAGCAAGATTAGTGAAAACTAGTTATAATAACACTGTAAGAAACATAAACATCTTAGAAAAAGAGAATATTATCAAAAAAGAAAAAGATGCTAATTTAATTAAAATAACCTTAAAAAATAGTCCTTTAACAATTTCTTATTTAAAACAAATACATACAAAAAAGTTCCTTAATTTACCCAATAAAATATCAAATGCTATCCTTGACTTTTTAAATGAATTAGAAAATAAGCCTTTAATTGCTTTGATTTTTGGTTCGTATTCAAAAGGAAATTTTACTAAGGATTCAGATATAGATATACTCTTAGTTTTTCAAGAAGTAACTGATTCAAAATCTATTGAGAATACTGCAAAGAGAATAAGTATGAGAACAAATACTCGAATAAGTCCTGTTTATGTGAATTACAAGAATTTTAAAAAGAATTTTCTTAATAAAGAACATGAATTCTCAAATGAAATAAGAAAAGAGGTTATAGTTTTACGTGGGATAGAGTATTACTATGATCTTTTATGGAGATTTGAAAAATGAAATTTGATGCGAATACTTTAATCAAGAATAAGAAGTATTGTGAAAAATTGTTTAAACATTATCTTAAAAGAAAAGTATTAATAAAAACAAATCCTGAAGGATATAAAAAATATTTAAATAAAGCAATTTCTAATTTAGATTTAGCTAATTTTTTGTTAGAAGAACATAATTTCTCAATAAAAGAAAAGCTTCCAAATCGAAGTTATTATGATTGGTGTATTACAATTTATTATTATTCAATTTATCATACGTCTCTTGCTTTACTTGCGAGACTAGGATATAAATCAAAAAGCCATTTTGCAACATTAACAGCTATAACTTTATTTTATTATCATAAAGATAATATGCTTAAAAAAGAGGATATTGATTTTCTTTTAAGAAGAATAACGTTAGATAGAGATGAAATTGATTTTGTTATTGAGTCTAAAGAGTTAAGAGAAAGAGCTTGTTATGGAGTTGATGAGTCATTTAATATTTCAATTACTCGAGAATTACAAGAAGAAACGGTAGATTTTGTAAATAAAATAGGAGGTTTATTAGAATGAATATTTTTTAACTTTCATTTATTATCTCCATTTTAGTAGCCCCAACAACAAAACCCACACTTCTTATCAACCTTAGGAACAGAACCTTCCAAACACTTAATAGCATCCTTAAACACACGTTCAGCTCTACTAACATTAGTCCTAATCTTAACTAAACGAGTATCAAACACAAAATTACCCTTATTATCTACTTTATTAGGATAATAGAATAACAGATAAGCATAGTTTTGAGTTTTATGGCCATTTTTTCTTAGTAAAAAGTTATACAAGTCCATCTGTAGCTTATAGTATTCATGGGAGTTTTCTTTTAAAGGGAAGCCTCTAGTTTTGAAATCTAGAACAACTAATTTTTTGTTTTTTTGGAGTATTTGATCTACAGCACCTCTTAGTAAGTAGTCTTTATATCTATATTGTATGCCTTTCCAGTTGTTTTGGTATTCTTTGATTATAGGTTTGTTGGATATTTTATAGTTTTTTAGGTTTTCAAGTTCTTTTGGTAAAGTGTTGTTTTTTGCGTGTTTTTCGAAGTGGGTTTTTAGTATTTTATCCATGCCAGATGGTAAGGAAGGGAAAGGTGTTTGTGGTCTTTTAATATTTTTTTTAATTTGGAGGTAGAAACAGCGTTTGCACTCTTGGAAAAGGTTTAGGGTTGATGGGGAGAGTTTGTGGGTTGGTTGTTTCATTTTAATGCAACTCCTGATATCCATAAATATAAGATCCATACGATAATTGAGACCCCTATACAGATAGAGATTATGGCAATTAAGTTGAAAAGCCAATTTGGTATTTCGATATATTTTTTTCTAAAATAAATTTTTTTCATTAATCTTAAATGGGTATTTTAGTATATAATTGTTCTTTAATTAAACCCAGCCCGAGCGAATCTTACGAACGAGGGTTCCCCTAATGCGAAGATTTTGTTTATGCGTAACCAGAAAAGTTTTTATAACATGAAATCTTAAAAAAACCATTAAACAGGGGGATTAACATGGTAAAAGATAATGGAGCTAATTTAGGTTTTGAACAGAAATTATGGCAAGCAGCAGATAAATTAAGGAATAATATGGATGCTGCTGAATATAAACATGTAGTTTTAGGTTTAATTTTCTTAAAATATATCTCGGATGCTTTTGAAGAAAGACATGAAGTTCTACAAGAACAAGTTCATGAAGGTGCGGATCCTGAAGATCCTGATGAATATCGAGCTGAAAATGTTTTCTGGGTTCCCCCTAATGCAAGATGGAGTTATTTACAAAAAAATGCTAAACAACCTACAATAGGTAAAATTATAGATGAAGCAATGGAAGCTATAGAAAGAGAAAATCCTTCTTTAAAAGGAGTTTTACCTCAAAATTATGCAAGACCTGCTTTAGATAAACAAAGATTGGGGGAGCTAATAGATTTAATTGGAACTATTTTATTAGGGGATTATGCTAGTAAATCTAAAGATATTTTAGGTAGAGTTTATGAGTATTTCTTAGGAGAGTTTGCAGATGCAGAAGGTAAAAAAGGAGGACAGTTCTATACTCCTAGAAGTATTGTTCAATTATTAGTTCAAATGATAGAACCTTACAAAGGAAGAGTATTTGATCCTTGTTGTGGTTCCGGAGGTATGTTTGTTCAATCTGAGAAATTTATTAAAGCTCATGGCGGTAAAATCGGAGATCTTTCTATTTATGGTCAAGAAAGTAATCAAACTACTTGGCGTTTATGTAAAATGAACTTAGCTATTAGGGGTATAGATGCTAATATTGCTTGGAATAATGAAGGTAGTTTTTTGAATGATGGACATAAAGATTTGAAAGCTGATTTTATTTTAGCTAATCCTCCTTTTAATGATTCTGATTGGAAAGGTGAATTATTAAAAGATGATGTTAGATGGAAATATGGTGTTCCTCCAACTGGAAATGCTAATTTTGCCTGGGTTCAGCATTTTATACATCACTTAGCTCCTACTGGTATGGCTGGTTTTGTTTTAGCTAATGGTTCTATGAGTTCTAATACTTCAAATGAAGGTGAGATTCGTAAGGCTATACTTGAAGCTGATTTAATAGATTGTATGGTTGCTTTACCTTCTCAGTTATTTTATAATACTATGATACCTGCTTGTTTGTGGTTTGTTTCTAGAGATAAGAAAAATAATAAGTTTAAAGATAGAAGAGGTTCTATATTATTTATTGATGCTCGTAATATGGGCAAGATGGTTGATAGAAGACATCGTGAGTTGACTGATGCTGAGATTAGTAAAATATCTGATACTTATCATGCTTGGCGTGGCGAATTAGTTGATGGTAAGAAAGTTGCTTACAATGATGAATTAGGTTTTTGTAAGTCTGTTGAGTTAGATGAGATTCGCAAACATAATTTTATTTTAACTCCTGGAAGATATGTTGGTTTTACTGAAGAAGAGGAAGATCCTGAGGTTTTTGAGGAAAAAATGAAGAGATTAACTTCTGAATTAGCTAAGCAGATGGAAAAAGGGAAGAAGTTAGACGAAGAAATCAAGAAGAATTTAGGGAGTATAGGGTTTAAGGTTTAAAATGGTAAGAAAAAGAAAAATAAGTTTTAATGCAACTAAGAAAGTAAAAAAACCTGTTATAGTAAAGTTTAGACGTTCTGATGGTTCAATTGCAAAGTTTAAAGCAATGAAAATAGTAAAGAAACCAAAAAAAGTTAAATTTAGTGCTCGAAGGAAGAGGTATAGATAAAATGAAAATTGTTTATCTTGATACAAATATTTTTATTACTTTTTTCCTAAAAAGAGACGGTTTTGATAGAATAGAAGATTTTTTAAAAAAAAATAAAAAGGAATTTGATTTGGTAACATCCGATTGGACACTTACAGAAATTGTTAAAGTTCTAATAAACAAATATAGGATTCAACCAAAAAAAGTTGCAGATTATATACAAAAGTTACAAAGAGAGAAAAGAGTTTTTGGTAATAAATTTTCATTTATTAGAGTCAATAAAGATAAAAGTTATGATTTTGAAGAATTTTTTTTCCATTTACAAAAAATAATTTTGGAATATAATAATGGAGTTCCTGATTCTATTCATAGTTTAATAATGAAGAATAATTCTCTAAAATATATCCTTACAACTAATGATAAAGACTTTGAAGGAATTAAAGGAACGTTTGTAATAAATCCATTAAAACAAAAAGGATGAAACAAAAAACAAAATTTAAAGAATCTGAAATAGGAAAGATTCCTGTGAAGTGGGAGGTTAAAAAGCTAGGAAAGTTAGGAACTTTAAAAAACGGGATTAATTATAATAAAAGATCTGTTGGAAAAGGATTGGAGGTTGTGAGTGTTAAACAATTATTTAGAGGAGAATATGTAAGTTTATCCGGTCTTGGGTCTGTTAGAAAGGAAAAAATTCCTAATTATCAAGATTACTTATTGAAAGACGGAGATCTTCTTTTTGCAAGATCTTCACTAAAAAGGGTAGGTGCGGGTAAACTTGCTATTGTCAAAAATTTGGATAACAATATTACTGTTTTTAGCGGTTTTATTATTAGATTTAGAAACAATAGCAATAATTTAGAAGAGTATTTAAGTTATCTGCTAAGAAGTCCAAGATATAGGGAATTATTTCCAAGAATTGCAACTGGCACCACTATAACTAATTTAACTCAAGAAATTCTTAAAAATGTACCAATAATACTTCCTTCACTTAAAGAACAAAAAGCAATAGCAAAAATCCTTTCAGATTTAGATTCAAAAATAGAACTTAACCAACAAATGAATCAAACTTTAGAAGCAATAGGTCAAACGATCTTTAAACATTGGTTCATTGATTTTGAATTTCCAAATGAAGAAGGAAACCCCTACAAAAGCTCTGGTGGAGAGATGATCGATTCTGAGTTAGGCGAGATTCCTAAGGAGTGGGAAATCTCTACAGTAGGAAACAAACTAAAAACCATTTTAGGTGGTACCCCCTCTACAAAAAAAAGAGAATATTGGGAACAAGGTAATATTCCTTGGATTAATTCTGGAAAGGTAAATGAATTCAGAATAATAAAACCTACTAATTATATAACTCAAGAGGCATTTGATAGTTCTGCAACAAAACTTATGTCCAAAGGAACAACAGTTTTAGCAATAACTGGAGCGACATTAGGACAAGTTAGTAGAATAGAAATTAAAGCATGTGCTAATCAGTCTGTAGTAGGAATTATAGAAAATAAAGAAATACTTTCTGAATATATTTATTTATGGGTAAAACACAAGATTAAAGATCTTATAGCTACCAAAACCGGTGGAGCTCAACAACATATTAATAAAAATAATGTAGATCAATTAAAAATTTTAATTCCTGATAAAGAAACAGTGCTAAAATTTAGTTTATTAATTAAACCTATTTTTGATGATATCTCCAAAACTTGCTTTGAAATCGAAAGACTCTCTCAGATAAGAGATTTATTATTGCTTCAATTAATGAGTGGAAAAATAAGAGTGCCTATTGAAAATGAATAATCATATAAATAATAAAAAATAATATAAACTCAAAATGAAAATTCAAGAACAAATCCATAAAGTATCTGATTTGATAAACCAAAGTCATTATAGTAATGCTAATGAAGAGTCCCTTAAAGTTCTTGAGAAAGTCCTTAGAGATATCTACAAAGAGGTTATAGTTAATGCAAAAATTCAAGAAAAAAATGTAATATTCGAAAAAGAAAAAGAAAAGGGTGATGGAAAATCATTCAAAGATTTTCAAATTGGTCAAATCCTAGGGTTATTTTTAGAAACTGGTCTTTTGGACATTTTCTGTAAACTTAAATCAAAAGAAACTATGATCTGTCATTCTTCAATACTCCATATGATAAATAATGTAAGAAAGAAATGTACTCATGATGACTATCATTCTTATAAGGAAGAAGCAGAATTTATAGCTTCATCTGTAAAGTGTATTCTTTATGAGTTAGGTTATTCATTAAATAATGAGGAGACACAAAATGAAAAAGAAGAAACCTCTAAAACAAAAGAGAATGATGAAATTTTGCATAGTAAAATTCCTAAAATAGATGCTGCAGAGTTTATTGGAAGAGAAGATAAAATAAAAGAAGTAATGGATTGGTTGGATAGCAATCGTGCGCCTATTATTTCTATAGACGGAATTGGAGGGGTCGGAAAATCTACATTAGCCATAAAAGTAGCAGAAAGACTAATACAAACTAAAAAATTTGATGCTATAATATGGGTTAGTGCAAAAAAAGATATGTTAACTCCAGAGGGTATTAAAACATTAGATGATGAAAAATGTTTTGAAAATATTGAAGATCTTTTTGATGAAATATTGAGAGTTTTTGAAGAAGAAAATGCTATCAAATATAACATTGAAGAAAAAGAGAAGATTGTGAGAAAAACCTTAGAAGAAAATCATTGTTTAATAATTATTGATAATCTAGAAACAATAACAGACCAAAAAATAAAGGATTTTTTAACAGGTAAGGATTTTCCAGGAGATAGTAAGGTATTAATTACAAGTAGAAAGCTTTTAGGAGAAATGGAAAAGGCCGTATTTATAAAAGAATTTACAAAAGAAGAAACGTCTAAATTTATAAAATCTCAACTAGAATACTCCTCATATCAACGAGAAATGTCAAATGAGTTAGTAAAGTTGATTCATGAATTCACAGGTGGAATTCCCTTGGCTATAAAAGTATTAATTCCTCTTATTATTAAGGGAAATCTAAATTTAGATAATGTAGAAAAAATTACAAAAGATACAGAAATTTTAGATTTTTGTTTTGATAAATTATATAACGAAGCTTTAGATACTAATGATAAAAAGCTTTTTTGTATTATTTCATTAGCACCAAGTACAATTTCAGAAACCGCTATAAAGTTTATAAGTGGAAATGTAGGGGAAATTTTTGAAAAATCAATAAATGATTTATTAAATTATTCTTTGATATTTAGGGATATAGAAGTAGGAAATAAATCAGATACATTTTATAAGATGTTACCGTTAACTAGGGAATTTGGTATTAAAAAATCTGAAGAGTTTTCTGATATTAATAAAACAGAAATTAATAAACAATATCTTAAATTTATAGAAGAAAGTAAAATGGATCTTAGCTCAAGTAAAAAAAGTATTTCTATAAATCATGCAGAAAAGGCTAGAAGGTTGGCTTTAGGGGGAAATATTGAAGAAGCTGAAATACTCTTTAGAAAGGCTATAGAAATGGATTCTTCATGCGACTATGCTTTTTATTTATATACAATTTTTGCAAAAGAAAGACAAAATTATGGGCATGCATTAAAATTAATAAATAAAGCTCTTAGTATCGATTCTTCAAATCCTAGATATTGGATGGAATATGGTTTCTTAGCAGAAGAACAAGGAGAATTTAAAAAAGCAGAAAGGGTATTAACACAAGCTGTAGAAAAAACAAAAAATAATTTACAAGTACTTCAATTACTAATTAGAGTAAAGGAAAGATTACATAAAAATTCTGAAGCTATAACTCTCTCCAAGAAGAGCATTATAAAGAATCCTGATTCTAAAGGGAAATTCATTAATTCAAGATTTTTATTTGCTATATTAGAAGGATATTGGAGACTAGGAGCATACTCTAATAAAAACAAGGAAATTGAAAAAGCAATTCAGTATTGGAAGAAGGCATTAGAAGATTATGACTCATTAAAATATTTGACTTTTATTAATAATGGATTAGAAAAACAAGAAAAAAAGATTGCTAGAGCATTGGGACAACTTTATGAGAGTTTTGATCCTAATGAATCCTTAAAATATTATAAGAGATCAATTTACAAATATGTAAAATATCCAGATAGACAAAATCATAATAATGAAATTTTAAAAAAGATAGAACAATTAAAAAAATGAAAAAAATAATAACTGAATCAGAAGTTGAAGAAATCTGCTTAGAACTCTTAGAAGAACAAGGTTATCAAATAATTCACGGTCCAGATATAGCAGAAGATGGAATCAACCCAGAAAGAAAATATAATGAAGTTATCCTAGAAAATAGACTAAAACAAGCTTTAAAGAGAATAAACGACTTACCAGAAGAAGCAATAGAACAAGCAATCAAAAAGTTAAAACAAGAATCTCAAAACTTAATTAAAAACAACCAAGATTTCCATAAATTAGTAACAGAAGGAATTCCAATAGAATATAAAAAAGAAGATAGAATCAAACACGACAATGTAAACCTTTTCGATTTCAAAAACATAGACAATAACGAATTCTTAGCAATAAACCAATTTACAGTAATAGAAAACAGAAACAAAAGAAGACCAGATATAATCCTATTCATTAATGGCTTACCTTTAGTTACAATAGAACTAAAAAACCCAGCAGAAGAAAAAGCAACTGCATTCTCAGCTTTCAAACAATTTCAAACTTACAAACAAGAAATACCTTCTCTATTCAAATTCAATGAAATTTTAATAGCAAGTGATGGAATAGAAGCTAAAGCAGGAACTATAACTTCTCAATGGGAAAGATTCTCACCTTGGAAAACAATTAACCACAAGAAACAATCTAAACACCAACCACAAATAGAAACTCTAATCAAAGGCATGTTAAATAAAATAACCCTACTAGACCTAATCAGACATTTCATAGTTTTCGAAAAAGAAAAAACTATGACCAAAAAACTAGCAGCTTACCATCAATATAATGCGGTAAATAAAGCAGTAGAATCAACAATTAAAGCTACAAAAACAAATAAAAAAGCAGGTATTGTCTGGCATACTCAAGGTTCAGGAAAAAGCCTAAGCATGGTTTTCTACGCAGGAAAATTAGTACTCACCCTGGATAACCCAACTATAATCTTACTAACAGATAGAAATGATCTAGATGATCAACTTTTTGGAACTTTCGGTAGATGCAAAGAACTTTTAAGACAAAAACCAAATCAGGCGGATTCAAGAGGAAAACTAAAAGAACTATTAAAAGTAGCATCAGGAGGAGTAGTTTTCACAACAATACAAAAATTCTTCCCTGAAGGATCAAGAGAATCCTACGAAAAACTATCAGATAGATCAAATATAATAGTCATAGCAGATGAAGCTCATAGAAGCCAATACGGCTTCCAAGCAAAAGTACTTAAAAAAGAAGATAAAGCAGAAATAACTTACGGTTACGCTAAATACCTTAGAGATGCTCTACCAAATGCTTCTTTTATTGGTTTTACAGGAACACCTATAGAAAGAGCAGATAAATCAACACCAGCGGTTTTTGGTAAATATGTTGATGTTTATGATATAGAACAAGCAGTTGAAGATGGTGCAACAGTTAAGATATATTATGAACCAAGATTAGCTAAATTAGATCTTAAACCAGAAGAAAGACCTTTATTAGATCAAAAATTTGAAGAAGTAACAGAACAAGAAGAACAAACAAAAAAAGAAAAACTAAAAAGTAAATGGGCAAGACTAGAAGCTGTAGTTGGTTCTAAAAAAAGAATAAGAAAAATAGCAAAAGATATAATTACTCATTTCGAAGAAAGAAACGAAATTCTAGAAGGCAAAGCTATGATCGTAGGAATGAGTAGAAGAATTTGTGTAGATCTTTACAAAGAAATTACCAAGTTAAAACCAGAATGGCATAATGAAGATGATAAAAAAGGATCAATAAAAGTAATAATGACTGGTTCCGCTTCAGATCCAAAAGAGTGGCAGCAACATATTAGAAATAAACAAAAAAGAAGAGAATTAGGAGATAGATTCAAAAAACCAGAAGATGATTTCAAAATAGCCATTGTTAGAGATATGTGGCTTACTGGTTTTGATGTTCCTAGTTTACATACAATGTATTTAGATAAACCAATGAAAGGCCACACTTTAATGCAAGCTATTGCCAGAGTAAATAGAATTTACAAAGATAAAGATGGCGGAAGAGTAGTAGATTATTTAGGTGTTGGAACTGAACTAAAAAAAGCAGTAATGGATTATACAGAAAGCGGGGGAGAAGGTAAACCTATTTTTGATCAAGATCAAGCTGTTGCTTTGATGTTAGAAAAATATGAAATTGTAACTCAAATATTCCATGGTTTTAATTACAAAAAATTCTTCAAATTAAAATCTAAAGAAAAACTAGCTTTCATGAATGAATCTATGGAACATATTTTAAAACAAAAACAAGGTAAAGAAAGATTCTTAAAACAAACTACTTTATTATTAAGAGCATTTGCTTTAGCAGTTCCAGATGAAGAAGCAATGAAAATTAAAGAAGAAGTTGGCTTTTTCCAAGCTTTAAAAGCAATTATTTCAAAAAATATTATCTCAAAAGGTAAACCTACAGAAAATTTAGATTCTGCTATTAATCAGATATTATCAAAAGCAATTGTTTCAGATAGAATTGTAGATATTTTCGCAGCTGCTGGCTTGAAAAAACCAGATATCTCTATTTTATCAGAAGGTTTCTTATCTGAAGTAAAAGATATGCCACAAAAAAATCTAGCATTTGAAATGTTAAAGAAATTACTTAATGATCAAATAAAAATGATAATGAAAAAAAATGTAGTAAAAGGAAGATCTTTTATGGAAATGTTAGAAAAAACTATTAGACGTTACACTAACCAAAATATAGAAGCTGCTCAGGTAGTTGATGAATTAATTGATTTAGCTAAAAAAGTAAAAAAAGAAGATAAAAGAAGTAAAAATTTAGGATTAACTGAAGACGAAATTGCATTTTATGATGCTTTAGCTAATAATGATAGCGCTGTTGAAGTTTTAGGAGATGAAACTCTAAAGAAAATAGCAAAAGAACTTACTGAATTAGTTAGAAAAAATACTACAATTGACTGGACTATGAAAGAAAGCATTCAAGCTAAATTAAGAGTTTTGGTTAGAAGATTATTAAGAAAATATGGTTATCCGCCAGATAAACAACAAAGAGCTACTGAATTAGTTTTAGAACAAGCAAAAGTAGTTTGTAATGATGTAGCTAATGGAGATTAAGTTAATTTTCCTTCTTCTCTGAAACTATAATACCCTTTTTTACCAATTATTACATGATCTTTTACTTCTATTTTTAAAATTTTACCTGCTTCTCTTAATCGTTCTGTAACATGAGCATCTCCCTCCGAAGGTTCAACACTACCACTAGGATGATTATGAACCAAAATCAAAGAATTAGCATTCTCTCTAATTGCCATTCTAAAAACTTCACGAGGATGGACTAAACTACTATTCAAAATTCCAACTGAAACCTCTTTTTCAGAAATAACTATATTTTTGCTATCTAATAAAGCAACTTTTAAAACTTCCTTATCATATTTTCCAAGATCATCAACAAACTTATCATAAACATCTTTTGCAGAATTAATTGGTTTACTTGAAGTATTAAATCCCCCTTTAACAAATTTAGAATATCTTTTACTCAACTCTATAAAACTCATAATTCTTAATGCAGAAACTTTATCATTTTCACAATATCTTAAAATTTTCTTATAACCCAAATCAGATAAACCATTAAAATTATATTTTTTAAGAAGATATCTGGAAAAATTTAATACATTTCTTTTAGGAACCCTCCACAACAAAACAGCTAATAATTCTGAATCTGATAATGAAGAAGGACCCTTTCTAATCAGTCTTTCAGAAGGCCTATCAAACCAAGGTAAATTTAGGATTCTCATAGATTTCTTTATTTCTTAATTCTTAATAAAGATTTATATACTTCAAAAATATATTAAATAATGAAAATGAATAATAAAGGTAAACTAAATTTTAATTTTGAGTCTATAGATGGATTTGCATTAATACTATTAGTTATAGGGTTTTTTATATTAATGGAAGGAAATAACATAGGGGGTTTAATTGTAATTTGCTTAGCCTTTTTAAGACAATTTTATAGAAGATGAAAAATGAGACAAGAAAAGATCTATATTTTATTTTAGATTGTATTAAATTAATATTAGGAAGCTTATTAGTAGTGTATTTTACATTTTACAAAAAAGATCCAGATCATTTACTTTCTATAATTGGGGGATCCATAATAGCACTTAGTCATGTTAAAATTTCCTTTAAAAAATAATTTAATTGGCAACGCACATAAAAACTCTTCGCACTAGGGGCACTTCAAATTCGCAAGATTACGACGGGTGGGCTTATTAAAATCCCAAAAAACAAACCTCTTTCTCATAATTTCTATACCTATCAACAAACATATCAAAAACATCCTTAGCAGAACTAATACTCTTTTTACTATAACCTCCTCTAAGTAGTTTAGCATGTCTTTTACTTAACTCTAAAAAACTCATTATCCTTAAAGCAGAAACCTTATCATTATTACAATAACTTAAAAGCTTTCTATAACCTAAATCAGAAAGCCCATTAAAGTTATATTTCCTAAGCAAATAATTAGCTAGGTCTAAAACATTCCTATTAGGAACTTTCCACAACATAACAGCTAATAACTCATGATCTGATAAAGCAGAAGGACCCTTTTTAATCAACCTTTCAGAAGGCCTATCAAACCAGGGTAAGTTTAAGATTCTCATAGATTTTTTAAGGATTAACGATTATTAAAAAGGATTATTGTCATAGAGTATAGATAATTTAATAGACTTTCTTAAATAACCACTCTACTTCAGTAATATTTATATAATCTACATTCTTTAGTTTTTTATTCAAATAGGGGGATTGAAACACATGAAACAAGTTGTTTCAGCAAAATAATATATATTGTTTCAATCATTATTTATTCAATAAAATTGGAGGTTATTAACTATGAATCATAAAAAAATAAGTTTATATCTTTTGATAATATTAATTTTCAATTCATTTGTTTCTGCGACTTCTTTTGAAATATATTATAATGGGCAAACATCATTTGATGTAGGATATGTAGGATATGAAGGCGAGATTAAAACTATAAATGGGCTTAAAATAAAAAATCAAAATAGCTGGTGCGGAATAATATGCTCATATCAAAATCCGGGAGATGGAGAATTTAGATATATAAATGGAAAAGAGGTGATAATGCCATCAGAAGAAATTTCTTTTTCTACAAATATCTTAGTAGGAGAAAATCAAGGCCATCCTATCTTAAGTGTTGAATGTCACGATCAAGAGTCTATATCTTGTAGTTTTAGTAATTATAAAATTGTTAAAAAAACCTTTGATACTACCTATACTTATTGTGGGGATAATATCAAAAATGGAGATGAACAATGTGACAATTATGACCTTGGAGGTCAAACCTGTAAAAGTCAAACAGGAAAAAATGATGCAAGAGGGATATTAAAGTGCCATGAAGAATGTTATGCTTATGATTTAAGTGATTGTGAATATTGTGGAGATGGAGATATTGACTTTGGTGAACAATGTGATAGCAAGGTTATAGCTTGTTCCAGGGTACCAAGTATAGGAAATAAATTCTATGATAATGGAAAAACTGCAAGATGCAAATCTGATTGTTCAGGGTGGGATACAAGCGATTGTGAATATTGTGGAGATGGAATACCTAATGGAAATGAAAATTGTCTTTGTGAAGATGTAACCTGTGAAGATGGACCAAATGCTTGTGATAATGGAAATTGTATAGATTTAGATTCTAATAATAATTGTGGATCAATTGGGAACAAATGCTCCTCTGATGAGAATTGTATAAATCGGGTATGTGAAAATACTTGTGGTGATGGAAAATGTGAAGGAAGTGAAAATTGTTGTAACTGCAAGGAAGATTGTCCATTCGGGAAAAATAGAGTTTGTAGCAATAATCAATGTATAAGTTTAGGTACAAAATCGGATTGTAGTTCTGAAGGAGATGTATGTAATGGAAAATGTACAGATATGGGAGATTATTTTAAATGTATAGAATGTAATACGGATTCAGATTGTAAAAATGGGAAACCTTGTCATATGGACAAGTGTGGATGTCCTAATGGATGGGATGTTTGTGATGGCAGGTGTGTAGAAAAAGAAACAATCAATATAGGAAAACCATGTAAATGCGATATAGAATGTGTTTCTGGATCATGTAAGGATAGTAAATGTATTAAAACCTATGAACTAAAACTTAATTCAAACAAAGCTTCTCTTAAACCAGGAGAAACAGCAATTTTATCTTTAAGTGTAATTAATAATTTAGATGAAGATTTAAGTGGAAAAGCAACTATAAAGATTGGTACAGGTGCAGAAATATCAGATATAATCTCTATTGTGGGGGATTGTTCAGGAAACACCTGCAGTGGAGGTAGTAGTTTACCTGCTAATGGTAGAAAGGAATTTAGTGTAGAAGTTACAAGTAACTCAGAAATAACCATACCAATCTCGGCTACAGCCTCTTATGAGATCGAAGGAAAAAAAATACAACAAGAAGATCAATTAAAAATAGAATTTATAAAAGAACCTGAAGAAATTTCACTATGGAACAAAATAAAAAGTATTTTTTCTTCGGGAAACGAAATCACAGGCTCTGCCATAGGAGCGAATGATTCTAAAACTAAAAAGAATTTACTTATCACTTTAGGAGCAATAATTTCTGCTATAGTAATAATTGTTTTATCAGTTTACTTTGTGAAATTAGGAAAAGAATCAGAGATTGCAATGCGTGAACTTTCAGAAGAAGGAAGTAATATAGAACACAAGGTAGTAGAAAAAGTAAAAAACGTAGAAAAAAAGATTAATACTAAGATAACTAAAGATATAGATTATCTTCATTCATTACATGAAAAAGGGGTGTTAACTAAAGAAGAATTTGTGAGGGCAAAAGATAAACTCCTTGGAAAATGAAAAAAATCTTATTGCTATTAATCCTAGTATTATTAGCAAACCAAGTAAATGCATATAATGTTGATAACATTAACACAGAGATAGAAGTTTACGATGATGGTGTTGTTAAAGTTATCAATACTTATATTTTTGATTCTACAGATGTAGTAGAAATAATCATTCCGGCATATTCTCCGGAATCAATTATAGTAACAGATGATAGTAATGAATTGAAATTTGCAGCTGTTGATAATAGTATAGTAATTAAACCAGAAGGCCATACAAAAGACTATCAAATAACTTTACAATATCTTACAGATCAATTAACCTCTAAGAAAAATGGTGATTGGAAACTAATCTATAATTTTCCTGCTTATAAAAATTTAAAGATTGATAAGATTAAAGAATCTGCTTTATTAATCTCATTACCAGAAACAGCAAAACTTATTGATTTTACAGAGGAGGGATTAGTATTTACAGAAAAAAATTCATTAAAGATTGGATGGAAACCTAAACTTAATGAATATCAGGACACAAATATCGAGATTGAATATAGTTATACTTATTTAGATAGAAAAAAGGACTATATTAGGTTCGCTTTTTTTATTTTAATTGGTTTAATTATACTATTAATACTACTAATTTGTGGAAAGAAATGCTATAGAAAAATAAGAAAAATAATATCAAAAGAGAAGAAAGATATCCTAAAAACCTTAGAAAAACGAGAGCAAGAAGTTATAAAATTACTATTAGAAAACAAAAATAAGATGTATCAATCTCAAATACAAAAACAAACAGGCATAAGCAAGGCCACTCTATCAAGGATAATAAAAAGACTAGAAAACAGGAATATCCTAGAAGTAAGGCCCGGTGGAAATACAAATTTAATAATGCTACAGGATTGGTTTTTGAAGAAATAAACCATGAAACAACTTGTTTCACTAAAAAACTATATACTGTTTCATACTATAAATAAAGCATTGAAATGGAGGTAAATAAAAAATGAAAACAAAAACAATATTTTTATTTTTAGTTATGGGTCTTTTATTAGTAAGCATGGTAAGTGCAGAAGGACTCAGCATACAATTGAAAAGAACAAATCCTGGTATTGCTAAAGAAAAAGCAGCAGAATTAATCTTTGATGTTGTAAACACAGACTTTACACATAAAGTTGAAGGTTTCTTATTATGTAGAAGCCCTGATGACGCAGTTGTATCTTCTACTTTAGGTGTTGGTTCAGGTAGTGGTGCACAATATGTAAGTCCTAAATTCATTATGGACACAGGACCTGCACAAAAAG
Organism: Candidatus Woesearchaeota archaeon; assembly: GCA_964447685.1. Lineage (GTDB taxonomy): Archaea > Nanobdellota > Nanobdellia > SCGC-AAA011-G17 > CAYUTI01 > CAYUTI01. The sequence continues at coordinate 371,221 of CAYUTI010000001.1, forward strand.
CTATATCTTTAACCATAGAAGCCGATAATAGGGGAGATAAAAGAACAGGATGTACAATACGATATGCACCTTATAAGGAAGAATCTGGAAGTAGTAGTACAGAAACAATAAATTATGAAGGGACTATAGGAAAAACAGAAACAGATGTTTCAGGATTTAAAGTTAAACTAGTTTCTTATTCCGCAGGTTCAAACGATACTGTGGCAATGGCAAGAATTAGTGTTAACGATATACCCAAGGATATGGAAGTTGGTTCAGAAGCAACTGTTGGTGGTTTAAAGATTACATTGGATGCTGCAATAGAAGAGAGTGCTGATGTTAAAATTACTGGAGAGAAAACTGTTGGTGATGAAGTAACTAAGAAATATCTTAAAATGAATGGACAATATACTACAAGTTTATCAGACGATGAATATAGAGAAATCAGAGTTGATAAAACTGTACCTTTTGTAGCTCAAGGAGAGATGTATGATCCTGCATGTCCAGATGGACAAAGTTCCTGTAATGCCGATAATTTAATAGATCTTAAAGCAGGTGTTGGAGGAATTAAATTAGGATGGATTTTAGGAGCTATAGCAGTAATTGTAATTGTTATAGTTTACTTACTTGGAAAGAGCGCAGGTAAAAGAAGAGATCCATATTCCCTTTAAAGGGATTTTTTATTTTTTTATTCTTTTTGGCAACGCACCTAAAAACTCTTCGCACTTGGGGTACTTCAAATTCGCCAGAGTAGCTCGGGTGGGCCTAGTTAAAATCCAAAGCAACTATCAGCAATAACAACATTCTTAGTATCTAACAAAACAACTTTTAAAACCTCTTTCTCATAACTACTAAGCTCATCAACAAACCTATCATAAACATCTTTAGCAGAACTAATAACCTTAACATTAAACCCACCCTTACTCAACTTAGAAAACTCTTTACTCAACCTAAAAAACGCCAAAAGCCGTAAAGCAGCTTCTTTATCATTATTACATAGATAAAGTAATTGTTTATAACTAAACTTACTCAAACCATTAAGATTATACTTCCTAATTAAACTATTAGCCAAACTTAAAACATTCCTACCTTTAACACGATAAAGCAAAACAGCTAACAATTCAGTACTACTTAACTTTTCACCTCTAGCTAACTTGTAAGAAGGCCTATTAAACCAAACTATGTTACGAATTTGCATTAAAAAACTAATTTCTTAATTCTTAATAAACATTTATATACTATAATCTCTTAATAAAACTGTAAAAGGTTTATTATATGATTTTCTTAAACCAAAACCTTTATATACTATTGAATTATTAAAAAGTCATATGAAACAAATAAAAATCAATTATCAATATGAAATACTCTTAGCATTACTTAAAAAAGAGTCACATGGCAGAGAACTAGCTAAGCGATTAAACACATCCCTAACAAGAATACAAACAAATCTAAATCAACTAAAGGATATGAACATCCTAGATTACAAAACCCAAGGAAAAAACCATATTTACTTCCTAAAAAAGAATCTTATCTCAAAATCGTACATAATCAACGCTGAAAACTACAAATTAGCAAAATTATTAGTAAAAAACCCTGAATTATCCCCTCTATTCAAAAAAATAATTAAAAACAATAATCTGGTAATCCTATTTGGATCTTATGCAAAAGGAACAAATAAAAAAGATTCAGACATAGATATTTATATTGATACTACAGATCAAAAAATAAAAAAAGAATTAGAAACCTATAACAAATTGAGCATAAAGATAGGAAAATTCAATAAAGAAGATCTTTTGATAAAAGAAATAATAAAAAACCATATCATCTTAAAAGGAGCAGAAATCTACTATGAAAAAATCAAGTTTTTTGAATAAATTAAAAAAGAATGAAACTTTAAAATTGGTAGAACCTTCAGAAGAGATATCTAAATCTTATTTAATAAAAAGCGATAAATGTATAAAAGTTGCAGAATTAGCTTATAAAGCAGGAATTTATGAAAATGCATTAACAGAAGCTTATTATTCGATATACAATACTGTTATGGCTCTATTTTTTAAATGTGGGATTAAATGTGAAAATCATTCTGCATCAGTTATTTTAATAAAAGAACTTTTTGATTTAGAAGATTTATTTAAAATATTTTCAGAACTCAAAAAAGATAGGATCGATAACCAGTATTATGTTTCAACATTAGAAACCGAACCTGTAGAAAAAGAAAAATGTAATGAAAAAATTAATCTTGCTCAAGAATTTAATTTAAAACTAGGAGCATATATTGAAAATTTAACAGATAAAAATATGAATAAATTTAGAGAACTTTTTGAAAAACTATAATATTTTTCGGCTAATCAAAAAAGGAATGCAAAACATAAGGGGAACTTCACAAATACTTGCGTCGGGTGGGCTTAGTTAAACTCTAAAAACACCCCCACTTACACTTCCCACACCTAGAACTCTTAACCTTAGCAGGACACTCCTTCACCTCTCTCATATTTTTAAGAATATTCAACAATTCCTCTTTACGTTTTTCATTATAACTAACAAAAAAATTCCCATTCTTATACTGAAGCAAACCATATTCAGGCTTATTACCTTCTTCTTCCATTAACAAACAATAAGAAATCAACTGCATAACATGAGAATAATAAGGTTTAGAAGGTTTTAAAGAACTTTTTATCTCTAAAGGTATTAATCCATCTTTTGTTTTTAATATATAATCAGGTTTCCCAGTTAATTGATATTTTTCTGAAAAAAAAACTTTAACAGGTTTTTTTGCATGATCTGAGTATTTTACTTTTTTTCTAAGAGGTTTTGGTGGTTTTTTTGAGTTTGCTAGTAGGATTAGGATGATTAGGATTATTGTTAAGATTATTATTAAAGTGATCATTTGATTGTGTTAGGTGTTTGTTTTTAATAAAGATTGTTGTGGTTGGGTTTTCTTTTAAGTTCCCACCCAGTGTGATGTATATGTGAAGTTCCCCTGTTGTTTTGCTTTATTTTACGTATATCGGAAGTTTTAAAAACTCCCAAAATACTTAAATTTAAGAGGTGAATAAGACCTCAGAAGCTGATTCTGGGAGGATAGAAAATGGCAAAAAACTTAACATTTGAAGAGACTTTTATTGCAGCATTTATTGGATGTACAATAGCAATAACAGGTTATAATGTAATGTCAGATACATTATCAAAAGAATCCCAAAAAATGGGTGAATTACAAAGAGGTGTAAAAGAATTACTTAAAAGATCTACACTTGAATTAAAAACCGAAGATGTAATAGGTGAAAAAGCACCTGAAACTTTTTATGAGATTAATGGACAAAAATGTTATTTAGAAATCGATGGTAAACCGCTAGCCGATTATATTAAAATTAGAGAAAAAGAAGCACCTTCCAACTTTCATGGATGGTAAATTTAGAATAAGACCTCAGACTTGTTCTGAAATAAACAAAATGGATAATCAATTAGAAAAGCAATTGGCTGATGAAAGAATTGATGAAATGACTAGATATGGAAGAACCTTAATCTATCCTAAAATGCGAAATCTTCTAGATGAGGAAAAAGCTAGAGTTCTAGACTTAACAAACCATGGACTAGCAATGGTTGATGATGAACTTGATTCAAGTTCCAACCCTTTAAGACAATTGAGATATATTGAACAAATTTTTCAGCAAAGTTATTTAGGAGAAAACGTTATAGCCTCAACACCTACTGAACAAGCAATTGTTGATTTAGGACACACTTTACATAAGTTGGCTTCTGCACCTTTTTTTCATTTAACTGATCGTTCGATTGGCAAACATACTTATCAAGAAGTACTTAACTTTTGGAAAATGGAAGAAAAGAACTTTCAGAGAAGATGGGAAATTTTAGACCAAGCAGCATTAGATGAAATAACCTTAGGTGTTGGTGCTTTAGTCGCATCTCAATTCCTTTATATTTTAGATTCTCCAATAATTTTGAATGAATTTGTGCAATTAGCAAGAGTCTATGGCAGAGCGGTAAAATTAGCTGATAATCTTTGTGATTTTAGAGATGATATTCAAAAAGGATTTATCAATGTTTCTCAGGAGAATATACATCATGTTAGAGGGATTTCTGTAGAAGGGGATAGTGTTACAAAAGTGAATCCAGAAAAACTTGCTTTGAGTGATGAATATCTAAAAAGCGAGAGTAAAAGAATAGAACAGACATTTAGGTCTGCAGATGGACTTATGTTGCGTGCTAGAGTAAGAAGACCTATTTGGGAAAAGAAAACAGATAAAAGGTTAAGTTTGTTTGGACAATTTTGTTATAGTTGGCTTGATCAGATGAGAGACTTCATGGTTACAGAAGATTTAGATTAAAAATTCAACCACCAATAAACAATAAGTAACACAATCACAACAATTAAAACATTTATCACCATTTTCAAATTTTTATAAACTTTTTGATTTTTAGCTGTTAACTCGTGATGTTTTACTCCTTGTTCACTTGCATCTGTTTTTTTAAAACCCTGAGTTCTTGTAAGCCACCAACTAACTGGACAGTATAAGTAAGAAGATATTTCACTTGATTTTATGATCATGTTATTATAATGGTTTAGAGGTTAAAAAGCATTATTGTGATAGATTATAATTAAGAGAAAGGGGATCCACGCATATTCTTCGCTCGGGCGGGAAAAATTAAAAACCAAAACATTTAAATACTATAAAGTTAACTATTTCTAACATAATGTTAAAAAAATCTAACAAAGGAGAAACAATGAACAAAAAACAATTAACAATAGCAGGAATAATCATATCCTGCCTAACAATAATGGCTTTCTATCTAGTATCAAGTATAAAACAAAATACAATAAACTCACAAGCACATTTCTTAGTATTACTAGTTTTAATCTTAAACATAGCTGCTTTAACCCTAGTTATTAAAAAAATAAAAACAGAAAAACAGGGTTTTAAGTTTGATGACGAGTTAAATAAACAAATATCATTAAGAGCAGGTTATTATGCTTGGATAACAGCTATCTGGTCTGCTATTTTAGTTATGTGGGTTAATATTTACATGGATAAATTCAACTTAGGCAGTATTAAATTAGAAATGTTAGTTGCAGTAGTAGTTATAGCTTCTGGATTAATGTTTTTCGGAATATATTTTTACTTGAATAAGCGAGGTATTAAACAATGAATCAAGATAAAATAAGAATGATAGCAATTTTAGTAATAAGTTTAGCTGTTATCATAACAGGATCTTTATTCAGTTTTAAAGCTTTCCAAAACGGAGAAATCATAGGTGGAATTTTAGGCTTGATCATAGCATTAACAATCTTATGGTTTGCTTATATTGTTTATAGTAGAGGTAATAAAGATTTGAAGAAAGGTTTACCAATAAAAGATGAAAGATCTCAGAGAGTAATGGAAAGAGCAATGTCAAAAGCTTTTTTGGTTTCTCTATACGTCCTCTTAGGAATTGGTTTTATTTCAGATAAAATTCCTTTCAGAGATATTTCACAAGTTACAGGAGTAACAGTAGGCATTATGGCTTTATTATTTGCTGGCTTTTGGATGTATTACAATGGGAGAGAAGTATGAAAAACTCTTTTTGGTATCTAGGTTTTCTAAGCTTACTAAGTTTACTTTATTTTGTAGAAGGTAAGGTTGGTTTCTTAGGTTTTCTAGGATTTTTATCTTATTTTTCTGTTTACAAATTAAATGATGAAAGAATCGAAGTAAATATTGGAAAAGCTTCAAGAAATGCTTTTTTGTTTACAGTATTTTTTGGTGCTTTAAGTGTAGCTTATGGATATTTGACGAAGAATGAAGCGATTTTAATACCTTTATTTGTGATTATGTTTGGAGGAGCTTTAATTATTTGTTTGTTGTCTTTGTTTTATTATGACAAAGTTGGTAAGAAATGAAAACAAGAATTAAAGAGTTAAGAGCTAAGTTTGATTTAACTCAAGATGATTTAGCTAGAAAAGTTGGAGTTAGAAGAGAGACTATTGTTTTTTTGGAGAAGGGAAAGTATAATCCTTCTTTGGAATTGGCTTGGAAAATTTCTAAAGTTTTTAAGGTTAAGATTGAGGATGTTTTTAGGTTTTAATGTTCATGAAACTTGTCCCAGTTTTTAACTCTTTCATTTAAATCTTTCCAAGTTGAAGCATTTTCAAAAGCCTTAGCATTAGTAGTAAAACGAGCTAAATCTTCAGTAACAACATAAGTAACATTTTTTTTAACACCTATTATGCTTGTAATCATACCTAGGGTTTCATCAGAAACAAGAATAGGAATATAAATCATAACATTTTCTTCTTTTTTTGCGAATGCTTCTATACCTTGAGAACATCCAATTGGTTGTACTGTATGAGGATAAACTATTGCTACTTTTGGTAAGTTTTCTAAAGAATAATTTTTTATACTTTGTTGACAGGGACATATATCATAATGTCTCCATTCTAGACCTTCTTCTTCAGCTATTTCTTTAGCTTGCCAAAAGACTTTTGATAATAAATATTTATGGCCATCAAAAAATCCTATGTCGGGTCTTGTCATGTTATTTTAAGGTTATCGGGGTTTTTAAGGTTTTTGCTTAGACAGTACTTCCGAAAGTTGATGGCACCGTCAACTAGATTTTAGGGTTCAATCTATTTAAGAATTTCGGCTTTAAATAGCTATTTTCTGCTTTCTTCTTATTTTATAAATTCCTTCAATTAAATCAGTTCCAGCATAACCAGCTAATAAACTAAGCTTAAAGTCAGTAGCAACTAATAGTCCGCAAAACAATCCAATTATTCCAGAAGCAATTATTGTAAATGCTAATTCAATAGGCTTAAATTTGCCTTTTTTCTTTGGTAGTCTATACTTTAAAATTCCAACAAAAGCCCTTGTTAATCCACCAATAAATCCAAATAATCCATCCAATAATAAACTATTTACTTTCTTTCTTCTCTAAAAATAGTTCTGTTAATATCCTGCTTTGGAATTTTTCCAAATAATCTTTTAAGTTTGAATTTAAATCTAGGATCTTTGTATTCTTCACCAATCAAAGCACTAGCTAATTTTATATATTCAAATGTTGATTCAGATTGTTTATGCAAAGTGCTTGGAGTATTTTTTGATAATGCCTCTAAAATATTTATTTCATGAGGCAGAACAGCTAAAACATTGCAGTCAGCAGCTTCCTCTATTTCTTTTAAACTTAATTCAAAATTTTTATTATGAACTTTATTAAGGATTAACCCTTTTATTTGGGTTTTTCTCTGCTTAGCTAATTTAACAGCTCTTAAAGTTGTGCTTAGAGTAACATGATCCGGAGTTGTAACAACAAATAATTCATCACTTGCTATCATTGTTGCTAATATCTCTTCATTTAAAGTTGGTGAGGAATCAATTAAAATAACATCATAATAATCTCTTAAATGATTTATTTTATCTTTTAATTTATATGGATTAATTTTTTTGTAAATCAAAGCTCCCGGCATGATATGGAAACCATGCTCTGTTTGATAAATAGCTTCATTAGCATTAGCTCTGTTGTTTAGAACATGATGCAAGGTAATCTTTGGATTTACTAAACCCAAATGCAAAGCTAAATTAGGAGCAGAAAAATTAGCATCTATTAACAAAACTTTTTTATCAAATTCATTAGCTATTGCAGCTCCTAAAGCAGAAACTACAGAAGTTTTTCCAACTCCGCCTTTTATTGAAATAATGCCTATAATTTTTCCCATTATTTATACACCTCTTTCAATTGATTAAGTATAACTTGTTTGTTAATTGGTGCAGAGATTCTTTTAGTTTGTATTTCTGGCTTAGTTTGTTCAGGTTTTTGTAATGATGTTTTTTGCAATACTGAAGAATTACCAACATCAATTCCATTTTCTTCCAACATTTTGTAAACATTAGTTCTTATTTCGCCAGGACTTGGCTTATCCAAACCCTGCATTTTTTCTAATCTTTCTCTTGCACTTGGCTTAACTTTAAACCCAACAGAGTGTAAATTTTGTAAGTCTTGATGTGAAGATTTAATTTCAGTTTTCTTTTCGATAATTGATTTTTCTTCTATATTCCTGGATTCCTGAAAAATTTCTTTATTTTTATTTTTACTACTAAAAATCAACAAGCCAACAATTCCAATTATCAAAATAAACCCAAGGAACCAAACCCCATTTCCTGTATTAGTAGCTCCAACTACATTTCCAGTAATACTTGGATTTGAGATTAACATAAGTAAGAATAGAATAATTAATGCAATAACCCCTATGATCAATAGCATCTTTTTGTTTGTTTTATGTTCTGCTTTTCCCTTTTCTGAATACTCTCTTGATCTTTTTCCAGCAGTCAGTTTTCTAATTTCTTTAAGAATAAAGATTAAAACAACAAATATCCCTGCTAAGAATAAAATTAACAAGGCACCAAAAACAAACCACCAGTTTAAACTTATAGGGGGCAATTTTACAGCACTTAGAACATTAATTATTTTTGAAGGAATTTCTTTAATTGAAATGTTGAATAAAACAGAAGCTAAAACTATTACAGCTAAAACAGCAATAATAATATTTTTCACATTTAATATATTGTATGCAGTAACTTTTTCTTTAGCTTTACGCTTTTTCCTAAACAACTCTTTAATTTCTTTTTTTTTCTTTATTCCTAAATAAATTAAGATTCCTAAAACAATTAAAATTATTAAAATATAAATCAAATTAGATGAAGAAATCATCTTAGAAGTTTCTTCTACAACTTCAAAACTTGTTTCAGATGTAGCTGTTTCACTATTATAGCTAATTTCTGTTTTAATGAAATATTCTCCAGGTTTTGTATTTGATGAAATCAAAAACTCTTTAACTAACTGAATTTTTGTGTAAATAGCAATAGTTTGTTCATAGCATTTTACTTTTACCCTCTTATCATTTTCTACGCAATATTTTACTTTGGCATCTTTAATTTCTTCTGTTCCAAAGTTGTATAATGTTAATTCCATTATAACTTTACCACCTGGATTAATGTGTTTATATTCATCTAAGATTTTTGTTAAAACATCCATTAAATGTTCAGACTTTTTTATTGTTCTTCCAGTTATTTTTTCACCCTCTTCTTCAGGTATTATTGGTTTCGGAGTTGGTGTTACTGTGCCTCCAGTTCCTCCACCTCCGCCTCCTCCGCCACCAGAACCACCATCTGGTGTAGCTGTGTTCAATGTAACAAAATCTGAAGCAGTAGAATCCGGCTGTCCTGAATTTACATAACTACAACTTGCTCTTGTTATATAATCACCTGTCGGATGCGAATTTGAGATATCAATAGAGATGGGTATACTTCTGTTTTGTTGAGGCCATGTAATTTGTGATTTTTGTTTTTGAGGTTCAGTTATATCTCTTATTAAATTTCCGTTTGTATCAACCCAGACATCACAAATACTTTCTGTTTCTGCTTCACCCTCATCTACTATTACCAATGTACAATCTAAACTAGAACCAACATTACTTGTTGAAGGACAATTCAAAGCAACACTATAAGGTCCTCCTGTTGCTATTCTAAACTGTGTTGTCCTTGAATCTTCATAGCCATTATAAGTTGCGTTCATACTAACATAATACGTTCCGGTTGTTGGGGTACTTTCAACCATCTCTGGCCAATACCAAATTCCATTCTGAACAGAGAAATCGTCTTTATCTGCGCTATACCAAACTGTAGAATAATCAGGTTTATAGATAGTCATGTCAATTGTATCCGGTGTAACGCTTCCATCCTTATTTGCAAATGTAGCTTCTACTTTTACTGCTTCATTAGGATATTTTGGTGAGCTGGTTACTAAATTTGTAATACTAAATTCACTAGACACATTTTGAATAGCTTCTATTATTGTATCATCTATCTTAAAATCAATCATAGAATAAGCATAATCAGCAGTTCCAGATGCTATTACATTAAAATCATCCCAAGAAGCTATTGAATTATATGTAAATGCTCCAACATAACCAGTTTCATGTGGTGAACCAATATCAGTATAGTCAATGTATAAAACATCATCAACATAAATTAAGAAATGAGCACCCTCTACAATTACTGTAAAATTATACCATTGTCCATCATTAGTTACTAAAGAATTATAAGCAGTTTCAGTTAATGTTGCTACACCACCATTAGTATGCTTCATTAATCTTAAATTATTTGCTCCTTGCCTAGCATAAACTATGTAATTATTTCCACTATCAAGATATCTAAAGGTTAATCCAAAATAACCTTGATACCCATCTGACCTTGCTTTAGCAGTCAAAGTATAATCAGTTTGAGAACCCATTGCAGTTGACCAAGCAAACATAAATCCACCATAATCTGTTTTTTGATAAACATAATTTTGAGGTTGTCCTTCATCTACAACCACATATGTCGCACCTGTTGTAGACCAACCATCTGCATTTCCATCTTCAAAATTATCTCCTGCAGACGAACCAGAGGTGGATTGTTCTGCTGTAATTTTAACTTTATAAACTCCTTCCGGGTCAGTAATTGGAACTGTGAAATTATAATAATACATTCCAGTATCTTCTATTTCAGTAAAAACAGCATCATCTAACCATAAACTTTGATTTGGATAATAATAATCTCCTGTGATAGTAACTCCCGAAATAGGAACGCCATTTAATGTAACTAATACAACTGAACTTCCTTCCTCTCCCCTCCTATACTCATTAACAGTAGTATGTTCAACTTTTAATGCACCAGTAACCAAACTTGTTTGTTGGATTGTTTTTATATCATTAACTGTTTCGTTAATACTTAATAATAAATTTTTGTTATTATTAACTACTGTGATAATATTGTACAAGGTTGCATTCTGATCAGTTGTTAAACCTTCTCCTGAACCACCACTAAAATTCTGGATTCTTATATATTGTGTATCATCATAAATCAAACTTAAATTATTATTAATTGAATTAAATCTTGTAATTATGTTTGTATCATGATTTGTTAGTTGTGTGGATAAATTAAAGATATCTTCTCCAATATTATTTGTATAATTTTGAATTAAATTAAGCCTATAACAAATGTTCTCTGGGGTAATTAATGTGCAATTAAAACTTGCTTCTAATGTATTAATATTATCTTTAATTTCATTGATATTAGTATCAATAGTATTTAATTTAGGAATCACAATTAAAGTCAAATTATTTAGAATATTATTTGTTGTGGTATTTATTTCAAGTATGTTATTCTGGATATTTGTTAATCTCCAACACACTGAATCTGTTGTTTGAATAGTGCAATCCAAATAACCAATAACATCATTTACCTTATTATATGTATTAGTTACATTATCAAAAGTTTCAACTAATTTAGTGTAAATTGTTGATTGATTCTGTTCCATTATTATTTGTAAATCATTAATACTTGTTGACAAACTATTCATCTTATTACAAACTGTTCCTGAACTTGAATTAGTACAAGCTACTAAATTTATAATATCCTGAACCAATGTTTCAGCTTCATCAGTATTATCATTTATTGTATTTACAGTAGAATTAATCTGGGTTGCAAGAGACTCTAATGTTATAAGTTTTCCCCATAAAGTAAAACCAGGAGGAATTCCTAAATCATTTAAAATCATAGTAATATTATCCTGAAGTTGTGATAAACTATTTAGAATATTATCTTGTCCTCCTTCTATACTGTCCGTGTTAGTATTTATTGTGTTTATTATTGTTATTATGTTATCTAATTGGGAATAAACTGTTGAATTATGGGATTCTAAATTATTTGTTAAAGTTGCCAGATTGGTTTCTAAGGTTATAGTGTAATTCTGAATTAAATTAAGTCTGAAACAAATATCTGAATCTGTAGGGTTTACACAATTAAGTTCATCTTCTAAAGTATCCGTATACTCGGTTATTGTATTAACTGTTGTATTAATTGTTATTAGTTGGGGCATTATTACACTAACAATGTTGTTTAGTGTTGTTTGTGTTGTAGTATTTATTTCAATCAACCTTGTTTTTATATCATTAAGAATATAACATAAACTTGAGGTATCAGAATACCATGATGTTCCAGAACAGTTAGTGATATTAATCAGGTTTTCAGTATCAACAGAAATATCAGTAATACTTCCTTCTATCATAAGAAGCTTATTCCAGACCTCTGTACTGTTGCTTAACAAGTTATTTGTGTTGTTCTCTATTATATCAAGCTTTGGATAAATAGTATCTGTAAGATAAGAATAGGTTGTGTGTGTTGTTTGATTAATTTCAACAGTAAGAGCATATATATTTTGTGTATCTATTCTTATTAAATTTAATAGATTACAAATAGTCGAATTAGGAACTATAGAGCACTGATGTAATTCTTCTAAATCATCAACTTCTAATAATATTGTTGAAACAGTCGAATTAATTGCTTCTGTTGTTATGTTGATTTGAGTTACAATAGTTCTTACTTCTGTTAAGTTTCCATTTATCTCTGTTAATCTATTCTGTGTATAAACATGCTCTCCAAATAGTGTGTTTTGGTTTTCATCATCATTGGGATTTCCAATATAAGTTAAAGTTTGTTGTGTGTTGTTGTAAGTTTCATCTAGTCTTGTATAGACTGTGTTTTGCAAGTAATCATAGTTATCTTGCGTAGTGGTGTTTATCTCTATTAATCTTGTTATAATCTCGCTTGCATTATAAGAGCCCCAGTTATCTTTTATATCACTAACAGTTGTATTTGTGTTATCCAAAAAAGTGCATAATTCTGAATTTGCAGGGACTGAACAATCTGTTTGGTTCTTAATAGTATTAACAGTTGAGTCTATAGTATCTATTTTTGAATTTATTAAAGTCATATTTTCCTGTGTGGCAACATTGTTTATTAGCCAAGTGACATCTGTCTGTATGCTTGACAAAGAGGAAGCAGTTGCCATGTCATTGTAAATATCAATTGTCTTGTAATAGGTTGCATTAGAAATATTATAAATCTGTTCTGCAGTATAAGTTCCCCATTTTGTTAATAAGTTTTGAGTATCTATGTAAATATTTTGAGTTGTCGTGTTTAATTCTATTAATTTTGTTGTTATTTCATTTTGCAAGTAAGAATAAGTATTTTGAGTGGTTGTATTAATTTCATATAATTCAAACATTATATCTTCTGCATTGTAGGATCCCCAATTAGTTTTTAGGTCAGTCACAGTTGAATTTGTATTATCTAAATAACTGCATAAAACAGAGTTTACAGGATTTGAACAATCTGTTGTTGTTATTAAAATATCCACATTTGAATCTATTATGTCTATTTTTCCTTCAAGTATTGTAATGTTTTCTTGAGTAGCAACATTACTTATTAACCAGGTAACATCGTTTTGTAAATTAGATAAAGCAGAAGATGTTGCCATGTTATCTTTAATATAAGAAACATTTTCACCGATTCCATTCAGTTGTGGCTTTATTGTGTCTGTTAAATAAGAATATGTTGTATGCGTTGTTGAGTTTATTTCTTCAAGATAAGGTATTATTGTGTTTGTTATTGTTTGATTAATATAATTAACAATATCATTTATATTTTCTAAAACAGGGCTAATTAGAAAAGTTCGGACTTCATGTGCTTCATTACTGCCATAGGTTGCATCTATTTTTACCTGATAAGTCCCAGTGGGAGCTCCAGAAGGCAGATTAAAATTATATTTAAATCTTCCAATAGATACTTCTGTTGATGCTCCTGCTGATAACTGAGTTCCATTTGGATATGTTGTATTTACATTAACTGCTGCTGAAACCAACCCCCCATCTGAACCTGTTACTATTGAATATATGTCTACATTCTCATTTTGGGAATAGAAAGAACCGATATCTGAAGATACACTCAATTGACTAACAGCCCATTGTACTAAGATATTTTTATTTGAACCTTGCCAATCATTACCATATTTATCTGTCCAAGTTATGTTAAATGAATAACTGGATTCTGTACCGGGATTATATAGTAACCAAGTTGCTGTTTTTGTTTCTCCGGGAGAAAAATTCCCCTTGCTTTGATTCTGTGGATAAGTAGAAGTTTCAATAAATAAGAATTTTCTTGGAATATTTAGGTAAGCATATACCTCTTCTAATAAATCAGTTGCCACTAAATCAGCAGTTATCTTTATTGTTGATGAAGGTAGTGCCTTATTTGGATAATCTTCATTCTGTGGGGTTCCAGAAGGTTTTGAAACACTAAAAGTATGCCAACTTGCAGTATTATTTAATATCCCATAGGTATTATTTGCATATACTTTGTAATAGTTAGTTCCTATGTTTCCAGCTTTAAAAGTCCCATTATAAAAATTACTTGAACCTTCTTGTACCATTGTATAATTTGTTAAAATTCCATTTGTATTATTAATTGTAAACCAAACCATAGAAATTGGGGAGATATCAGTTATATTTGCCCTTACTGTTGCTGTTTCTCCAGATGTCAAACCTGTAGTTATGCTTTCAGAAGTTATTGAAGGAGGTGCTGACGGAACATAATCAATTATACATGATATTTTATCAGCATAAAAAAGCTTTGCTGCTCCTGCAATTGTGTTTCTAGCATACACGGCCATTGTAGAAACTTCAGATGCTGATAAGCCCTTTGTTTGTAAATTAATAAGATTAAGAGTTTTATCTATTGCAATAGATTCAGTAATAGTTACAGAATCTAACAAATTTCCTCCGAAACTATCATAAACTTCAAAGGTTCCGCCATTACCGAATCCACCATCAGTAAAATAAACCATAGAACAATTCGCATCAGTTAAACTACCTATGATTTGTGAGGTATCACTTAATTCTGTAGTCAATAATATTGACTTAGTTACACCAATATTTGTTGTATCATCATCTGTAATATCATTTACTTGTGCTTGATTTAAATCCACGCCGGCTAATTCTGTATTGATATGGACAATCGGGGAAATTATTTCTTGTTGTGCAGAAACAACAGGAATGATAATTGAAAGAAATAAAACTATGAATATTGTTAATACTAAGTTTTTACCAACTCTTTTTTGCTTCGCCCCCCCCCCGATTGGAAGGCTGGGTTTTTATTTATCCTCTTTTTTTGTGGGGTTTTTTATCTTTTTTATTTAATTTTCTCGTTTTCCAGTTCTTTAATTGCCTGGTCAGGGCTTTTTAACTTATATATTCTCTTTCTTGCATCATTTGGATCTAATTTTATTTCTAACCATGCAGATTGTCTTAATTCGGATAAAGCAATACTAAGCATCTTATCTTTATTTAATATCTTAAAAGCATCATTATGACCAAATTCTTTATCCCCAAATTTATTCCATAGAACCGAATATCTATACATGATCCATTTAGCTAAAGGTCTTGTCATTTTTGTCCTCATTATAATTATTATATCAATAGTATATAAACTTAACGTTTAACATATATACTATACAATAGAAGTGTTTATATATTAGATATACTATATATATAAGTAATATATGAATAATTAAAGTAACCAGAGGGTATTGATTTACAGTCTCAACCCTCTGGAGCGAGGTAAGCCTTCATGACGAAAACAAACCCCACTAAAGAGAATAAGTATAAAGAGAAATATAAATCTTTGCATAGGGCCGGTTCTGGAAAGTTCAACAAGACAAAAAAACTCAATTTGAAATGCAGGTTTTGCGGTTCTAATAATGTTGTAAAATTTGGTTATAATATAACAAAACAAGGAAAGAAAGCAAGATACAAATGCAAGGATTGTAATGCCAAATTTACACCAACCTCTAACCTTGTAAAACCAATTAAATTTAAACAAAATCATAAAGATATTCAACAAACTAAAATAAAAGAATTAAAGAAATTATGCAAACTAATCAAAGAAACAATTTATCCTTTCTTAAATTTTAAATTGCATTATACTGCTAAATATAATACAAAAAAATTCTTAGATCTATTAACTCACGTTGCTATGAATCATGATTTTACTGAGAATGGCTCTCAGACTTTTAAGTTTATTATGAAAGACAACACACCTTCTGCTGATACTTTACTTTATCATGTAAAAAATAAATTTACATCGGATGAGATAAAAGATGTTTTCAAAAAAGCTTTTGAAGAAATATTCAAAATAGCAAAGAAAAATAATGTTTTCAAAAAGAGAAAATTAGACATTGCTATTGATTTGCATGATTGGTTGTATTATGGGGATAAGAATGATTTTATGGTTTGTGAAACAAAGCCACAAAAAGGAACTACTCACTGCTTTAGATTTGCTACTGTAAATATTGTGGAAAGTGGAAGACGGTTTACTTTACTTGCTTTGCCTATGCATGCTTTTGACGAGAAAAGCAAAGTTTTAGATGAATTAATAACTTATGCTAAAAGTAAAATCAGTATCAGAAATGTGTATGTTGATAGAGGTTTTTTTAATGTAAAATGTATTGATGCTTTGTATAAACAGAAAATTAAGTGGCTAATGCCTGCCATTCAAAATAGTAAAATAAAGAAGTTGATAAAAGAACATGATTCTCCTAAAGTTTTGGATTATATAATGGGAAGAAAGAATTTTGACCAAGTTAAATTCAAATTAGTGATTGTAGAAGATAAAGATAATAACAAAAGAACATTTGCTACAAATCTTAGAGTTACAGAAGACAATGCCAAAATTTTATTCTGTGAATATAGCAAAAGGTGGGGAATTGAAACTTCTTATAGAGTTAAACAGGACTTTAAAGCAAGAACAACATCAAAGAAACATATTGTAAGATTGTTTTATTTTATGTTCTGTTCTTGTTTGTATAACCTTTGGGTATTGGTTAACATAATTGTTGGGATAGCAATCTTAAAGTTCATTCCAAAAGAGCCGTTTATTACTGCCAAATTTTTTGGAGTTGTGCTTTATACATTAATCGATCCTGGTGGTGGATAACAATTATCTCTAGGATTTTGAATTTATTTTGTTAGTTGTAAGTATATTTTATTCTCTACTTTTATTGAATTTTAAGTTAGTTTTCTAAGGAGATTCTAAGATTTTTAGAATCCTATCAAATTTTATTAGTTTTTCAGTAGATTTTTAAGTTTTGAGACCAATAAATTTATCAACTTTCGGAGGTACTGTAGAGTTAAGCTTAGAGAAAGGGGAACTGACGTTTGAAGTACAACGGGTGGGAAATAAAAAAAATGTGTTTAAGTTTTAACCTATTGTTACATTTAATTAATAATTTTAAAAAAAACAAAAGGTTTATATAATAGTTCTTTCACATTTAACTTTTATTAAATAAGAATAGAAACCTTTATATATAACCTATGCTTACATTTAACTATGAAAACAGAAGAATTATTAAATAAAATATATGGTACTCAAACAATCAATTCAGTCATGATTCTTTTAGATGTAAACAAGCAAAAAGCTATTTATTATATTCACAGGTTAAGAAAACAAGGTTATGTCAAAACAAGATACACCAATAAAACAAGAATTTATTATATTTCAAAAGAAAATAGATTAAAACTAACTAGTTATTATGATTTAATAAACAAATATTCTCCAATAAAAATAGCACCAAGACAAGATTATAAAGTGTACAATAGAAAGATATCTATAGAAGAAACTTTGATATTTGCAGTAAAAACAAAAAATCTAAGAACAATTTTAGCAGCTTTAGCTTTATTTAAATATATAACCGATTGGTCAGAGTTATACACTCTAGCAAAAGCAAACCATCTTGAAAGACAGATTGGTGCTTTATATGACATGACTAAAACTATAATGAGGGTTAGAAGAATGACAAAAACCTTCAGAAACCATGCACTACCTAAAAAACAATACACCTTTAACTATACAATACCTGATATTAAATCAAAAGATTTTAAAGAAATAGAAAACTTATGGAAAATATACTTGCCATTTAATAAAATAGACCTGGAGGACTATAAAAAATGATTCAATTAGAAGATCAAGCTAAACTATTTGAAGCAATATCAAAGAAATTAAAACATCCAATCATAATCTATGCAATTGGTGGAACTGCTATGATGCTTCATGGATTAAAAGATATAACCTTTGATATAGATTTAGTTTTTGAAAATAAAGAAGATAAAGATAATTTTAAAATTGCTTTAAAAGAAATTGGTTATAAAGACAAAGATCCATTATCAGTTTATAAAGTTAATAGGAATACACCAGATATGCTTATTTTAGAAAATGAAAGATTTGATTTATTTGTAACAAAGGTTATAGACTTTATTTTTTCAGATAACATGAAAAAAAGATCTTTAAAAACCTATGAATTTGGCAAAAATTTTATTTTAAAGGTTGCAGATCTTCATGACATCATAATAATGAAATGTGCTACTAATAGGACAAAAGATATGGATGATATTAAAACAATTATAGAGAATAGAACTGTAGATTGGGAGATCCTAATTGATGAGGCTAAAAATCAGATTAAGTTAGGTGAAAAAAGAGCAGTAATGGATTTAGGTGATTGTTTGGAAACCCTTAAGAAAGATTATAATGTTAAAATTCCTAATAAAGTCTTAAATACATTGTGGGAATTAATGAAAAAACAAATTCAAGAAAAACAAAATTCCAAAAGAGGTTAAATAATATTTTCTGGTTAGGAGTTTTCTTCACAAAAGGGGAACTGACGTTTGAAGTAGAACGGGTGGGAAATAAAATCTATATCTCAAAACCAAAAACCTTAAAAATACCTTTAAATTAAACCATAACACACTAAGGGAGGATACTAAAAAATGACACAAAATAACCAACCAATTTTCATACTAGCAAATGATACAAATAGGACTCAAGGAAGAGAAGCTCAAAGAAATAACATAGCTGCAGCAAAACTAACAGCAGAAACAGTTAGAACAACTCTAGGTCCAAAAGGCATGGACAAAATGTTAGTTGACTCCATTGGAGATGTAATAGTAACAAATGATGGTGTAACAATTCTAGAAGAGATGAATATTGAACATCCAGCAGCTAAAATGATAGTTGAAATTGCTAAAACTCAAGAAAATGAAGTTGGAGATGGAACTACAACAGCAGTTGTTATAGCAGGAGAACTCCTAAAACAAGCAGAAAACTTACTAGATCAAGATGTTCATCCAACAATCATAGCAAAAGGTTATAGATTAGCAGGAGAAAAAGCAATACAAATCCTAAACAATCTAGCAGAACCAGTTACAGAAAAAGATACTAAAACTCTAACTAAAATAGCAATCACTGCAATGACAGGAAAAGGTGCAGAAGCTTCTAAAGAACACCTAGCAAACCTAGCAGTTCAAGCTATCCAACAAATTTCAGAAAACAATAAGATTAGCAAAGATGATATTAAGATAGAAAAGAAAACAGGAGATAGTTCAGAATCCTCAGAACTAATCAAAGGTATTGTACTAGATAAAGAACCAGTTCACTCTGGTATGCCTAAAGAAGTAAAACAAGCAAAAATCGCTTTACTAGATGCAGCAATTGAAGTTAAATCTCCAGAAACAGATGCTAAAATACAAATCACCAGTCCAGATCAACTTCAAGGTTTCTTAGACCAAGAAGAAAAAATACTAAAAGATATGGTTGATAGAATAGCTCAATCAAATGCTACAGTTCTATTATGTCAAAAAGGTATTGATGATTTAGCTCAACACTATTTAGCAAAAGCAGGTATTTATGCAGTAAGAAGAATTAAAAAATCAGACATGGACAAACTTGCAAGAGCAACAGGTGCTAAAATAGTTTCAAGCTTAAAAGAGTTAACAAAAGAAGATTTAGGTTATGCAGGTTCAGTAGAATCAATCAAAATTAATGATGAAGAAATGACATATATCAGAGATTGTAAAAATCCTAAAGCAGTTACTCTATTAATCAGAGGCGGCACTGCTCACGTAGTTGATGAGATTGAAAGAGCAATGCAAGACGCAATAGGAGATATTATCTCAGCAATTAAAGTAGGAAAAGTTGTTGCAGGTGCAGGTTCAGTAGAAATAGAATTAGCAAAAGAACTAAGAAAATTCTCAAACTCTTTATCAGGTAGAGAACAATTAGCTGCAGAAGCATTTGCAACTTCACTAGAAATAATTCCGAGAACTCTAGCAGAAAATGCAGGACTTGATCCAATAGATGCTTTAACCGATCTAAAAGCTCAACACGACAAAAATAAGAAATGGGCTGGATTGGATGTTTTCACTGGCAAAGTTGTAGATGCTTGGAATGCAGGAGTTATAGAACCTTTAAAGATTAAAACTCAAGCAGTTAAATCAGCAACAGAAGTTACAGAATTAATTCTAAGAATTGATGATGTGATCGCAGGTTCAAAAAGCTCAGGCGCCAATATGCCACAAGGAATGCCTCCAGGTATGCAAGGAATGATGTAATTCAAGAACAATAATCTTTTTAAACTTCTTTTTTATTAAAAACACCTATGAAATTAACTAAAAAATTACTTTTTTCAGCAATGCTAGCAGGAATATTACACACAGCACCAGCAGGTACATCTGATAATATAGAAGATATTAAGGTAGAAGAAGAAACCAAACCCGATACAATTGAACTATTTAAAAAATCTAAAATTGCTTTCATCAAAGAAGATTCCAAAAACTCCGGAATCTGGACAATAAAACCAGACGGCAAAGACTTAACAGCAATAGTAACCAGTGTAGATAAAACATTTGGTTATCCTTCATGGTCCAATGGAAATAGATTAGCTTATGTTATAAACCACGCAGAAGATAAAAATAAAAGAGGATTATACATCTCTAATAGTAATGGAAGAGAATCTAAAAAAATTATGGGAGGAATTCATGCTTATTATGGATGGCAAAGCCCTTCTTGGTCTCCCGATGGTAAAAAATTAACTCTAGGTTATAAATGTGGTAAAACATTTAATCTCATTACAATAAGAACAAACGGAGAAGATAAAAAAAATTTAAGTGATTACTCTGATGACTTTTCAGAATCCTTTCCTTCTTGGTCTCCATTAGGAACAGATATTATATTTAGATCAGATATTGAAGGGGACAAAGAAATATACTTAAAAAATAATGAGGGAACCATAAACTTAACAAATAATCCTGCAAATGAATCCCATCCAAGTTACTCTCCAGATGGTAAAAAAATAGCATTTATATCAGATAGAGATGGAAACTATGAGATTTACGTTATGAATTCCGACGGAAGTAATCAAACAAGATTAACTAATGACCCATCAAGAGAAATCTATCCAGATTGGTCTCCAGATGGAAGCCATCTAACATTCTCATCAAACAAAACCGGAAATTTTGAAATTTATGTAATGGAAGCAGATGGAAGTAATTCCACTCAAATAACAAACAGCAATGGTGCAAACAATTATTGGCCAAGTTGGTCAAAAATCAAAGATTGGGAAACAAACGCAAATATAAATTTTTAATTCGCAAAATGAAAAAACTAACTTTAGCATCACTAGTAACAGCAGCTTTCTTAGCACTACCAATAAAACCACAAGCAGTTCCAATACATCCAAAAGCAGATAACCAAGGCTGGGTTAAAACAGATGAATGGCGAAGAGGCTTAGTAGTAAACAAAAGAACTTTCGACGAACAAAAAGCTTATGCAAAAGAACCAATCACCCATCAAGGAGAAGAAGTAAGACCTCTAATTTGGTTCACATATCCAAAAGATAAAAAACCAATAACAGTATCCCAAACAATTCAAGTTGATGAGTATGCAACAATTCTAGACATAGCAGACAAAATTCCAAATGAATCAATTAAAGAACTAGCTGAAAAAGCTGAGAAAAATGCTTCGATAAACTTACTTCTAGAAGGTTCCTTATTTATTAGTAAAAAAGCACTAGAAGTAGAGGGCCAAGTTTTAGAATCCCTATTAGGTTCCAAATATCCTATAATCAACAAAGTTTCGCAAGCTAAAAAGATAATACAAATTCCATCTTATACAAAAGAATTAGAAAGAAATATAACCCTAGCATTAGATCAAGAAACCTCACTAGACGCAATAAGAAAAGGCATATTAAATCCTGTTGCAGAATCATTTGATAATGCAGCAAGAAAATTAAATCGTGCACACCAAATAAAATCAGAAGGAATAGATTCATATGAAGAGGCAAGAGATTTCTACGCAAATTGGAGAGGGGGAATAATAGAAAGTGCCTATGCAAAGGCATTATTCCAAGAAACAAGAGACAATGAATCAATAGCGAAGATAATCGCAGGCCATCTAACAGAAGGAACAAGTCTAAATCTAGTAATGAGTTCATTTAAAGAAAACGGAACAGATGATCAACATAGAGAAAGAATAGAAAAACAACTAGAACCATTAAGACAACAATTCGCAGAATTAGAAGCACCATTCAAAACCAACCCAGGAATTTATTTATATGCTACAAAAGGAATACAATCAAAAACCGTTGTTCAAAAAAAGACTATACCAAAAAGAGTAGAACAATCACTAGATAACACAAGAATAGCTTATAGTTTTAGAACAAAAGCAAATACTTCTGAATTACATCTTTTTGATTATAATGGAGAATGGGACATAGAACTAATAGGCAATAGAGAAGGCTCCATAAAAAACATACAATGGGATCCAAAAGGTAGAAAAATTTATTTTATAGATGAACATGGAACTATTAGAAGAAAACCAAGATCATTATGCAGTATTAATCCAGACGGATCAAATTTTCAAACTTTATTTACAGAACATATTTTTGATGATCAAATTTTTAATGTAGCAATTTCTCCCTCAGGTAGACAAATAGCTGTTACCTCTTATAAAACTGATGCAGGAGATTTATATCTATTTGATGCAAACGGAAGTGATGAAAGAAGATTAACTAGAGAAATGTTTCATGATATTAGATCTCCTTCGTGGTCACCAGATGGAAATAAAATAATTTTTACAGGAGAAAAAGAAGACAGGTATGGATTTCCTACTAATTTAGACATTTTCATAATTAACTCAGATGGCTCTAATTTAGAAAATTTAACTGCAACAAAAAATTCAAGTGAATCAAAAGGCCTATTTTTAACAAAAGATTCAATAGCATTTAAAAGAAATGATTATTCAGGAATCTTCGATTTAAGGGAAGTTTCAATAGATGGTAAGAGAATAAAAAAAATAGGCAAAGGTGTAAAAGGGAATTTTGAATATGAAGTATATTTGCCATTTCAAAAGATTTTAACTTATTCATTAAGTGATTTAAGTTATGAAGTACTAATAGGAAGAGAAAAAGAAATACTGATAGATAAAAAACTAAGTTCCGTATCATTTTCTCCCGATGGATCAAAAATTGTTGGGCAAATATCAAGAGATGATATTGCAATAATTGACATAGCAACTGGAGGAAATATTATCAAGGAAGATCAAATGAAAATATTGACCAAACTACCCGGAGATTTAGTTTACTTACATGACATAGCATGGTCACCTTATCTCCCGGAACTTAAAACAAGTTCACCAAAAGAAAATCTTGAAGCAGTATATGACTACTTACAATCATACTTAAGCATAGAAAATCATAAAAAACTAGAGTCTACAAAGACTGAAATAACAAAGGAGCAGAATGGTTATAGAATAAATATAATTGCCGATGGAAAAGGAAAATACCTAGTAAATGCAACACCTATAAAATATGGAACTACTGGAATAGACACAATAATTATTAATGACTCAGGAATTATCCGTCATAAAGACAATAAAGGAAAACCGGGAGAATATACTGATTCTACAGGAAATAATACTTGGCCAATGAGGGATTTCTAAAAAATTAGGGGAGGGTACTTCTAACTCGAAAGATTACAACGGGCGGGATATTAAAAAAGAAACTTTTAAATACCACTTAGATAATTAATTTAACACATGAAAAAAGAGGTAAACGAACAACTAGTAGAATCAAGTCTTCTATTACAATCTAAATTAGTAGATTTCATCAAAGAATTAAAACATTCAAATCAAGAAACAAATGAAAGTATTAACAAATTAAATAAAAAATTAAACGATTTACTAAACCTTTTCGAATCAGCAACATCATATGTAAAATCAAACAAAGAAGTAGATCCTTTAATACCTAAACTTGAAGAACTAACAAAACAAAATAAAGAAATTGCAAAATCATTAATTTTAATAGAAAGAGCATTAAGAGAACAAACTCCAACTACTTTCAGAACTAAACCTTTAAGATGAAAACTCTTTTCCTTAGAAAAAAACCTAAAAATCAACCTAAAGAGATTATTCCTAAACAAGAACCTTTTTATCCATACAAAAAATTTACTCAAGCACTGATTATAGCATATCATTCTCAAGCACAAGAACATATAGAAGAACTAGCCATGGAATCCATAGGTGAAACTATTCTACCTAGAGAACTACCAGAACCACCAAAACCTTTACCATTAATCCCAACCCCAGAAGGTTATGAAATCGAAGAACAAGAAATATTAAAAGAAATCAGACCACCAAGAATAATTCAAACACAAGTTTTTCCTCCATTACAGATTAAACCAAAAGAACCACTAACACCAAAAACTTACGAAATTCAAATAACAGAAAACCTAAAACAAAAAATAGAAATTAAACAAGAAATAGATGAACTAACATATCATGTTTCAGAACTACTTCCACCAAACTTAATCGAAGAAATTAAAAAAATAATAGGGCCTAAATATGAAAAAGATAAAACCTTAATCTCAAATGATAGATTAATAACAAAACTAACAAAGAAAATATCTAAAAAATTAAGTATGCCTTCAAAAGAATTTGATGTGAATATTATTAAATACTACTTAAAAAGAGATTTTGAAAATTTTAGTAAGATTACTCCTTTACTTAATGATAATAAAGTACAAAAGATTATTTGTAATGGAATTCACAAACCCATAGAAATTTTTATTTCAGATAAAAAACTTAGAACAAATATTATATTTCAAACAAATCAAGAGTTAAATCTTCTAGTTATGAATTTAGCAAATAAAACTAATAAAAAAATATTTGAAGAAAGGCCGATTTTAGATACCACCCTCGATAATATGAAAATTCAAGCAACACTCGGTAACAACTTTGTAAGTTCTACCTTTATTATAACAAAATAGCAATAGAAAGATTTATATATTACTTATTTCAGAATTTCTATTGTGATATAAAATGATAAGAAGATAAATAAAAAGATGATATCTTCTTCTAGATTCTATTCACTTTTTCAAAAAAAATATGCTCAAATTTTGGGCATATAAAACGTGAATGCTTAATGCAAATTAAGTATGATGTATGAAGAGACGTTGATAGAGTCAACGTTATTCCAATAATAAGTCTTGCAATTAATTCCCGTTGATCCTGCGGGGGATTACTGCTATTGGGATGCGACTTAGGCATGCAAGTCAGAGGGCTTCTTCGGAAGCACAGGCAGAAGGCTCAGTAACACGTCGATAATCTGCCCTTGAGTCTGGGATAACCATGGGAAACTGTGGCTAAAACTAGATAGAGAATTGGTACTGGAACGTCCTTTTCTTTAAAAGCAATGCTCAAGGATGAGTCGGCGGCTGATTAGGTTGTTGGTGAGGTAAAGGCTCACCAAGCCGAAGATCAGTAGGGGAGATGAGAGTCTAAGCCTCGAGAAGGGCACTGAGATAAGGGCCCTAGCCCTAAGGGGTGCAGCAGCCGCGAAACCTTTACAATGCACGAAAGTGTGATAAGGGCATCCCAAGTGCTTACCTTCTGGGTAGGCTTTTGTTAAGTTTAAATATCTTAACGAATAAGTGGTGGGTAAGACCGGTGCCAGCCGCCGCGGTAACACCGGCGCCACAAGTGGTGATCATTTTTATTGGGTCTAAAGCGTCCGTAGCTGATTTATTAAATCCCTTGTGAAATTGTTAAGCTCAACTTAACAGTGTGCAAAGGACACTGATAAACTAGAGACCGGGAGGAGATGAGAGAACCATTTGGGAAGTGGTAAAATGCTATAATCCAAATGGGACTACCAGTGGTGAAGACGCTCATCTAGAACGGGTCTGACAGTGAGGGACGAAGGCCAAGGGAGCAAAAGGGATTAGATACCCCTGTAGTCTTGGCTGTAAACGCTGCAAACTAAGTGTTACATGTTCTCAGTGATCATGTAGTGCTGAAGCGAAGGCATTAAGTTTGCCACCTGGGAAGTACGGCCGCAAGACTGAAACTTAAAGGAATTGGCGGGGGCTCACACAAGGAGTGCGGCGTGCGGTTTAATTTAATTCCACGCAGCGAATCTCACCAAGAACGACAGCAGAATGAAGGTCAGATTAAAGGTTTTACCTGACACGCTGAGAGGTGGTGCATGGCCGTCGTCAGTTCGTGCCGTAAGGTGTCACGTTAAGTCGTGCAACGAACAAGACCTATATTTACAGTTGCTAGTGTGCCTATACAGGTGAACGAGCACACTGTAGAGACTGCCTTGGTAACAAGGAGGAAGGTGTAGGCAACGATAGGTCAGTATGCCCCGAATTTCTTGGGCTACACGCGCGCAACAATGGTAAGGACAATGGGATACAACTCTGAAAAGAGAAGTTAAACCTCAAAACCTTATCTTAGTTCGAATTGAGGGCTGTAATTCGCTCTCATGACGCTGGAATTCCTAGTAATCAGAGTTCATCACGCTCTGGTGAATACGTCCCTGAGCCTTGCACACACTGCCCGTCATCCCAATCGAGCAGGGTTTAGGTGAGGTTTAATCTTCGGATTAATTCGAACCTAAACTCAGTGAGAAGGGGCAAGTCGTCACAAGGTACCCGTAGGGGAACCTGCGGGTGGATCACCTCCTTTTTTTACTCTATCAATTCTTCATACATTTTATATTCATAAAGATGGGCCCGTAGCTCAGTCTGGTAGAGCACCGCCCTTGCATTATTCTTACAAGTAAGGCGGGGGCCTCGGGTTCGAAAAAACCCTTGGTAAAAGAAGGGATCGAAAGTCCCGACGGGTCCATTTTGACGAAACTAAATGCAACTCAAATGAGAGTTTGAGTGAAGGGTATCATAGGGAAATCCCCTAATAGAACGTTAATATTCATGATATCGTGCATAGGCAAAGATTGATCCCAACAACAATTACTCCGCTAGATGGAGGACTTGGTTCAAGACAATGATGAAGGGCGTGGCAAGCTGCGATATTCTTCAGCGAGGCGCATGCAGCCTTTGAACTGAAGGTCCCTGAATAGGACTTCCTATCCTTATGGATGTTCTTAACAGAACAAAAACTTGGGGAATTGAAACGTCTTAGTACCCAAAGGAAAAGAAATCAATTGAGATGCTGTGATTATCAGCGAGAGAAAACAGCATAGAGCAAACTGAATCTGTTACAGAAATGTAATAGAGATGTGGTGTTTGGATTACCTTTCGTTCTTAGTTACAAAATTAAAACTTCTCTGGAAAGAGAGGCCTAAGAGGGTGATAGCCCCGTATGATGCTGTAAAAAGAATTCGGTAAATTCCAGAGTATTGCTCATTGGATATTGAGTAAGAATATAGGAGACATCAACTTCTAACTCTAAATATGTCTTGAGTCCAATAGCACATAGTACAGTGATGGAAAGTTGAAAAGAACTCGTAAAAGAGAGTTAAAAGATCCCTAAATCTAGTGGATATATCAAGATACGGCTCTTCGGAGTTGTATCGTCCGTTTTGAATAACGGGCCGGGGAGTATATTTATGTGGCGAGGATAAAAACTTACAGTTTGCATCCAAAGGGAAACCAAAAATTCGCAATTTATGAGGAATTAGGTATGAAAGTGCCTAAAGTCACATGGGTATTACCCGAAACCGAGCGATCTAACCTGGGATAGGGTGAAATGAAGCTTAAACTTCATGGAGGCCCGAGGAGGTTCTACGTGCATGTGTTCTTTTAATCTTTGGTTAGGGGTGAAAAGCCAATCGAGCTCGGTTATAGCTGGTTCCTACCGAATTAGGCCTAAGTCTAGTTTCGAAGGAGATCGTTAAGCCGGTAGAGCGACGGATTGGGGATTTAGGGGAAGAAATTCCTCGGTTCCTTGTCCAACTCCAAATGACTTAACATCATAGAATTCGGAAAACGGAGGCACGGGGTAAGCTTGTGTCTCGAGAGGGGAACAACCCAGAGCGTAGTTAAGGTCCCAAAATACTGGTTAAGTGTGAACGGCAGAAAGGTGTACATCAGCAAATACAGCGGGGAGGTTTGCTTAGAAGCAGCAATCCTTTAAAGAAAGCGTAATAGCTCACCCGTCTAGCTGTTGTGCCCTGAAAATGGACGGGGCTAAACCAGTTACCGATACTATGCATCAGAAAATAATTCTGAGTGGTAGGTAGGCGTTCTGCTAGGGTAGAAGTTTTTTCGTAAGAAGAAATGGACCTTTTAGAAATGAGAATCCCGGTGATAGTAGGATCTAAATATAGTGAAAAACTATAATACCGAAAGGGCAAGGGTTTCTTAGCAATGTTAATCAGCTAAGAGTAAGTCGATCCTAACTAAACTCCTAACAGGAAGTTTAGAAAAGGGCAAAAGGTTAAGATTCCTTTACTACTTAAGTACATACGGTAACGTAAGCATAAATTCTAACACTTCAGGTTAGATCAACATTCATTGTCGTGAATGTTAACAAATATAAATTAAGGGAGTATCGTAATGGTGAGAACTTAATTAAAATTTGGAACATCTTTTCTTTAGAAAAGTTTGGTTGATACCTGGAGTCCATGAAAAAGGAATTATGATGGATCTTAAGTATTCGTACCCAGAACCAGCACTGGTGCCCAAGGTGAGAAGCCTAAGGTATGTGGGAATAATCTAATTGAGGGAAATCGACAAATTAGCCGTGTGCCTTCGGTATAAGCGGTCCCTGCGATTGTGTTCGTATGATTGCAATTACAGGGTTCAATAACCAGGGGAGCCCGACTGTTTAATAAAAACTTAACCTCTCGCTAGCCAGCAATGGTGTGTATGGGAGGTGATATCTGCCCAGTGCTAGGATCTCAAACTCCTGTTCAGGGGAGCTAAGGACTAGTAAACGGCGGGAATAACTATAATTCTCTTAAGGTAGCGAAATGCCTTGCCGTTTGATTGACGGCCCGCATGAATGGTATAACGAGGTTCCCATTGTCCCCAATTAGAGTCCCCCGAACTTTCAATACTGGTGTGAATGCCAGTGATCTCTAGTGGGAAGCGAAGACCCCGTAGAACTTTACTACAATTTGTTGTTGCGATATATATTTTGTTGTGCAGTGTAGGTGGTAGTTGTTTGAGGCTTATTTCGCCAGAATTAAGCTTAGACGAAATCTGAGACACCACCCTTTAAAATCTATATTGCTAACTTTTCTTCGGAAAAGAACATCATCAGACAGGTAGTTTGGCTGGGGCGGCACCCCGCTGAAAATGTATCAGTGGGGCCCAAAGGTTGACTCATCAGGTTTAGAAATCCTGAGTAGAGCGCAAGAGCAAAAGTCAGCCTGATTGGATTTAGATCATTAATAAATCCAAAGACGAAAGTCTGGTCTAGCGAACCCCTATGTCCCAATTGATGGGGGCTAGGTACGACAGAAAAGCTATCTCGGGGATAATTGAGTTGTAGCGCCTAAGAGCTCATATCGACGGCGCTGCTTGCTACTTCGATGTCGGCTCAACGTATCCTGGGCGTGCACAAGCGCCCAAGGGTGTGGGTGTTCACCAATTAAAACGTTTCGTGAGCTGGGTTAAGAACGTCGTGAGACAGTTTGTATGATATCTACTAGAGATGTCGAATATCTGAGAGGAAGGAAGTCATAGTACGAGAGGAACTGACTCTCGATGCCACTAGTTGATCGGTTGTCTGACAAGGCAGGCCGAGCAGCCACGCATTAAGGGATAAGTTCTGAAAGCATCTAAGAACGAAACCCGCCTCGAAAAGAGATATAAAACACTTCCACAATAGAAGTTTGATGGGATCGGGATGTAAGTACAAAGTTTCGGCGATGTATTCAGTCCGCGATTTCCAATAGTTTGCTTTCGATCAATCTTTGCCTATCACGTTTTTCATTTTTTTACAACTTATATTCAAAATGGCGCGAGACTTCAACAAATTAGAAATCTTTAACTTATCTTATTCACTCTGCCTAGACTTATATTCTATCTTACCCAAACTCCCTCAACAAGAACACAACAATCTTCAAGACCAAATCCGTCGAGCCGCAACCTCAGTTCCCCTCAACATAGCAGAAGGAACATCCCGGTTCTCAAAAAAAGCCTTTCTCCAATTCATCGATTACGCATACGGCTCTTGCAAAGAGCTCCAAGTCTGCATCGAACTCTGCCTCGATCTCGGATACATTTCCAACGCCGAGTACACCAAACTAAAAGACAAACTCCAAATTCTATCTGTCAAAATCTATCGCTTCATGATCACTTCACAAAAAGAAAACTTTCACGACTTTTTCGAACAAAGTTCAAAGAAAAGATATTTTAAAAGTTAATTCTTAATATCCCACCCGTTCCTCATTTAACTCTAAGAAATATTCTAAAGAAGAATTCTTACCTCCCCTTTATCTAAGAAAACTGTTAATCCATTAAAGTTCATCAAGCAATCCACTAATAGAACGATCTTCATGCAATCTCTTAATAACTTCTGCAAAATAACCAGCTACACTTACCTGATGATACCAAGGATGAGCTTTTACAAAATCCTCTCCACCATGATAAACTGCATCAGTTCCTATTACACCATTAATTAAACCTTTTTCATAAGCTTCACTTAATCTATCAATAGCAGGTCCATTCAATAAAGGCAAACTACAAGCAAAAGTCAAAGTTCGAACACCTAAATCTTTTAACACTTTAGAATCCTCAATTAAAGTACTCCCAGTTGCGATCATATCATCAGCAACAACAGTATCCTTTTTTTACAATTACCTAAAAATCTTACATCATCAATAGCAGTAGTATCTTGTTCTCTTGCTCTACTATAATCTGCATGTTTCGAGATTATACCCATCTCTGAATAAAACATCTCACAAAATTTTCTAGCCCTATTAGCACCATTTGCATCAGCTGAAGAAATTAAAATATTTGCTAACTTACCTTCATCATCTCTTTCTAAATAATCTAAATCAAGTATACCTTGCTTAATCTGTCTATATGAATGTAAAGATTCCAAATTTGCTCTTCTAAAAAAACCAGCAATAGCATGATTATGAATATCTAAAGTTACAACAGTCTCAATCTTAGGACTAATATCTTCAATCTCTCTAGCAGCTCTTGCAGCACTAATTCCTTCTCTCCCAAAAGCTTTATCTTGCCTAGCATAAGCATAAACCGGAATTATTGGAGTCATTCTTCCAACTCTAGCTTGCCTTGCAGCATCAAGTGCAGTCTTCAAAACCTCATAATTATCATTTGTAGAATAAGGTCTCTCCGGATTAGGACACTGTGAATTTGCAACATCTTGAAAAACATAAAGATCAACACCTGGTATAGATTCTAAAATACTTGTCTTAGGTTCATCATTTGCAAAATGAGTTTCCTTAGAATTAACCATATGAACATTATCATCAGTTTTTTTCAAAACTTTAAAAACTTCTTCAGCAAAAGGTCTTCCAGCCTCACAAGCAAGAATCATCAATGGTTTATTGTTCATTTAAACACCTCAACTTTTAGAATTTTTATTTCTTTTATATACTTTTAGAGACTTCAAAATATATCTTCAAAATTAACACTACTGCCAAGTAATACCAAAACGAAAGCTTTATAAACTATTACTATTATGATAATCATAGGAGAGAAGGTCTTCATGGTCAATCCCCCTAAAGATTTTTTCTCTCCAATTTATATTTACGAGTTGATAATCAATGAAATGTTCAAAATGTTCATACCACTGGCAACCAAGGGTTAATTCCCCAAAAGAATGCCCAAGGTGTAAAACAAGATTAGATTATAAACAATAAAATGACAAACAAAAACATTACAGATATCCTACTTTTTTGGCCCTCTGCAAAAGATAAATTTTATGAATTATTTATGGAATTATATGATTTAGCAGGCTTAGAAGATACTGAAAACATTGCACGTTTCATCTCTGAATTAGGCCATCCTGGAAGAAGTTTTTATAATTTTCCAAAGACTATACCTCTTAATGCTCTTGAAATATCTAATTATTATAAAGATACATTCTTTTCAAACCTAGAAACAGAAATTGATGCTCCTAACTTAATTTACCAATTATCTAAGATTATTCTTGATTATGAATCCACTCTTATGTCACCTTTACAAAATCCAAAAAGACCTGAATCTTTAAAGAAATTAGCAGAAAAAACACAAGGTTTTTATGTTGAGTTAGGATTAAGAAAATTACAAGAAGATGAGGCTTATGAATTAAAATTTTGCCATCTTTTAACAAAACAATAACCTTTTAAACCCAAATCACTTTAATATTTAAGTAGGAAAGTCAGCTAACTATGCAAACTTTAACAGAACTTAGTTTTGAAAAAGTTTGTAAGGAAAGTCCACCCACAGAACATCGGTCGCTTTTGAAAAAAAGTTCCAGAAATGGAAGGCAACCGTTCAGAAAAAAACCAGTTTGTTTAAAGATGATGCAGTAAATGCTGATGTTTGCAAACTATGGGTGAAATATGAGTCCCGACTTTGTGCAAGTCCGTAGAGACGCTAAGTAGAATCGTTAGCTTGGTTCATTCCTGGTTGGAACAGTAAATCCAAAGAGAGGACCAACAGAAGGTGGCTTATGCTTTCCTACTTTCTTTTTAATAAAATTTTAAATTCCCACCCATGCTACTTCAAATGTTGGTTCCCCTTTTGTCTTGCATTTTTTAAATTGTAAACCAAAGAAATATATTCATCAATATTAACTACAAGGAATAGTTTTTTAAAAGCTCTAATTTAATTCTAAATTATGGATATGTTATTTGTATGTCATGGAAATCTTCACAGAAGTGTAAGAGGCGCTAAAGTAATGAAAGAACTTACAAAAGACCTTAATTATGTTGTTGATAGCGCAGGAACACATGCTTCTGCTCCAGGAACAACCAGAGTAGAAGATGCTTTACAAAAAAGAGATTATGATTATTATCTTGCTGCTGATGCTTCAACTGCAGTTCATCTTATGGAAAAAGAAGATATAGACCCTGATCAAATAATAAATTTAAGTATTCCAAGTATGTATGCAGAAGATGATCCTAGACTTGAAAAACTATTAACCGAGAAACTTAAATTATTTTTATACATTAACAGTTTTATTTAAAAAATGAAACCAATACTTTTAGCAGACCTAGATGAAAGAACTTTAGAAGAAAATCTTGCTACTTTAAAGTCTGCTTTCCCAGATACAGAAATTTATACCTGCGGTTGGAATTCTAGTTTAGTTGTAGAAGCACATAAAAGAGAATACTCTATGATATTTGCAACAATTCATATAGATGAAAGATCTTACCTCAGCGCAGCAAATGGATTATATAGCATAGGATTATTAAGAATGATAGACCAAGAAACCCCTATCTTTTTAATTTATGATCCTTCAAGCGAAACCTCTAAAAGATTTACAAGAAACTTAAGAATAAATGATATTTTTTCAAAAGAAGGCTTATTAGAAAAAGCTAAAGAACTTGCCAAGGATTTATAGAATCTCCCTTCATTAAATTTTTAAACTAAACTTAACTCATCATGCTATGCAAAAGATAGTTACAATTGGAGGTGGGACAGGTCACTACCAGATTCTCAGAGGACTTAAGAATAGAGACTGTGAGATTACAGCAATAGTTAATGTTTGTGATAATGGTGGCCACTCTGGAAACCTAAGAGATGAATACGGAGTTCTCCCTCCTGGAGATTCAAGACAATGCCTAATCGCTCTAGCAAATGAAGAAACCACTCTAAGAAAACTTTTCGAACACAGAATAAAAACAATCAGCTTCGGAAATCTATTCATAGCAGGCTTAGAAGATTTATATGGCAGTGCTTCAATCGCTCTAAAAGAAGCAGGGAAAATTCTAAACATTTCAGGCAGAGTAATTCCAGTTAGCGAAGACAGTTTTCACATTAATGCTGAACTAGAAGACAAAACAATACTAAAAGGTCAAACAGAAGTCAGCTATCCATCAACAAACAAAAAAATAATCAGATTATTTCCAGATTCTATTCCTCACATTAATAGAGATGCAGCAATTGCTATAAAAGAAGCAGATAAAATAGTTATTTGCCCAGGTGATTTATACGGAAGCATCTTACCTAACTTCTTAGTTTCAGGAGTTAATCAAGCTTTACAAGAATCCAAAGCCAAACTTATTTACATTTGTAATCTCGTAACTAAAGAAGGAAATTATGATTTCAAAACTTCTGATTTTGTAAAAGAAATTGAAAGATATTCTGGTAAAAAAATAGACAAAACAATAGTAAACACTCGGATACCCTCTAACATAGTTATCCAAAAATATTTAGATGAACACTCAAAGATAATTGAAAATGATTTAACTGAAAACATAATAAAAGCAGACATTTTAGAAGAATACGAATCAAAAGAAAAGATTATTATCAGACATCACCCAATCAAAACAGCTAAGGAGATTATTGGGGCTTAACCATTAAATTTATAAAGAAACACTTCTATTAAAATTTTACAAATGTTCAAAAAAAAGAGTATGAAAAAATCTAAAGATGATCAAAGAATCGATGGTATTGATCATTTATTGAGAACCCAAAAATTAACTTTCGGGCAAAGAGCCGCAGATGTAGTTACAAAATTTGCAGGTTCATGGTCATTCATATTTCTAGTATTTATCTATTTAACTATTTGGATAATAATTAACACTATCTGGATAATAAACATAAAAAGGTTTGATCCTTATCCATTTATTTTACTAAACTTAACTCTATCTTGTTTAGCAGCAATTCAAGCTCCAGTTATCTTAATGAGCCAAAACAGAATGGCAGACAGAGATAGAATAAAAGCAGAAAGAGATCACATCATCAACAGAAAAGCAGAAAGAGAAATCAAAGAAATACAAAAAGATCTAGCTTCAATCAAAAGAATCATTACTAAAAAACGTTAAGAACTCAACCTTCTTTAAAATTTTTAATGGAATTAGAACAAAGGGTAGGATATAAAAAAAGAATATTTTTAGCAATAAACGGATTAAGAAAATTTTAAATTTATTTTATTACTTAACTGATATCAAAAATTGGTTTTACACAATTTCTAACAGGAAGTTATCGTGCAGTTAATCCACCATCCACTAATAAAGCTTGACCAGTAATAAAAGAACTTTCTTCACTTGCTAAAAACAAAACCGCCTTAGCAATTTCTTCAGGTTTACCTAATCTTCCAAGTGGATGCATCATCGCCATTTCTTTCTTAGTTTTAGTAGGATCAGGAGATTTATCAAAAAATCTTTTCAGCATTGGAGTCAAGATAGCACCAGGACAAACACAATTACATCTTATCCCTTTATCAGCATAATCTAAAGCAATTTCTTTAGTCAACAACACGATTCCTCCTTTAGATGCACAATAAGCAGCAAGATTTGGAAAACCCACTATACCTGCAGCAGATGCAGTATTAATTATTGCTGAACCTCTTTTCATTTTAGGAATAGCATACTTACAACCATAAAACACACCTTTAAGATTTATATCTAAAACTCTATCTAATTCTTCAGAACTGGTTTCAGTTACAGTTTTTTGTAATTCTACACCTGCATTATTATAAAGAATATCTAATTTTTTATATTTTTTAATAGTTTGATTAATTAAATTTTTAACATCACTTTCAATAGCCACATCAGTTTTAATAAAAATAGCTTCTCCTCTTGCTCTTTTTATTTCTGATACAACTTTCATACCCTCTTTTTCATCTCGAGCAGCAATAACAACTTTAGCTCCTTCTTTAGCAAACAATAATGCAGTAGCCTTACCTATTCCAGAACTTCCTCCTGTTATAATCGCAACTTTATTTTTTAATCTCATCATTTAACAAGGAATACAACACTTTCCACAGCAGTCTTTCCATTTCTTTCCAGAACCGCATTTACACTTTCCACTCTCCTTTTTTTCTTTTTTCATTATAATAATTAATGAATTAGACTATTTAAGAGTTTATAATCACTTTAAAATAATTATAAGAAATCTAATTCATCACTTCTAACAACAATCTCTTTTTTTCACCTCTATTAACAGGTTCAGGCTTTTTAACGGGGTTTAATTTTAATACTCTTCTAAATGTCAGTTCCCCAAAACCTTATTTCTATTCTATAATACAATAATACTTAAAAACTCTAATTTGTTTAGTTTTAAGATGGAAACGACACCAACTGAATTGAAAAAAATTGAAAATTTTCCTTTATCTGAAATACCTCCAGGAAATAAAGTAATAGTAGCATATCAACCAAATGAAGGCGATTATAAAGATAGGAAGTTCGTTTTAGATTATATTGTTCCTGATAACACTACTTCTTGTTTTGTTGAAGATGTTTCAGGAGTTCCAGGACTAGCTGTTTATACTCAAATTGTTGAGGTTTTACCTAATAATAAAACAAGAGAACTTTTAATTCCCTCACAAGAATTTCAAGATGTATTTAGAGAAGCTATTGAAAAAAATAAAGGAACAGTTCTTGTTAAACCAGATAATACTTTAGTTGGTTCTCTTGATGAAGCTATACTTAGAGATTAATTGGATTCTAAGCAAAAACCTTAAAAACCCCGATAACCTTAAAATTAATAGAGGTGAATAAACCTCAGACTTGTTCTGGGAAGGATAGAAAATGAAAAGATATAAACACATAGAAGAACAAACTAAATTATATGATCTCGCATTAACTGATTTGTCTGATCCGATTAACCATGGCTTTACTAACTTCAGCATTATTAGGTATAATCTGTATTTTTGGAATTTCTTACCGGCTGGGTTTTCAAGGCAATGAAATTTTTATAATAGCTACTTATTTTAATAGGCTTTTAACTGGTTTAGTTATTGGAATATCTTCTTTTAAACTTTCTAAAAAATAGGTTATGTCCGGAATAAAAGAAAAATAAATAAAGTCCAAGTTTTTTGTTTAA
>CAYUTI010000002.1:0-120444 GCA_964447685.1 Candidatus Woesearchaeota archaeon
GATAAAAAAGGAGATAACAGAACTCAAAGAACAGTATTACAGGCTTTAGGTTATAATATTGAAGGAATTGAAAGCCATCATAAAAACGGTATCAAGATAGATAATCGGCCTGATAATTTAGAAAGTAGAGAAAAAGGTCAAGATCATTTTTGGGAAGATTACTTTGAAAATGATAAACATGAAATTTTTGTAAATAAAAATAAGAAGCTAAAAAAAGTTTCTAAAAATAACATGAATAGGCTTAATCAAAAAAATTCTACTCAAGAAAAAGCCTATTTTGGAAAAGTTATTCAATGTTGTGCAAGAGCTATACGAGATTATGGCCAACTTAATGAAATAACTTATCAAAGATCAAGAGGTTGGTGTTATCCAAATTTTAGTACTGTTCAATTTTATTATCATATTTGTGAACTTGAAAAAGTAGCACAATCATATTTAGCTTTATATGGTAATAAAGGAAAACAACATAATGGCGGTTATGGATTAGAATACAAATTACAATCAGAATATTCTAAATCCCCGGTAGATAATATCAATGATAATAATCATCAGGTTATTAAAGTTAAAATAATAAGAAAACAAAAACCTGTTCCTGTTTATGATTTATCAGTTGATGGAGATCATAATTTCCTTTTATATTCAGGGGTATTTGTTCATAATACACATGGAGTTGGGAGTAGTGTTACAAATGCTTTAAGTAAAAGTTTTAAGGTATGGACATATCGTGATAAAACTTGGTGGCATCAGGCATTTAAAGAAGGTGTGCCAGTTACAGAGGTTATAAAGCAGAAACCTAATGGTAAACCGCTAAAAGGCCTTAAACTAAAAAATAGGGGCACCATTATAGAATATGATCCAGATTATGAGATAATTAAAAAATGTAAACTCATTGATAAAGAAGTTATAGAATGGTGTTATGATATTGCAATGCTTAACACAGGAGTTAAGATACAACTTATTACAGATAGTGTTAATGAAACATATCAGAACAAAACAGGCCCTAAAGAATATTTAAATGCTATTGTTGAAAATTTTCAAGTTGAAAAAATAGGAAAATCGTTTGTATTTGAATCGGATCGTATTATTTTAGGTTTGCAGTGGACTGGTTACGATAAAGAGGATGGTGTCTTCAGCTATGTAAATGGCGCTTATAGTGAAGAAGGTGGTAAGCACATGACCGGCCTTTTTAAAGCTATTACAGCGGGATTTAAATCTGTTGCACCAAAACGGGCTAAAATAGATACTCACTCTCTTAAAGTTGGGCTTGTAGGATTTTTTAATTTTAAAATCCAAAACCCTAATTTTGATAATCAAGTTAAATCAAAATTA
Organism: Candidatus Woesearchaeota archaeon; assembly: GCA_964447685.1. Taxonomy (GTDB): domain Archaea; phylum Nanobdellota; class Nanobdellia; order SCGC-AAA011-G17; family CAYUTI01; genus CAYUTI01. Next base: position 1,330 of record CAYUTI010000002.1, read on the forward strand.
ACGAATAATGAAGCTGTCAAAGATGTAGTTGATGTCTTGAAAAAACCTTTTACATCATGGCTTAAAAAAGAAAAATCAACGGCATCAAATATTTACCGTCGTGCCGATGAAATTAAGAAGGCAATGGAAAAGGCAAAGGAGATTACAAAATCTGCATCTCAAGTAAAAAAGTCAAGTAAGAAAATAATATTGCCAGGAAAACTTGCAACCTGTTCTGCTAAAACACCCGTTAAAGACCGTGAACTTTTTCTTGTTGAAGGAGATAGTGCTGGAGGTAGTAGTAAGCAAGCCCGTGATAAAGTGTTTCAAGAAGTTTTGAGTCTAAAGGGTAAGATCATCAATGTTGAAAAGAAAAAGATGGAATTGGTTATTAAAAATGAAGAAGTACAAAATATAATTTTAGCTCTTGGTCTTGAAGTTAGAGATCTAATGACTAAACCTTCCAGTACAGAAATACTAAAAAAACTTCGTGTTGGAAAAATTATATTTCTTGCTGATCCTGATGTTGATGGAGATCATATATCTGTTTTAGCAACTACTTTTTTTAATAAATTTTTCCCATTTCTATTTGATGAAGGCATTATTTATACTGTTAATGCTCCTCAATTCTTTGCAAGTTATAAGAGTAATCATTACCATGGATTCACGATGGAAGAAATAAAAAGTAAACTTCCCACTAATGCACCTAAGAATTGTATAACTGTTGCCAAAGGTTGGGGTGAAACTAATTGGGATGAGTTAAAAGAAATTGCATTTAATTCAACAACAAGAAAGTTAAAAAAATTAACAGGTCTTAAAGATGTTAAGGAAAGAACAGAATTTATACAAGTTGTTGGTGAAGATACTGAAACACGAAAGAAGTTATTAGGAATTAAATAATTATAATATATTAATTGGAGAATATTATGGCAAAGCCTTCACGTTTAAGTAAGAAACCAGATACTAATAGTAAGGTGTATATTTTGTCGGCTAATAAAAGTAAGACCACAAAAAATAATTATGCGTATCAGATAGATACAAATAATAACTTTGGTATTTTTGGAATAGTTTATTTACCTAAAAATTCTTTAGAGGAAATTGGAATGAAACAACCAAAAGCTATCAAACTAAAGGTTAAAATATAATGGGGGGATTGTGGCTAAGACCAAAACCAAAAATAAAAACAAGACCAAAGCCAATGTTGAAGATGTTCCTGTTTTGGAAGCAGTTAAATTCTGGACTGTTCGCTATGGTATTGAGACGGTGCAGCAAAGGGCGTTATCAGATATCAGAGACGGTTTAAAGCCTGTAGCAAGACGTATATTATGGGCTATGCATGAAATGAAGGTGAATAGCAAGGGAGGTTTTAAAAAGTCGGCAAGAGTTATTGGTGATGTTGTGGGTAAATATCATCCTCACGGCGATATGGCGTGTTATGATGCTCTTGTAAAAATGGCAAACTTAGCAGAACCTTTAGTTAAAAAACAAGGTAATTTTGGTACCTGTGATGATCCTAAGTCCTACGCTGCAATGCGCTATACTGAATGTAGACTTTCGGAATATGCTGATAATTTTTTACTTGACCCTGAATATATGGCAGTGGTGCCTATGATGCCTAATTATAATGGTGAGTTTCAGGAACCTGTATATTTACCAGCAAAACTGCCCAACCTGCTCATAAATGGCAGCGAAGGTATTGCTATGGGTTGTTCGTCATTGATACCGAGTTTTAGCCGGAAATCGGTTACAACATTAATTAAAAAATGTCTGAAATCAGATAAACATCCTAATGCAAAAATATGTGCTAAATATCTTGAGTTTAAATTTAATTATGGAGGCGAAATTGATTCCAATCAAGATGACATTCTTGAATTTTTTGAAACTGGAAAGGGTACACTTAATTTTCTGCCTCGAATTGAAGAAAAAGGTAACAGCATAAAAATAGTAAATATAGCACCAAGATTTAACATCGAAAAAAAGTTTGAGGCAATCTCTAAAATAAAAGAAGTAAGACGTATAGATGATAACAGAGAGGGTGAAAAAATAGAATTTGTTATTAACATAAATTCTAATTTACAAGGAGAAGCAAGGCGATCTATAATAAATAAGATCAAAGCTGAACTTAGAACATCTCTCAGTTGTCAAACGTTGTCAACACTCAGACATGATGATGGTAAAACAGTAGATTTTAAAATAACTACGGTGCCTGAGATTATAAGTACGTGGTTAGTATGGCGAATCGAGTTTGAAAAGAAGGTTGTAAACAGGCTTATAGACGTTGAAGATGATAAGCTGCATAAGCAAAAATTGTTATTACTCGCCATGGACAATAAAGATGTTATAAAAGATAGTCTTGATTCAAAAGATCCGGTAATGATGTTAAGTAAAAAACTTAAAATAGAAAAAGCTGATGCAGAATGGATTTTACATTTACAGCTTATCAGACTCGCCAAAATTGATAGAAAAAATGTTATCAATAAAATAAAAGAACTTAAAGAAGGAATAGAAAACCTAAAAACAGACCTCAAGGACGTTAACAAAAGAATATTAAATCAACTTTAGATTATAATTGTAAGGGATGTTTATGTTTGATTATTATGAAGACAATTCGTTTTTTGATAATATAGAACTTGCTCAGTTGTTCCCTAATGCTATTAAAAGCATAATCCGAATTGCATCACTTTATTATAATAAAAAAATAAAATTCAGTTCTTTTTTAATGGCATCTACTCCAAATAAGGTGTGTAAAATGGTTGTTTGTAAGCATTTTGAGCTAAAAGACAATCAAAGCTCTATTGACGAAATGTTAAGTTTTATTGCTGAGAAAAATAAAAATAAATACAAGGTTGGAGCTGTTAGTTTTGTTACCTTGGGGAATGGCGTTGATTTCAATATTTTAAATACTATTATAACAGAAAATGATCTTGATATTGATTTTCATCCTGATGATATCTTTCAATCAGAAGATCCACATATTTTAAATTGTATAAGCAACTATATTGAAAACAATAAAACGTTTATTATCGTAAGAGCAAAAGTTTTCAACTGTTATGGTCAAGCAATCAATGTAAGTTTTGTAGTTGATGAAATGTTTATTAAAAATGGTGAACTTAAATTTCAGGATGATCCTTATCTAACTGAGGATCTATATGGTATTCAATGGGAACTGGCACCTACGGATAAGAACATGTTAAACTAAGGAGATAATAATGGCTCAGAAATATGAAAATGATGAGAGTGGTGAAATTGCAAAATTCTTTGAAAAAGTAATTGCTAAAAATGAAGAGCATAAAGACAAGAGCAATTTGAATTTTTTATATGCATTTAGAAGTGAACCAAAATTTGAAGGTACTGCATCTCTAATAAGTGATAGTAAAAAACTTCCTAATAGAGATCGTGATCTTTTTGATTATGATGTCAGAGTAGAGATATGTGAGCAGACTTGGGAAAATATGAGTAGTAAAGACAAAATGCGTATAGCATATCATGAACTTTGCCATATTAAACTTGAATATGCCGGTGACGATGAAAGTGGAGAGCTTATAAAAGGAGGCTTAGGTAGAATAAAGACCGATAAAGAAGGCCGTATCTGTTTTAATATTGTTGATCATGATATTAAAATAGGTGGTTTCAAAAATGAATATAAAATATTTGGAATTTCTGATGAAGAAATTTCCATACTGAAAGCTCTAAGTAAAATACGAAAAAAACTGAATAAAAAATCTGAATAATAACAATTAACTATTATGCTTATGGATTTTTAATTATGCTAAATGATGCTTCAAAAAAAATTATTAATCTCTACGTGAATGTTGGAAAAAATGGTTTGCGATTACCTCAATTTAGCTGTGGACAACTTGGAAAAGTATCAACAAGCCTTTTAACAAGAACTATTCGTAACAGAGTTGAATTATCATTAATGTCAGATAGTGAACATCTTTATAAAATTTCATTACCTACACAAAGTTTAAAAATTGTCAGAAAAAAAGCTTTTATGCTTGGCAATACAATACATCGGTATATTCCTATCTTGAAAAAAGGTGAGTATACAATAAAAATAAATTTTACAGATAAAATACTTAATTTCTATAGTAATAATAATACGCAGGAAATTTATTATAATATTAATTCATATACCGGTAGCTATGTATCTCTGAAAACAAATGCATTAAAATATCTTATAGTAGTTAAACCCATTAGATCTATTTTTAACAATTTTTTTATTACCATTACCAATTCTAAATTTTTTACTGAAGATGATGTAATTAAAATTACTAAAAAGAGTGGTGAGATTTTGTTAAAGAGCTGTATTGATCATGATGAAAACACTTGACAAATGTTTTGATATGTGTTATTAAAGTCACACTTTTCAAATATAAATCCCAAACCTATTTAAAATTTATTATAAAAACAAGGTGGTGTTCTATGCAAAAAAGGCAGCATAATTACCCGAACAGAAGTTTAGGCAACACTGTATTAACTAAGCAGAAACTTAATGAACTTTTTAAAAAAGTTCCAATAGAAGATAAAAAATTTATTATTCAGGATAACGTTATCAATGATTCTGCCAATAAATCTGAACACGTAGAGCAAGACACCCCTAATTTAATGTTGGAAAGGATTGCTAAACAGCAAGAAAAAAATAGTACAATTGATAATGATATAAAGCTTATGAAAGTTGATTTTTATGAGTATCTCAAAAACGATCTATTAGAACTAATAAAAGAATTGCCGTTACAGATAGAAAAGATTACTACTGTTAGAGAAAATCTAATTGGTTTGAATGATCATAGTCACGCTTCAAAACTCAATAAAAATATAAAAGAGTTGCTGGCTCTTAATAAAGATATTAAATCCGGTAAGGTTACAACAAGAGATGCTATTTATAATGCTGTTAAATCGGCTTATAAAAATTTAAAAAATTTTCAACTCGAAGAAAATCATCAAATAGGAGAAAAAGAAGAGAATCTCTTTAAGACATTAAAACCTATTATTATTACTGCTGACGAGAAATCAAGTTATAAAGTGCTTAGAGCACCTCTTGTATTTTATTATCCGGCGATGCCAAAGTTATCTGTTCAAAAAATGAAAACAAGTTTAGGCATGAGCGATGAAATGTGGGGTTATCCTATTTTTAAAAAAGCAATGTTTATAATCCTAAATAAAAACCGATATAAAAAAGATAGATCTGTTGAAGGCGTAATTAATAGTCTTATAATGAGTCTCAATGAAAAAGTAAATAAATCTTTAATACCAATTCATGATGTATCTTTAAATCTAAGCAGCTTCTATATTGTATGGGTTGCCTATGAAGAAGTAGCAAGAGAGATAAATGATTTAATAGAAAAGAGTGAAACTTGGTCAATTATGATTGAGATTGATAACAACAACAAGGAATATTAAATGGGAGATTTATGTCCGGTTTTAGAAAAATATTTTCCCGCATTACAAGAACATCATATTATACCTCGTGAATACGGTGGAGAGAATGGGCCTACAATATGGCTCAGTATTCAAGCACACCAAACTATACATCTATGTGTTGATAATAAGCAACTACGAGATGAATTTCTATCAGGATTAAAGCCGAAAGGCAAACAAAAAGCAGTACAGCTAATAAAAGCAATTGAAACATCAAGGGCTGTAGCAACAGAGAAAAAACTTGTAACAGATAGAACAATTCATATAAAAATTCCAGGTGATGTTTATGAAAGATTAAAAGCTAAAGCAGATAGTTTCCAGATGACTCCTAATAAATTAGTATTGTCATTAATAGAAAAAATAACATGATCTAAGAAAGGAGAGAACTAAGTATGCGAAAAAGTATGACGGACTTTTTTAAAAAAGAACTCGATTTAAAAGATGTTTCAAAAGAAAAAAGACTGACTGTTTTAGAAAACATACTTAAATATTTGATGGGGCTTGAAAAATATATCGTAGTAAAAAAGAGATTAGATGATTTCGGTAAAGGTGAAGCTTTCTTAAATGCATTAAAAAATCTTAAACAACATGATATTCTTTACGTTAAAAAGATGAGGCGTTACGCAATTGATTTTGATGAATCGATAAATATACATAAAAAAGATCGTCGTTGGATTTGTTATTTTGTTAAGACATTCAATTGGTTTATAGATGTTGATGATTATGATTTCTTACTCGAAGAAGATATCGTTAGAGAAATGAAAGCATCTATAGTCAATAATTCAACTTTGCTGAAGAAGAGTATTTATTATGATAATAGTGTTGATATCAATGATCTCATGAATATTCTTTTTATGAAAACAATTGAAACTTACAGAATTTATATATGTGGATGTAGTAAAAGATTTAATGATAAGCAACTCTATTCATGTCTGCACCGTGGGATAGGTTCTAAGAAAATTGATATCGTTAGAAGTTATGATACACAAATTAATAAAGTTTTCAAAAATACGATACCCTTAGATTTTTTAGAAAATACTCCTATTCATCCAGCAGCATTAGGTATGGAGGTATAAAATGGCATCTAATATGAAAGAAATAGAATATACAGTTGAGATGACTATATCAACAGATCATTATTCTACTGAAATTGAAGATGTAATTCGTTCAGCTTTAGAAGACACTGGAATTACTGTTGAAGAAATTAGGGTGGAAAATAAATAATGTCAGAACTTCGATATATTTTTATAGTTGTAATAGTTACTTATACCGAATACAGATCACAGCATAACTTATATGCTGATGATGATCTAAAAAGGTGTAAACAGTATATTAATGATTTTAAGTTTAATCATTATACACACGATGATAAAATAAGAAGTTACCCTGTTTATGAATACGCACAATTTGGAGAAGTGGAAAACAGATTAAACAATCTAAGGATTAATCATTACTGGATACAGAAAATTAAGGTTATGTTATGATAATCACAATCACAGGCCCAAGCGGAGTAGGTAAATCAACAATATCTAAAAAACTGGCTGAAAAGACTAGCTATAAAGAAACCATTAGTTGTACTACTCGATCTAAAAGAGATGGAGAAGTTGATGGAGTAGATTATTATTTCATTACTCGTGAAAAGTTTTTACAACATATTGATGATAATGAGTTCATAGAATATGCTGAATTCAATAACAACTTATATGGAACTCTAATAAAAGAACTTAATCATGAGAATGTAATTGCTGTTCTTGAAACTGAAGGAGTACGACAGCTTAAACAAAATATAAAACATGATACTGTTTTTAGTATTTACATGTTTCCACCTAATATTAATACTTTGATTAAACGTCTTGGGCTTCGATATGCAGATAATGATCCTGAATTTATCTCAAGAGTAGAATTACTAAAATCTGAGTTATTAATTTATGAATCGAATAAAAAACTTTTTGATTATTATTTAGCAAATAATATTCTTGCTGAAACAATACTTAAAATTATACGAGTTAAAAATTCTTTTGAAATGATAAGAAGGTTAACTGGATTCTAAAGTAAACTACCTGCGAACTAAAAATTCGCAGGTTTCCTGAAACAAATTACTATGAAATTAAAGGAAAAAACAATGAATGAAAAAGATTATGATCTATTTAAGGCAGTACTGATAAATGATATTATCAATAAGAGTTTTAAGTATGATCCTATCAAAGGATTTACGTTAACAAGCGGTAAGAAGTCGAGTTATTATTTTGATATGAAGCCGATTACTATGAGTGGTAAAGGACAACATTTTATATCTCACATGTATGATTATATTAGGACAAGTGATTCTATTATATTTGGTGGTCTTCAGTTTGGTGCAGATCCAATTGCAGCATCATTGATGATGCATTATTTCTACAAAGAAACTATGCCCACACAAGCAAAGATGTTTAGCGTTAGAAAAGAAGCTAAAGATCACGGAACTAAAAAGTTTATTGAAGGAGATGTTAATCCAGGTAATTCTGTTGTTATTGTAGAAGACGTAGTTACAACTGGAGGATCAACTATAAAAGCTATTGAAAGAGCTACAGATTTTGGGCTTAAAGTTGAGAGTGTTTTAATTATTGTTGATAGAGAAGAAGGTGGTATTGAAAACATTTTAAAGTTTGCCAACAGTGAAAATAGATTATTAGATTTCGATGTAATCCCACTAATAAAAAGAAGTGAAATTATGGAAGTATATAATATCGTAACTGACAATAATGATTATAAGGATGGTGAAGATGATTGAACATTTTTATATCGTATATATGATAGGCCAGGAACCTGATATTAAGGTTAGGAATAGTATTGAAGATGTTAAAAAATTCGTTAACAATATTATAAATGTACATGATGATTTTGAATTAATAGCTGTTATAAAAGGAGAAAAATTATCAACCAATATCAAGAAGATAGTTTCTTTTAATTTAGATAAAGAACCTGAGTTTGAAGCCATTGGTACTGAAGAGAAAATAGATGAAAATAGGAAAAAACAAGAACAGCAGATATTAACAAAAACTATTGCAAGTAGTGAATCTAAAAATGATATTGACTTTGATGATCTTGAGCCTGAGATTGATGAAAATGATGATGATGAACAAATTCAAGATCTAAGTCATTTGGCAGTACCAGAACCAGATCCACATGCAATTATTAACAGTTCAAATAGATCAGTTAATATAAAAAAATCAAATATCAGAAAAAGCCTAAGATTCAGCTAAGCTGGTTCTGATTTTCCTCACTAAAGCCGGATTCTATACCAAGAGTCCGGCTTTTTTAATTTCTAAAATCCTACCAAATTATAAATCTCACACTAACATACCAAAAATATTACATAAATTTCATAAAAAAAGTCTTGACAATGCATTCTATTTTTGTTATTATTTAGCTGTAATGAGGACGAAATATTAATAACAAAGGAGGCAGTTCATGGAAAAAAAAGTTGAAAGCATAAATTATTATATAAATGGATGGTACACTCTTTACGCTGATGGCCGGATACAGAAACCTGATGGTTACGTTTCAGATGGTAAAAGTTGGGAATGGGTTGGCATGGTTGAAAAACGTCCTTTCGGCCACATATCTTCTATAATTTCACGAGATGAATTTTTGAAACATAAAGATGATCTTAATATGAAATACAAAAACGGTAATGATCGTTATTTGGTTGTTGATCGTGATCACGGAACCATTAGAGTTTGGAGTAAATAAAATGACAACAGGAACTTTAAAAGAACAAATAATGGAAGCATTCATAATATCTGAAAGACATTTTGATAATAATTGCAGTGATCTTTACGTTAAAAAAAGTGATGAAGTTGTGAAATGGTTAGCTAAAAATTATGAATTTTATAAAAATATAAATGTTTTCGTTAATCAGTTAGACGGTAATTTGTGGCTTGATATACCTTTCGGATACCCTGAATATTATGATGAATAAGATCAGCAAATTACTTTTTATGCTTAGTAGAAAAAGCCGTGACATGAAAGCGGTTATAAAAGCCATCGAAACTCTCAGCTTAAAACCTCTACTAAAGCGATGGGTTAATAAACAAATAGGTAAAAGAATTGTTTCAAAACTCTGGTGGAGATAAGGAATTATGGGTTATACTTATCATACATGTTGTGTCAATTCAACGGCTGAGCTGATCGGTGAAATGGTTGACAATGCTATTGAAATAAGTTACAGAACATTTATCAAACACGTTCCAATCGAAGAAATTAAAGAACTGTTCCCTTATTATGATTTTCATGGAAAAGGTGGACTGAATTTAAAACATGATTGGGCTGTAAGTTTTCACAGATCTAAATATAGAGGTAGGCGCTGTTATTATATGAGACATTCTTCAATTGAATATATTTGGATAGAATAAATATTTAAGGAGGTATTATGGAAGAAACTGTGCGTTGTAAATGGTGCAATAATCAGACAACAATGACTGGTACTGGAGAATGTGATCGTTGTTGGGAAATTAGATCCAGAATCGAAATGAATTTTAAAATCGTTGAAAAAATTGTTAATGATATCAGAGAAAGAGTTAATAGAAACGAAAGAGTTAATAGAAACGAAAAAGAGGTTGATCATGGAAAAGATACGATGGATAGAATCTAAAATACATTATGCAGATCTATTAGGGAAAAGTGGAAAAACATTATGCGGTATCGACCTTCCTGAAAATAGAAATGAAATAGATTCAGGATTTAAGGAAGATATTGAGGCGTGTTTAAAAAATGGTGATTACTGCCTTAAGTGCCAAGAGATGGTAGAAAAAATCTTTATGAATTGAGGTAATATTATGATAGAAGATAACGATAATGATATACTAAAACATTTTAAATCTATAAGATATTCAATTCAGTATTTTAACCCTAAATATAATTCATATAAGTCTGAGTCAAAGTTAGTCACAGAAATGACTCATTTTATGAATGGTAACGGTCAAGAAATATGTACTATATCAAACATAGGTTTCTCAAAACTGACTATATTTTTACCATATCGTAAATGGGATACATCTTTCTTTTCTTCATATAAACGAATAAAAGAATATCCCGAAGGGTTAAATATTGATATAAAAGACTTTAATACTATTGAAATAATAAACTGCAAATAAAGGAATAATTATGAAAAATAAAAAAATAAAAGTTGTTGATAACGTGAAACGAAATCAATTTGGTAAATGTGTTGTTTGTGGTGATACTGCTATAACAAAACAGGGTAATTGCTATTACTGTGAATGGAAAGGTCTATCAGGGGCTGGAAAACAGCTTAAAAATATAATAGCTAAAAATAAATAGATATTAATACTAACCTACTAAAATTGTTATGTAAATTTTGTAAAAAAAATCATTGACACTGTTCATCGTTTATATTATAGTGTAGGTGAGTTTAAGAAATTAACTTCAATATTAGAAAGAAAGAAAGGAAAGTAAAAATTATGGCAAAACAAATTGCAAAAACCTTAACTGGCTTAATGAATGATGATTTTATGTTACATCTTCTCAGCCGAAAAAATACCGAAGAAATTATAGACGAAGTTGAAAATTGGTACGGATATAATTTGTATGAGAGAAAACCAGCTCCTGCCTATAACTATGAAGGAATTTTCCAGGGAACAGATCTTGACTTAGCGTGTATTCTTGATGAATTTCTAAAACAAGGCATGACAATCAATATTCCTTATTATGAAAAAAGCAGAGCTACAACACATAGAGATGGTGAGGTTGTTACTTCCTGTGAAAATAGGCATGGCCCTATTATGAAGCTCGGTGCCAATAAAGAACTTTTATCCTTTTCTGTTACAATTAATGATGCTAACGTGATGACTTCTACAGGAGTTGGTGAACCTCGTACTTTCATTTTAACAGATTTTGGTGGTAACATGTATCAAGGTTGGTCAACAATCAATTTTATTCCATCAAAGGAAATGAGTGCCTATTTTGAGAACCGTGGCATCTGGAGTGGCAATAAAATTTATGTAAAAAATTTCGTTCATCCTGCTCGTGCTTTGTCTTTCTTTGGACAATACTATATCAAAACAAAAGCTACGCTTCAGGTTGCCGAAGAGCTTCGTGATTGGTATAAAGATGTTATGAATAGAATGATAGGTAAAGGCATTACATATCCTTCAGAATCAGGTTTCACTCCAAACGGTAATCAGCAAGAATGGGGAAAAACAACTGTTGATACTGATACCAAAACAATAACAATTAAGGCTTTTGAGGCTATGCTTTACATACCTGGAATTTTACCTCATCCGGCAGCTAAAGTTACGATGCGTAGTCAATCAGCATGGGATAAACTAAAAACTAAAAATTATGAATCCCGTGAAGCCGAGTTCTGGAGTAAAAAAGGTGAAGCTATTTATGCAGATAATGACGCTCCTTGGTTTATTGATTGGGAAGATACTCAGACTAATCTTGTTGAAATAACCAAACGATACAAAAAACTTCGTTACAAAACTATCCCAAGACTTAGATTCCTTACTCGTGCCGTTGAACTTGCTTATTTGATGTATGGTAAAGAAAGACTTAATGAATCCGGTCTTCCTCACTGGATCAAGGGAACTAATTTTGAATCAGGTTTCAAACTTCCAGGAGGTAAAAATGAATGGGAACGTCTTGCTCTCAGTGAAAAAGATAATGATGATTTTTCAGTATCTCTTTTAAAGCGTGTTTATGAAAAAACAGAAACTGTAAATCAAGATTATGAACAGCGTCCAAACGCTTGGTAGTAATAAGGTAGCAACCTCCGCTACCACTCTCATTACATTGGCCGGTACAGCATTGGGTTGTACCGGCTTTTTTATTTAATAAAATATATTTTTATATTTTGTACTAACATACCAAAAATATTACATAAATTTCATAAAAAATAGATTTACATTATTATATTAATTTGTTATTCTATAACTGTAATGAGGACAAACTTTAAAGCTTTAATTGAAAAAATTATTGAAAAAAATAAATAAACTAAAAAGAAGGAGAATGATTATGATTGAAAAATATACAAGAATTGAAAATACTGAAATCGTAAGTGTTGGTGAATTCAGATCAAGAGTACGTCACTTGGAACGTGTTTTTCATAATGACAGACATGCCTGTGTTGGCGATGCAGAGAAAGCTGGTAATTTACGAATAATGTTTAATGTAATGCAAGAGCTTATATGTACTGAATCTAAACGTGCTAAATTTGAGGACTGGGAGGAAAGAGAACGTATTATTGACAAATGTTCCAGTTACATAAGAAATTGTATCTTTAAAAGGTGCTGAAAATAAAGCTATGATATTAAATAAGTATTTATTAAAACGTTTTTATAATATTTTGAATAAAGGTGGTAAAAAATGATTATAGCAATTACAGGATTAATAGGTTTAGTTATCGGTATTAGTATTGGTTCAAAAATATCTGATGAGATATGGATGGCAGGGACTAATAAATACCATATTGAAAAAAAAGGCAGAGTCTATAAAATTATTGACGTTTATAAGCATAAAGCAGGAGAAAAATAATGGCTAAAGCAATAAAAGAAATCTTAATGAGACGTGACAAGTTATCAAGTTTTGAAGCTGATGATTTAATAGCTCAGGCAAAAGAACAACTTAATGAATATCTTGATAGTGGTGATGAAGATTCTGCTTATGATATATGTAAAGAGTTTTTCGGACTTGAGCCTGATTATTTAACTGAACTTTTACCGTTATAACTGAGGTTGACTATGAAATTAAAAACTTGTCATGACGAAAATAAATTTTGTGATGTATGCGTTGCTAAAGTAGTCTGTGTAAAATGTAGTTCTCAAATATGTGAAAAATACGAAACTATAATTTGCAATGAATCGATAATTAAAACGAGTCCTCATTATAAATTGGGTGGAACTGTTTGTTTGAAATGTGCTATTACTAATTTGAAAGCAGGATGAGAGGTGATGAAAAATGGATTTAAATGAAAATTCAAAACTAACTGATAGAGATTTCGCAAAATTTGAGATAGGTATAAATGATATTAATCTATCAAAAATGAGCGACATTGAACTTGAAAAATTGTATAAAGATATTAATAATTACATAGAATATTTATCATCATTGTCTGATCTACCTCTGAAACAAAAACAGATATTAAACAAGAAAATTAATATCTTAATATCTAAAGAACTTATAATTAAAGAGTTACTCAGCAAAAGAAATATCCTTATTAATATAAGAAAAAATTATGGTAAAGATACTCTAACAAATTTTTACAGAAAACTTGTAGAACTATGTACGGCACCTCAATTTAGAGAAACTATAAGAATTGTTGTTGATAAAAATTCCACAGATCTTTATCAATTTAATAAGGAAAATAAATATCGTAATATTGAAAAAGTAGATGGTGGCTATCGTGTCTATTTTTATAAAAGCCCAAGTGTTAGATTACCAGTAAGTGAAAAATTTTTTATAGGAAACAATAATAGTGATCTTCTGATAGATGCTATGAAATGGAGAGATGAGGAAGAGGAGCGCCTTATACTAAATGGTGATCTAATAATAATAAAATTTCCATACAGACTGGTAAATAATAAAGGCAAACGTGCCGGAATTAATAAAGTAAAATCTATATATTGGAACGCTAGTTGGGTTGAAAATGGGGAACAAAAATATGAATTATTTTCGATTCGGGAATTTGGAAAGAAGGGTGCTAAAAATAAAGCATTGGAGTTTAGAATACAAAAAGAAAAAGAGATGTTGCAGGAATATAAAGAAACATTAAAAAATATTGGAATTAGTGATAACGTTATTGATCATCTTGTAAAAAAACATACTGAGAAAAAGTAGTATTGTATGTAATGCGAGGCTCAAAAATATGAGCCTCGCTTATGCAATTAAATTTTTAACTCAGCTTGAAATGAGTAAGGAGGGCATTTTAGGCTCGAACATCTTCATCATCTTCTAAAGCAGCTATGTCTGCTTCAAGTTGTTTCAACTCTTCATCTTCATCTATTTTAGGTTTTGTAATAGAAGCTGGCTTTGGTACAAGTTTAGGTTCAGGTTTCGGTACAAGTTTAGGTTCAGGTTTAGGTACCTGTTTTTGTACAGGTTTAGGTTCTGATTTTTGTTCTGGAACAGGTTTTGCAACAGCAGCTATAGCAGTATCAACATTAATACCTTTATCTCTTAACATTTGTAACACAATACCTGCATTAACTTTAGGTCCAAGATCTTTTTTTGCACGACTGATTACATAATCAGTAACAGCTTTTGACATCGATTGATAACTATCAAGTGCGCTCTCAGGTACCATTTTATTAGCTACAAGAAGTTTAGCAGCTTTTTCAATCATAATCATTCTCCTTCTTTTTAGTTTAATATTTGCTTTAATTTAGCATTATCTGCTATATTTAAATCAGAATTTAAAATAGTACTGCATACATGTTCAAAATATTTCTCATCCTTAGTGTAAAAAATTTTGAAATTATCTTTAAATTTAAATCCCAATTTTGATAAGAATTTATTATTGCAATTTAAACTGTTATTAATCATTAAATACACAGCATCATCTTTAATAAGTGGATAAATATTCATTAACCCATTACTTAAATTATTGTGGCTTATTTGATAAAACATTTCGAGATCATCCGGTAAGTCACCTTCGTGAACTCCATTGTTAATATCTATAACCACTTCTTTAATGAGTTGTAGCTGATGTTTGGCCACTTTATAGCGTGATTTTAAACTCCTTATAATATAACGGCAATGCTCAATGGATTCTATTTTTACATAATAGAAGCCATTTATCTGCTTGAAACCTATATTAAAAAGTTCAGGATGAGCTGTATTTGTTGTTAATGCGTGATATTCATTCAGTGTGCTATAGTTTAATTTAATAGTTTTTTTCAATAGTGCAACTTTATCAGCCTTTATAGTTTTCTTGAATTTTCCAAAATTTATTCTAGAACTGTTTTGATTGACTCCAATTATTTTACCTGTCCCAAATTCAGTAACAACTTTCCTACCGATTAAGAACCCACTGTATTTTCTTAGATCATCATATGTATAACTATCAAATTTAATCTTATCATTAGATGATAACGATTTTCTGTAACAACTAAATGATTTATTACTGAAATTCTTATCACGTATCCAATTTGTTATAAAAGTTCCATTAATACTTTCTGGTATAGGCATATTTTCAACCCATGGAACTTTAACCATTTTTGATCCTGCCAACTGTTTTGCGATAATAGGTTTAATTGGTGTAAAATCATCTTTAAGTTTTGCTTCCTCAATTTCTTTTTGTAAATGATTGATATACTCCATATCTTTCTGTAGATATTTAAATAAACCAATAACTGAAGAATCCGCACTTAAATACTCTTCACATATTACTGGCCTCTCAGGTTTATCGATAGGAGAGTTTTCCATTACTTGAGCATTAAATAATTTATTGTAAACTTGATAACAATATTTTAATATGTCGGCACTATTATCACAAAACACATGATTAATGTGAACTGTTTTATTAAGGTTTAAATTATTTAATGTTATTTTATCAAGATATGGTCTAAAACTTCTTGCAATTAATTGTTTCAGTTTTCCAGCAGACCAGTCAACATCTGGACAGATAATTCTATCACAAATTTGAAGATTTACACCTTCGGTTAAGCTTAATATAACAGCAAAAGCAACTTTAATTTTAGGATCGTTAATAAACTTTGTAAGATTTTGTTTATGGCCAGCATCATAATAGACACTGACATCGCTATACCTACTATACTTCTTTAAATGAGCTGCACTAATTTTATAATGACAGGCAACAATGACCTTACCTTCACCTAAATTAATACTTTCTTCTATCAAGTCATCAATTACTTTTAACTTAGGACTAATCTTATCTTTTTTTGAAACGGTAGAAATATCGGTGTTCCCTGCAACGAATTCAATAAATTGATTTTTTGTTGGAGCAGTTAAATATTGTTCTAGTGTTGCAAGCTTTCCGAGTAGAGGAGCAGGTATTGTTAATGCTTCATCTTCCCCCGTAGATGAGCAAAAACGGTTCCACTCGACACTTAAAATAGGATCAGCCGATATTTCTACCATTAACTGATAGACTAACGCACGATAAATCTTTTCTTGAACAGGTCGCATCTTTACAAATCTGTGACTATGCTCAATTTTTGGTAATGATGCTGCCCAGTGTTTCTCTCTAAAATTAAGATAATATGTTGATAGATTTAAATCCTCTCTAATCTTATCCTTAGCATCAGGCTTCCAATCTTCGTGTTTACCGTTTTGATTAACGTAGCCTAAACCGTATTTATTCCCAAACTCTTTTAGAGTTCCCATTGCATTAGGATCGAGAAAACCTATTTGACCCACAAGATCTAAAGGAGTGTGTGGAATTAAAGTACCTGTAGATAATCTTCTATATGGAATGGAAATAAAATCACGACTTGCTATAGATCGTTGACTATCGCTGTTTTTAATAAAATGTGATTCATCTAAGCAGCAATATTCTGGATTTATAGCTTCTTTTAAAAATTCCAAATTTGGAAAAAACAGATTCCCATATTCATCAATATCATTCTTATTTCGGTTAGAAATAAAATTATAAGTAGAGATAAAGATACTATTAATAGGAGCTTTTTTACAAAGAGAAGCTATTCTCTTCTTACCCCAGTTTTTAACTGTTTCAGTAGTTATTGGTATTGCGTTAACACTACATCCAGTAAAATAGTTTATCTCTCCTACGATTTGCCAAACAAGATTATTTGGAACTATTATAATAGCTCTCTTTATCCTGCCACGATTTAACAGGTTTAGAATATCACAAATCATAATAAGAGTCTTACCACCACCTGTAGATACATCAATAATAGCTAACTCACCTGCAATATCAAGTTTTGATATACAAGTTCCCTGGTGCTTTAAATAAAAAAGATCTGTTCTCAGATTAGGGATTTCGGGTAATTTAGTTATTACATTACTATCAAATAGCGCTCTTCTCTTTTCATGAATATATTTTAATTTATCAAACTTCTTGTAATTCTCTAAAACAATCTGGATATATGCAATTCTTATCAAATAGTTTATTGGAGTTATTTGACAGCTTTTTAATTTAGTTTTTAACAGGTTTTTCCTATGTCGAATAATATCCAGAAGTATTCTACTTACTCTTTTATCTTTGAAATAAAATGAAATCGGTTGAAGAAAAGAAATATTTTCTATTCCGTTATAATGTTCATACTTAGTGAACTGCATTTTTAAAGTAGGATTAAGTTCTTTTATATTAAATCCCAACAATTCACAAAATTCATCTAAAGGTTTATTAAAAGTCCGTATTATATCTGTATCTATTACTTTACTGGATTGTCTAAAATCAAATACCTCAATATTACCACTGCTATTACTATAAACAAGAACACCTTTAAACGTATCGAAACTTATAATTCTGTTTGCAGGTTTTTTACTTTTTAATAGACTATTGATGTATTTTTGTTTGGTGTTTGATAACTCTTCATCAAATTTAGGTATGAAAAAGATAGTTCCATCACTTATCTTGAATAGGCCATAACGATTTTTATCAGTCTTGACTTTTAAATCGGTATCGAGATAGGAGGGTATTACACCTGTATCATTCCAAGATTGAATTATTTCAAAAATTAAATTCTCTTTTAATGCTGTTTTACTTTTTTTAAAAAGAGGAGATAGAAAATAAAATAGTTTCTCTTTTAAAACAGCTTCAGAACTAACATAAAAACACCAATTATAAGCTATATTAACAAAATTTATCTTAACCTTAAAATCATTTTTTGATAAAACAACTGAAAAATTACCGCTATTAGTTGGATTATCATAAGAATCTATAAGTTTGTCATTAATAAAGATTTCTTTAAATACATAATCTCTAAATTCTATTTTAGACATAGATGAGAAACGTCTTTTAAACTTATCCTCAAGACCTATTCTGGCTTTACATAACAGGGGACTAAACAGTTCTTTATTTTCATGAATCTCTAAAGCACCTGTTATTATTTTACTCTGTTTTTCAAAACTTTTAAAAAACTTTTTTTTAGTTGTTTCTTGTATGATATTAAAAACTGATGTTTTAAAACTGTTTAAAAACTCAATTAAATCATTTTTGTTATTTCTTTCGAGTAGAAATTTCACAGTCATGATTCACACACTATATTATTGTTAACAATGGTTTCTTATATAGCAGTTTTTTAAACTCTGCTTTTACTTTCTTGTTCATAGTTTTTTTATCTTTGAGATCTTTCTCACTCAATTTGAATATATAACGTATATGCTGAGGAGTGAAATTGAGAACTGTTTTAAGATACATTTTTTCAGGATTATCATCATTGCCTTCTATTAACTGGATCTTTTGAGTTCCAATAGTTAGTTCAAATTTATCTCCTGATTTTTTAAACCCTTTATCTTTAATAAACGTTACAAGATTACGATCATTCCACATAACGTCTTTTGTAAGTTTAATTGGAATAGTAGAAATCATACGCCACATAGAACGTTTTTCATCATAATAAACAGCATCTATCCTCTCTTTGAATATTCGTGTTATCATGTCATTATCAAAAAGATAGCGTAAAATCATTTCTGCTTTATTTGTTATCTTATCACGGTTATTATAAAAACGTTGCTGCAACGATTTAGCAACTTCCATATCCAGATGAGCTGTTGATGGATCTTCAAATGGGATACCAAGTTTACTGCAATAGTTTGTAAAAATAATCTTTACAAAAGCCCATTTCTTTTTTAGATCATCTGGATATTTTTCCCTAATTATAGCCCCATGTTTTTTATAAAAAATAGGCCATTCTGCTTTAGCTCTTTCACTGATAAAATCAGGAGGTGTTTTAGGCCCAGGTTTTTTATATTTCAATCCATTAGTAGATTGAATAAGATTTTTTGAAATTACATCCTGAAATTTCATAAATGTCCTCTACTTTTCAAAGGCTTTTCTTAAACCCTTTTCCATAAAACGTATTTCATCACGATATCCTAAATAATTTTGCCCTGCCTTTGATAAGCTCTATTATATAATCAGCAGTTGCAAAAGAAGGTAGTTTTGGTGTCATGTATTTTGTAAGAGTTCTACCAGTTTTCTGATCAACTATAATTGCCTTTGAAATATAGGGAGGAAAACCACCATTAGATTTCGTAATATGATCATTAACTTGTCCAGGTAAATAACTATACATTAATTTCCAAACCCATTTTGCTAAATTATTGTCGACAGGTTTACCAGAATCTTTTATGTTAAATTCTTGAGTTCTTTTTTCTCCATCTTCAATAAAGTTAACAATAAGTGGAACTATTTTATCATTTCCACCTCTAACTGTTGTATTAATATAAACGTATTTCATATCAGTATCCTTAATCTTCATCATCATCAGGTAAATAACCCAAGTTTACAAGAAATGTCTTAAGCCCCTGTTTAGATTTAAAAGCCTTTATTAAGCCCTTTTCCATAAATGGAACCAGTATTCTTGCAAGTCGCTCCGTTTTAAGTTCGTAACCAATTGTTTCGTCAAAAAAAGCATGACTGGCAAAATTAGACATAGATTTAGTGATACGTGTAAATAGTGCTTCAAACTGATCTACTTTAGCCCTATCACGTTGTAACTCTTCATCTATGTCGAATACATTATCACTATTACCTTCTTCAGCTTTAATTCTAATGAGGTTTCCCTTTAATGCTGATTCAACAACAGCAATGGCCTGTAAAGGACTTATTTTCTTTCTCTTAATATCATCAGACATAGAAAAATCCTTTTCAGTTAGTTATTTGTTTATGGATGAAAGAAGAGACTTTGCATATTTCTCAATTATTTTTGATCGTTTTCCCCAAGCTTCACCGGCTGGAGATCCAACAAGCTCTTCAACAAATCCTTTAGGAATTTTAACTTTAGTTGAAATACGAACATGTGGAGATTTCGTATCAGGAGGCAGCATTGTATAGCTAACAAATCTTGAGAAATCTGGACGTAGTGAATATTTTTCAAGCTTAGATGTTAGATTAGAAACAACATCAACATCATCGATTTCATATTGACTGTTTAAACTAACAACAGCACTACCATCTTCAGGAAAATTAATACTTTTAATAGTAGAAGATTTATGTTTCAACTGATTATTAAGATCAAAATTCAAGTCGCTGATAATCTTACCAACTTCCTCAACACCACGACCAATAAACCTTCTTACATATTCATTACTAAGAACTTCTTCTATCTTTTCCTCTTCTTCCTCTGTAGGTAAATCAGTTTTCAATTCGTCATTAATAGACTCATTGCATTGCATATTTATACGTTTAGCAATTTTAGATGGAACCTGTAATTCAGAAGTTATAGACTTTTTGATTCCGTTTTTAACTCTAATACTTAACGCAGATGGATTCATCTTAAATCTCCTTTGTTAATCAGTTTTTAATCTTAAATATTTATTTAGAAAGTAAATGACTTCTTAAATTTTCTTCAAGTACAAGTAAACCTTCTTGAAGTTCTTTACCAAGATGTGTATAGATAGTGTTGAAACTTTCTTTAACCTGTTGCTTATTCCCAACTTCTTTACTGAGACTTACCATTTCTCGTTTCAGATTTTTTCCGAAATTGAGAATAAGACGTTCTATAACAGGTTTAAGGAGATTAAACACTTCTTCACTAATTACTTCCCAGTTAATTATATTATTAAGCTGGTCTTCAAGTCCTTGATATTGATTCATCAAATTAGTAATAGCGTAGGCATAATTGGGATAAGGTTTTGTAAGGTACATACCTTCAGCTATCGGAACAAGACCAGCGCATACCTCCAACATTAAATTTAAACGCTCCGTTGGATTCATTTTTTTAATGTCTTCCGGTCTAAAACTTGCCTTTTCGATAATTTTCTCAACGTCAATTTCTTTACCAGGTTTTGAAACTTTTTCTACAAGATCTCTAGCTTTCTTATCTGATAGTTTTATGACGTTATCATTAGATCTTCCCATATTACACCCCTACTATTACAATGAATTATTATCAATATTATTTTATTTTGTTTAATATTTCTGAATAAGCATCAGGATAAGCTTTTTTCAAATATTCCATTACTTCAGCCTTACTTGAAGCAGCTTGGATATTAATCTTATTAAGAATAGCTGAAGCTGGAATAGCTACTTCTTGATCCTGAACTTTTACAGTTACCATATCTCCTTCATTACTGATATCTGAGATTTGTCCCAAAGATTTTCCAGGATTACCATCAACATCAAGAGTAAAGAATTCTACGAAATCATCAGCTTCAATAGTTTCTTCAAATGTGTTTGGATTAACACTAAGAGCAACATTTGATGAAGAAGTTATATAGAGTGCGTTCTGCATAATTTCTTCAAGCTGATCATCATTTTGTCTAATATAGAAATTTTTACCGTCAATATTTTCTTTTGTCCATACTTGATTAAGGTCAGTATCAAGATAACTATTTGCACTGATTTGAGTAAAGCCTTTAACAGCTTCTTCTGTTTTATGTTGAATAGCTGAGCGATAAGCTATCATGGAAGCATAAAAACCATGTTTGTCCTCATAGGTTTTAAAAGTTTCATTGTATGGAACAAGTTTATTATCAGTTGCAGCAAAAATGAATTCTCTTGCACTATTGAGATTAATTGGAGTTGCGCTTCCAATAATAATTTTTGTAGAGTGATTACCCAGTAAACTTGCTGATACAGTGTACATTCCAAGCGTAGCGTTCTCAGATTTTGCTTTCATGTAATTGTTGATAATGTTCTTTGCGTTTGCCTTCATAAAAATTAATCTCCTTTAATTTGATTTGCGTTTTCAAGATTATCTGTTAAAAATAAGTCTTGAACTTATACCCTCGCTATGAAGTTGTCGAGGATAATAACCTCCAACACGGTTTGAAACATTTGGCCATTGTAGTCCAAGTTGGAAACCATGCCTTCTATTTTTCCATTGCTTCTTAAACTCTTTAAACTCACCTTTTAACCACTCGTCACTTCTTCCTATTTCAGCCTCAATGTATTGTGTTCTATCTACTGTTAGTGTAACAGGCTGACCTGAATAATCAAAAGCAGAATCACCTTCTGCTAAATATTGCGCTCTTAATGCAACATAATAAGCAGCTTCTAATAATGCATATTCAGGAACTTCTCCATTTATAAAAACTTCGTGGCCCCATGTTGTAAGAGGACTAATCATATTAATAAGGCCAAGCCCTTGTCTTAAATAAAAAGCTAAATCACTATCACGATAACCTACATAAAGATCAATATCTTTCATCACTTTGTCAAGCATCATTCTCAAATCACTTATTCTTGACATTGTAAAAAAATCAATACATGTTAGTTTTTGATAATAAACTGACTCTTCATTTCCAAGTACAAAAGTCCAGACAGCATTATAACTATTTCCTGCTGACATAGTTCCTGCCTGAATTACATTCTTATAAATATAATATTCACTGTACATTCCAGCGGGAACAGGTTCTGATGTATGAATTACTTGATCAGCTTGATTATAAAGTTTAAAGTTTATACTTGTTGCGCTTCCAGGTAGTGGTATTGTTAATGCAGTCTTTGTAAAACTAAAACCTATCTTCTGTATCTCTTTAGTTGTTGTTAGATTGTAAGAAGGATTAACTACATCAAAATACTCAGTTAACTTATAAGTTAACCCATTATTTGTTACTAAGTCCCAATCAATTACATATTTATTTTCTTCGTCACTAAGAACACTTGTATCAGGAATTGTAAAATCTGCATGATATAAATTATCTTGTGCGTTAAAAGTTCCTGTTCCTGCAACAACAAGATCTTGGTGTATATCACGAACAACAAAACTTGGATACAAGTTTGGATCATTAGGCATAAGTGGGACACCTTCACTAAAAAACGAAGCCGTAACCGAAACTTCTTGTCCAATATAGACAATGCGTGGTGTCATAATCTACTCCTCAAATTGTCGTTGAAACATAAGATATCCATAAGTTGACGACAATTTTAAAATTGATTTTTTGAGTGCTTTGGGATTGTCAACATTAAATCCCTGACTGGATAATAACAACTTCTTAGGTGATGTTTTAGTTAAACTAAATGTTATCATTGTTTTACTATATTTATTATTATCATCAAGTTCGACTATAGACACGAGATATATTTTTTTTAAAAGAGATGCTTTATTTTTTAGTTTTGGAACATTTAATATAGGAATAAATTTTCCAAAAACAAGTTTATTTTTATTAGTATCTATAAGAAGATTTTTTTCATTACTTAATTGTAATATATTATCATCACCTATAATCTTACGGATCTTCTTGAATTCATTACTAAGCATCTTTTCAAGGCGTTTATTGATTTCACTTTTATCTGAAAGTGGTTTTGGATAAACAGTTTCTGCTATCCCATTTAACATAGATTTTATGCAATCTATTAAATCTCTTTGTTTAACTATAGCAGAATTTAATTCTGTTTTTACAGCATCTATTTTTTTATTAACAACTTTACTGAAGGCATAATCAATTTGAGATCTGGCATTTTCTAAAAAGGACAACTCATTATTAGCAGATTTAAGAAGATCAAACTTTTTATCAATATTTCTTAGCAGCTTATTTCTATCATTTCCTGCTTGCACAAATAGTTTATTAAGACGTTTCATCTTTTTTACAGTGGAAATATGATATGATTTCCAACGTTCTATCAGAGAATTAAATTTATGAATATGAAAATTAAATTCACTTCTTTTTGATTTTGAATTAAAACTAACTTTATCATATATTTTGAATGAAACCGCTGAAGAAATTATGTTAGCTAATTTAGTATATTCACTATTAAGATCATAATCATTTTCCATATAACTACCTATATCATTTATATAACGAAAACATAAT
Source organism: Candidatus Woesearchaeota archaeon (assembly GCA_964447685.1). Lineage (GTDB taxonomy): Archaea > Nanobdellota > Nanobdellia > SCGC-AAA011-G17 > CAYUTI01 > CAYUTI01. The sequence goes on from CAYUTI010000002.1 coordinate 25,633, forward strand.
TATTTTCATTGTAGAATTTATTCACATTTTTACTTGGCATAATGAAATATTTCTCAAAATGCCTAACTAATCGTGCCTGAGCTGTATTCGATATCAGTACACCCATTGGATTATTAGGTTCATTCTCAATTATACGCCATAAAAAACCTTCATCATCTATGATAAGATCAGTGGTATGTATTGTATCTACTGTATTATCGAAATTAATTGTTATATTTGAAGTAACATCATCACGAATGTTAAAATCGCCGGTATAAGTTTTAGTAAGTCGTGGCATGTCACATTGAATATCATATTTAGCTACACCAAACTGTAAAAATATTCCATAAAGTCCAGCATTTTCATTAGTGCTGTCTTTCATTTCAAGTACAAGATCAACTGTGTTATTCTGATATGCAAGAAAAGCATCTTCGCTTACATCACTACCATCAATTGTAAGATTCCAATGAGCAGGTTCTTCTTTAAATTTAATTGCAAGATTTAAAACACTATCAAAATATTTAGGAACATTAAATTTCCATGTAATTTTACCGAGCCTACTTTCAGGTTTAAAATAATAAGGTTGTTCTCTTACTATTCCTACTCTGTATGGTTTATGACTCATAGTATAATCAAAGCAATAAGATTGAGCACCAACTCTTGAATATCCTCCAGGAAAACCTGTACCGAAACAAATTGGACATTGTTCTTTTTCAGGTAATACTGTTCCTGTAAGGTTCATTAGAAAGTCTGTGAATTTTACACCGCTGCTATTCTCAACAGCTTCTATATCTCTTTCAATACTTTCATCAGTACAAGTGCATTGTCTTCCATTCTTTAATAATTTATAATATTCTACATATTTAGGGTAAACTTTAATAGCTTCATTCTCTTCTCGTTGAGCCTGAGTAAGTATTCTTTTCATCCTTTTCCTAACTTCAGGATTAAGATGAGCATTCCGTGGATCACGCTGTACTCGTGGTTTTGCGAATCCTGATGTTGTTGAATAGATTGTCATAAATCACCTACTTACCATATAGTCGTTTACGTGTCAGTGCAGCACGATGTCCTCTTCTATTTCGTTTAGTGGCTCCCATCTTTTTTGCTGTACGAACTGCCTTACGAGATAAAGCTCTATGCTCAGCTTTTCGTTTATTTTTTTCACGCTTTCTTTTAGCGAGACGTAATTCTGTTTTTGTCTTCTTTTTTGAAAGAGGCATTAGTCATCACCTTTTAGACTGGCTAACCTCGACGCTATTCTAATACATTTTTCTGATTGAATATCATCTTCCATACTTGCTGCCATACTTAGACAAGTTAATGCAGAGTTAAGATTAATTAGTGTTTGTATGTTATCTGCAATTCTAAGCCTACTTGAAACTTGAATTGTTTTTTGTATAATTCTATTTTGCTTAGCAATAGATGGCATAATTTACACCTCATTTACTTCTATTTTCTTAACAACAGCTTTTACACCTGTAGGATCTTCTATAATAAGATTAGAGCCTTGTCTTTTTATTACTTCACAGACAGTATCACGAGGTATGATATCACCTGATTTTGTTTTAATATCTTTAATAGTTAATACAAAATCTTTCGCACTTCTAATTATCGTGTATTTCATTTGAAACACCCCTTTTCGGAATTTTAATATCTCTAAAACTCTTATTAATATCACTATAAATTTGAATACTGTTAATATATTTACACTCTACAAAACCACACTTAAAAAAATTCTTATTATTAACAGCTTCAAGAATAATGTAATAAAAAAATTTTCTTCCGAAACTAAATTCTACAACGTTATCAACTATTAATTCTATAGAATTATTTTTTAATGTGATTCGTATTTTTTTCATATGAGGTTATCTTATTGTTGTTGAACACCAATATCAAGTGATATAATTCCTGTAGCATTTATAGCGTCATTATTTTTCACTTGAAAATAAATAAGAGGTTGAATAAGATCATCTTGATTCTTAAAAACTAAGAAGGAATGATGTTCTGTTACAACCACGGCACTTGTTTCAATATTATATTCTATATTTAAACCTGATTGTGAAAATATATTATAAGGACTATTTATAGCAGTATTTTTTCTATTAAAAAAATGAAAATCAAAATTAGTACTACTACACTTAATAATTATATTAACTAAAATAAGTTCAGTTGGAATTTGTAATTCTTGCACAGGTCCTGTAGTAGAAGGAGTAACAGTAGGAACAAAATATTTATAATATGTTGTTCCACTTGATTTATTCTCAAATAGTTTTAATGGTTTTATCATAACTCACCTTTAATTTCGTTTTTTAAGGTTAACTTGTCGCCATGAATTTTTATATCTAGTTTCAACATCAAATATTTCATTTCTATTGACACTAACTGATGTTTCAATACTATCTTTTAACTGTACCATGAAAAAATAATACAGGCCGGAAACGTATTCTATAACATTTTTATAAACTTTCATGTCTCCGTTCTGAAAGGTTATTTTTATCACCTTTTCCTTTTCCATCAAGTTCTCCTTATAGTTCAGGCCTATAAGATCATTATTTTTCTTTCCAAGTTTTTATGCCTTTTTCAACACTTCTTCCAACTATATAACCACCAACACCGAGCTGTAATAAATCCCACATTTGATCAGGTATTGCTAATATAGGAGCTTGATTCCAAAATAAGCTTAAATAAGGATATAAAGCATAATTATTGAATATTATTAAACCAAAAAGACTCATTAATCCTGGTCGCCAATTTCTTTGTAAGAAAGATTCTCCCTGAGCTTCTGCAATAATAACGTTACTTTGCATTTTAGTTACTTCGTTACTGAGCTGAACACCTAATACTTCAAGCTCAAGAACTTTACTTTCAATTTCAGCTTTTTTCTCTGGACTTATTTCACCTGTTATTGCTGATCTAATATCTTTAGCTAAAGCACCTACTCCGCTACACAATTCACCAATTCCAAAAGAAGCTATTTTAGATATAAAATTACTCACGGCTACACCTCTTCAATTAATTTTACTAGATTTTTACTACGGACCCCTACTTGATTATACCATGAAGAGTTTTTCATTTCCTTTATCATTCCTGACCAATCATTATTTTCTATAGTAGCGAACATTTTTTTAAAATTGGATAGTCTTGAAATACCCATGTTAAAACACATATCCATTAAGACTAATTGAATATTTTCTGGAAGACTGTTAAATTTTGAAGATCCTAATTTATTAATAAGTTCGTCTTTAACTCTTTTAATATCATTATTAAGAAGAAATAATGCCTCTTCTTCTGATATACCGTTATCCTCTATATTTCTACCAATACCTATTGTTAATTTTCCAGCAGGACACCTATAAGGAAATAATTTACTACCTTCATGACTAATAAGCATAGCCATTAATTTAGTTTTATCCATATTTACTATCTCCTGTAAAATGTGAACTACCGTCGAACTAAAGATTCGACAGTTTTCTATAACACCTAAAATATAAATTTTAATCTGTTATTCTTCTTTTTTCTTGTTTTCTTTTATCATGAACATAATCAATAAATTTTCTATGTTTTAGTACTCTTACTGTCATTAATATAACTATGATAAGAACAGTAATGAAAAGAGGAGTAGATCGTATCTTCCAAAGTACAGTAGAAAATAAAGGTTCCTTAAATATTTCTATACTATGTTTAAAGAAATAATGATAAGTTAATATTCCATAACCAGTATAAATAGCTATTGACAAAAACATGAATGTAACACACATAAAAACCGCACTAGCTTTTCTTAGTTTCCACCACCACCATGAAAACAATAAAAATCCATATATGCAAGTTAAAAATATAGCTACGGTGATGTAATAATCGTACATAATTAATCCTTTATGTCATTACAAATGCACTCCCCATCATCATTTATAAATCCTTTTATAACATCTTTTTCTTTTTTCACTCGATGAACTGCTATGAACCAATTATCCTCTCCATCCATAGTAGCTTTAATATCATTAAGATGTTGTAAGGCTTTATACTTATTAGGTTTAACAATATTTTCTAAATCACTTTCTAAAATAGATATATTATCACCTGATAATTTTCCATAAAATCTAGTTAATAAATCTTTAAATAGTCCTGTCATTTTACATTTCCTCTTTTATACTCTATTAACTAAAATTCTAAGCAATGTTGTTAACTCTGTATTAGCTGTACTCAAATCTTTTAATTCATTACTGAGCTTTATACAAAAATCACCTTGTCGTATTATTATTTTTTGCTGCCACCATATTATTATAAATAAAATAAGAACAGTGAGAACAAAAATAAAATGCAAAGGATCTTGAAGAAGTTTAAGAATCTCTAGAATAGCCTTTAATAAATCAGTCATATAATCCTCACTGTCTACATTTATAATAAACTGTTAACGTTTTAAATTGTTCTCCAACCCCAAGTTGAATTAGTAAATACAAGTTTAAAACTAGCATTCATTGTCGTTACATCCATTGTGTATTCATCAGGATATACTGAACTATGCATTATTCTATAAATACTATTTATTCTTAATCTACTAAGGTGAAAATTAGATGTTAGATCACATATACCTACTGTAGAACCAAAAACAGGGTTTATAGGCATATTAATAATAAGAGGTGATATGTCAGTATAGCCTGTTGTATCTACAAAAAGACGATATCCTGCTTCAGCAGTTGTTCCAGTTGCACTTAAAATAAGAGGAACAAGATTACCTTCACCTAATGGTGGTTGAGTTGTACCGACTACCATAAAGGTCAAAACGTCTTCATTAAGTAAAGCGACATCAAACTGAACTGTGAATTCATCAACCTCTTTATATAACAGATTTTGAACAGGATCAGCAGGAAGAGTATCAACAGCTTCAGCAAGTTGTCCATTTACAAAAATAAGAAGTGTTCTGCTGCCAACAACATAAGGCCCACTAAGATAAAATAGTTTATTAGCAATACCATCGCTACCCAATTTTTTCTCGAACATGGACATATTCGAGACGTATCCTTTATCTGCTGTGGTATTAAATTTTCTTAAATAATTTTCACCGCTAGCAGTAGCTTTAACTAATGACATAATTATTCTCCATTCAATAATTAACTATATGCCGTATTTATCTAAAATGTATTGAGTTTTACCTTCTTGTAATACATTTAAATTTTGTAGCTGATTTAAGGCATTTCTGAAAGATTGATTGTTGATATTGAAAAATGTTCTTATCTGCATTTCAAATTTAAATCTAAGTACAATAGAGTTTTCACTTGTTAGAAAATTTATTTTTTCTTCATTATTGAATTCATCCCAAATTTCAGGAACAGAAACTAAGATAGGAATTTCTTCCTTAGTATTATAAACTGTATAATTTAATCCTATAAATAATTTTAAATCATCATCTGATATTTCAAGTAATGCTTTTCTCATTAAACAAGTATCTTTTATAAGATATTTATTTATTGGTATTAAATTAGAAAAAATTAAATTAATTTTATGTTCTTGTTTTTTATACCACTTCTCTTTATTAGTTAGATTTAAATATTCGTTTAAAACAATAAATTTACTCATAATATAACTCCATATTAAGGATAATTAATAATTAGCCACTGGCTATTAATACTTGATAAAGTAGTATTACTATCCTTCATCGCTTTTACACTAACTCTATATTGAATACCACTCTCTAAAACTGGAGGTGTATAAATTACAGTTCCAGCTCCTTGTGTATATGGAGGAGTTCCAGAAAAATATGAGGGGCTACTATTACTATTATGAATATAAATAGTTAACCAAACAGTATCAGTTATTCGTTGTTCTATAGTAACCTCAAAATCTAAATTACTATTATTAAGATCTGATGGAACATTAAACTCTATTGAAGATGTTTCTGCATTATTAAGAGTAACAAATGTTGGAATATTAGGTAAATGATAAGGAAGAAGGCTACCACTTGGTGTATGGGTTGCACTTCCAATACTTCCTGCTACTCCATTACTTCCACCATTAAATCCAGCTCCAGCTAAACCAGCAGCTACATTCATATTAAGAACAGACATTGGAACAGAATCATAACTAAGTGTTAAAACACCGCCATCTCCACCATCTCCACCATCAGCAAAACCTGTAGAATAACTCCAACCGTTACCATCTCCCCCATCACCACCTTTTAAATATATATTTAATGTAGTAGTAATATCTCCTGTTCTATAGAACATTGTGAAATTTGGAGCACCACCTCCTCCACCTCCACCACCTAAATTACCAGTAGTATTATTTCCACAACCACCACCGTCACCACCTCTATTAGCTCCAACACCACCAGATCTTGGAGTAGCATCTATATCATCAGTTTCGGCACCACTACCACCACCATTATATTGACCTGCTTGACCATTTGAAGATATGTTTTGATTATAAAGATATCCTAACTGACCTATATAACCACCACCACTTCCTGATCTACTAGTTGATAAGTTTCCAGCATTACCACCATCAGTTCCAGAAAAATCCCAGGTAATATTAGCTTCACTAAAAATTAAATTACCATTTATTGAAAACTTTGGGCTAAAATAACAATTTTGAATTGTTAGTGAAGTAAGACCATTAAATTCACAGTTACCATCAATAGTCCATAAGAAACTTTTTTCATTAGATCCTGTAATACTTATTGTTACTCCATCATGATAAAAATTACCACCAATATGAAGTCTGGAAGTAAACCAATCATATTCACTTGGATTATTATTTGTTATTGTTAAATTTCCATTTATTTTTTGAATTATAGAGGAAGCAGGGTTAGCTCCGACTCCTTCATAATATTGAGTAGGAATCCAATTAGTATAATCAAGAATCATATCACCAATACATAGAATTTCATTAACCTCTATAGAGTTCCAATAAGAAATGTCACCTATTTTTCTTTTTGAATCTATATTACCCCAAACAATAAGTTTGTCGCAGGTTATACTTCCATTTCTTATAAATAAATCTCCTCGTACTGTGATAGTATAACCAGTTGCATCTAAACTTCCACCATCATAAATAATAAGGTTATTAAGTTCTAAATTTTCAGTATATATGCTTGAATCTTTAACAGCGAGATCAATATAACCAACTCCTGTTAATTCTCTTATCCCTTGATTAATATTCTGTAGATCGCTTCCAGATGTCCAATCACCTCTGTTACTATCTTTTATCTCTTCAAGATCTACACCCTGAAAAAGGTTTTGAAATAGCATAACCACCTCGTTGTTAAAAATTTATTTATTAATAAACTGCTATTATGGATAGATAAAATTTAACCAATTACTCCATAATCCTGATAGATTTGTATCACTATCTTTCATTGCTCTTATCTTTATTCTATAAGTTTTTCCACTTGTTAGTGCAGGAGGTGTGTAAGTTATTGTTCCGCTTCCTTGTGTATAAGGAGGAGTACCAGAAAAATTAGATGGATCACTGTTAGATGTTTGATTAATAAGTGTAAGCCATAAATTCTCAGATAATTCTTCTTCAAGAATAATTTCAAAATCTAAATCACTTCCATTAGAGTCATTAGGAGAATTAAATTCTATAGAGGATGTTTCTGCATTATCAAGAGTAACTATAGTAACTATTTCAGGAAGATGAAAAAGAAGTGGAGTTCCACCTGATAGATGACTACTCGTACCAGAACTTCCATTAACTCCTTGAGCATATCCATAACTTCCACCACCTGCTCCACCAGTAACATTCATATTTACTGTATTAATCGGAGTAGCATTATAAGTAATTGACAGATTTCCACCATCACCACCCTCACCACCTTCAGCATTAGCAGGATCAGCAATTGCACCATTACCACCATCAAGATAAATATTTAGTGTAGTATTAATATCACCAGTATTATAAAACATAGTGAAATCAGGAGCACCGGCTCCACCACCACCACCTATTCCACCACCACCAGTTAATGATCCAGCATTACCACCCCTACCTCCCCTACCAGCACCCAAACCGCCTGTAGTTAATACTCCTATAGCACCACTACTTGCACCACTACCACCACCATTGTATGTTCCAGATACTCCATTAGCTCCATTAGGAATTGTTATTTGTGTTTGAGCACCTATATAGCCACTACCTCTATAATCATGGACTGTTAAATCGGTTCCGCTTAAATACCAATTTACAGTAGACTCACTAAATGTTATAATTCCATTAACACTAAATTTAGGACTTAAATAGCAATCATATATTTGTAAAGTAGTAAGACCATTGAACTCACAATTACCTCCAATAGTCCATAAAAAACTGTGCTCCTGATTATAAGTAAAATTAGATATTATTGTTGTATTATCACAATAGAAATTTTCTGTTATATCAATTCTACAACAAAACCAGTTTTGATTTGATGACTCGTCATTAGTTATTGTAAAACTACCACCTATTTTATTAATATCAGAAGATGCAGGATTAGCACCGACTCCTTCATAATAGGTAGAATTAACCCAGTTTGTATAATCAAAGGATACGTTACCCTTGCAATGCATAGCTTTTACTGTAAAATTATTTACAAAACTTAAATCTCCAACTTTTCTTTTAACTTCAATTTTACCTCTTACATCAAGTTGGTTACAAGTAATGCTACCATTTATAATTAATAAATCGCCTAACACTGTAATATTTTGATTACCTGAGTTTACATGACCACCATCATAGATAATCAAATTATTTACAATAAGAGGTTGACTGAATGATTGAATACTATTAACAGCAAGATCAGTATATTCTAATCCTAATAATTTTTGTATATTATTAGCAATATTTTGTAAATCACTTCCACTTTCCCAATCACCTCTATAACTATCTTTTATTTCATCTAGATTTAAATTAATATTAGATCCAGTAAATCCAGCCATAATTTTACCTCTTTATTTAATTATTTATAAATTAAATAGCCATTCTTATTCATCTGTAGTGCAAGTTGATATACATGCTTACAAACACAAGGAACTCTATTTGGATTAGGACTAGGCATCCAATCAGTTTTTCTTTTATAAGGTCTTGCTTTTCTTTTTGGTTGAAGAGCATCTTCTTCCTCAAGATACCATTCACTTGCAAACTGAAACCATTTACACCCACAGAAACATCTAACAGGATTCCTTGACAGTTTGGGCTTTTGAAAATATTTATAAGTGTTATCTACTTTTATTTTTAATGGATATTGTTTATGTGGTGATTTTAATGATTTAATACCATAAAAAATAAGATTAAGTGAATATTCACCGTTACGACCTGTAGAAGTAGCTGTAACAGTAACAGTATTAACTCCAGCAGCAAATCTTATATTTTTTATAGTTATTTTTCTATCTCGATAATGTTTTCTACCCAAAACCTGCTCACCATTACTAATAAGTTGAGCAAGTGTTAAATTAGATTTAGCAATAATCTCAATTTGGTTTCGGGCAAAAACATTAGATATAGAATTAGCTGTGATGAGTTTCATAGACTAATTCCTTTATTATTAATATTGAAAATAATTTTAAGCTGAGTAAGCAAGTAATTGATTTTGATAATTAATCATTTCTGTTTGCAGAGCAGACTTACAATCAAGTATTGCTTGTGCAGGATTAGTTATACCATCAATTTGAGATATAATTTGAATAATCTGACTAATCCCTCTATTTAAAATAGAGATTTCAGTATTAACTGCTTGAAGCTGAAGATTAAGATTTTGAAGTTCTGTTGCATCAGTAGAATTTTCAATTGCTGTCATAAGACCTGTTCTTGTTAATGCCATTTTTATTTCTCCTTATTTTTATTTGTTTATTACCATACAGTACACGTACCCATACAACAATATTGGGGACTACATGATATTTTAGAACAAAATGAAATTACATATCCCCAGTGATCTGAATTATAATTATTACTTCTGTCATAATTATCTGTTACATCATACCAGTAGTTGTAACTTGAATCATCACCAGTATCAACATTTACAAGTTGTCCTGTATAATCAGCACCTAATACTCCTGTATAATCAGAGACTAAATTACCTATATAATCAGATGTATGATCAACAGTTTTATGGTTTATACATGCAATATTATCAGCTATGTAATCACAATTATCTTGCATTTCCTGTATACCATCTACTTTTACTACACCACCTTGTTTACTTATATTTGTCCAAGTAAATGCCATAGTTAAATTCTCCTATTATACATCACCACAAGCCCCGCCCCAAAAACCAGTATTAACGCCATTATAATTTGTAGGGCATAATGAACTATTCTCTACTATATGGTTATAGGACTGAACAACACTATAATACCATGTGTCATCCAGCATTACCGCAGCACCACATGCATTAGTATGATGTGAAGTATAATCACCTGTATATTTTGTGGTATCATGAACAGAATCATGAGACAGTTTATCTGTTCTACAATAATTTTCATCATCTACTCTATCTATTTCATCTTGAATATTAAATATTCTTAATGGATAACTTTTGCCTTCAAGAGTTTCCCATGTAGGTCTTGAAATTGAAATAGTATCGCAGAGCGTATTTACATTATTTCGTATTTCAGTTATTTTAGTATGTATCGAATCTGTTATCTTATCACCTATTGATACACTTATTGGATTCCAAGTAAACGCCATAACATTCTCCCCTATTTATCTTGGTTAGAGGGATATCCTTTTTCATTTAATAAATCTATGTAATGCTTTGAAATTTCAAAAGCAGGAGGCAACCAATTTTTAAAATTTCTAAGTGATTGAGTCAGATTTTTTAAGATATCTATAGACTCATTCATAGTTAAATGACCTTTGATAATTCTATTTATTTGAAATATAATATCACTAATATCTCTATTTTTAATACTGTTGTCATTCCAATTATAAATCATTTCTGTATAGGCATTTACAAAATTAATAAAAGCCGGTGTTAAGGGAACCATAAAAACTGATCTTCTAACTTCGGATAATGATGTTAAAAGTTTATTAATAAAATCATCATTAGTTTTTACATTTTTATCTTCAGTTAGATCCTTAATATTTTTTAAAATTTCATGATATGTATAATTTATAATGCTTAATATTTCTTTACCGAAAAATTCATATCTAAATTTATCATCAAGAAAAATTTCAATATGTTTTTTAGCTTCATTGAATTCCATATCTATCTCCTATTTGCTTTTAAATATTTTTCATAAATTATTAAATTATCTTTTACGTCTTTATTTATAAGATTATAAATATGAGTTAATGATCCAACTTCATCCATAGAATCTATTATGGCACTTATTTTACCATGTTCCATCATACACATACTTGGTATTGGTGTAAAAATATCACCCATAGTTTCATACTGACTTCCTAAACAACCACCTCCGCATAAATATTTAATCCCGCAATCTTGACAGTATGGGAAATTTTTTGTATCAGTAGTATAAATTGCATATAGAAGTTCAGTGTTGAGGGGATCTATACTAACTATTTGATCATACATTTCAACAAATTTAAAACTGTTAAATTGAGGATAACTAAGCCTATGGCATGGGTTAACTGTTAAATCACTTAATCTTATTTGTATATCAGATTGAATACTACATCCTATTCCACGTCCAATAGATGAAAAACAAGAAAATATATTTATAGGATTTTTAGCTGCCCATCTTGCATAACCAATTTCATCTAAACCTGTTTTTTTCTTTGTCCATTTTACAAAGAAATTAATGAATTTTTGAAAATGTTTAACATGATCAATAGTCCATCCATTATTTCTAACTTCTAATAAATAAATATTATCCCAAGGAAGACCATATTTATCAAACATTTCTTGGAACCATAACCAGTTATCAATCCATTTATCAATATTATCATAATATACCATTGGATGAAAACCGCAGCCGATATCTTTAGAAAATTTGAAAATAGCATCATAGTCTCTAACATGACCGCCTTTTTGAAACGGCCTATTTTCATCACAAAATTTTCCATCAATGCTTGCACTTAAACCTATTCTAAACCTATGCTCTAATGCTTTATTTATTAATCTGATAACTCTTTGTTTCTTTTCTTCATTTGTACAGAAATTCATATTAGTAGGAATTGAAATACGTCTATAACGAACATCGTGTTTAATAAACCATTCAACTAATATCTCTAATACCTCAAATCCAACTTCTGAAGAAAAAATTTCACCTGAGAATAAATCAAAATTTGGAAACATGTTATATTTAGCAAACCATTCCAAAAGAAGTTTTAAATTCTTAATAACATTTCTTTTTCTATAAATAGATGTAGGATATAATCCAAGTTCTCCATGAGGTCCAATATTACTAAATCTTGAATAGTAACAGTATTTACATTTTAAATCACAAGATGGTGATATTTGAAGTTCAACACTACTGGCATTATGTCCTTGCATTAATTGTTCATGTTTACCCCAACCACTAAATACTTTAAAGAATGTTCTGTTTAAAAAACGATGTAACAAATGTGTTCGTTCTTCTTTATATAAATCTATCATTCTTATCTCCCTATCGTAACATTGTTTCTCGTATCAAACAATTTCTAAGCAACTTTTCAAAAAAACCATTACCGAAAAGTTTAAATAAAGAAGAGTGTTGAATAAAAATACTTCCACCTGTTGAGATATTTTCAATTGGACAAGAAATACATCCTAAGATAAAATAATTTAATAACCTAGCCATTTCTTCGTTTTTATATATGCTAGATAATTGTTCTGCTTGTGCCATTAATCTTATAGTAGTAATACCATAACTTTCTTTAAATTTAGTAAAATCATTATAACCTCTCATAAGCATGAGAAGTCTATCTATATCGAGTTGATTATTACTATCAGCACAATAATTTTTTGCTAAATTATTTATAGTAGCCTCGTCCGTTTTTATTAAATCCCCCAAACACTTCTTACTAGTTTCTACATAGTCTTTATTGGTTATGTAAAAAACTCTATGACACGGAACTACATTATGATTTTCATTAACTGAATATGTACCATCACCGCTACTACAACTAAACATTCTATGTTTAGTAGACCATTCTTTTATAATAGGTAATCTATTTGTAAGACGATGAAAATAAGCTGAATTAGGTCTTATATTATTAAATAAAAAACCGCTTAATCTTAACTGAAAATCATAAAGTTTTGACATTGCAAAACCATCTTCTTGAGTAAAGTCAGTTGGAAGAACTATTGTCGGATCACATGAATAGGATATATTTATTTTATTATTAACATTTGTTTCCTTGCATTTAGTGAAAAATTCATCAAAAAATCTATAATAACTTTCAATAACTGAAAAATTATAACCCATCTTCTTTATATCTTCCATAGAGGCAGTTGGTTTAAAATGCATTATAAAAGTAAAAACAGTTCCGTTTTTATTATTTACAGAATTTAAAAGTCTTATTACTTCAAGACAATTTTTAATTATTTTTTCAGTAGAACCTTCACCTCTATTCTTATCTGTTATCCATTTAGGGCCATCTATACTAACTTGTAAATCAAGCTCTATTTGTCTATCTGTAGCAGGAAAATTTTCAACAAATTTAGGTATAATGTCACTTCCAACCATATAATTAGATGAAAAACTAATTTTATTAAAATTTGGAAATAATTTTAACGCCTCTTCATAAAATTCAGGAATATGATCTAAAAGAGTTAGTGTTGGTTCAGTTCCCCAATGAGAAAAAATTGTTAAATTTTTACCAAACAACTCATAAATTTTTTTAAGAGTTGATCCATCTTTAATACCCTGTTTTATTTTCTTATGAAAATCCATAAGAAAAGTATTATCTTTAGGTATATAACAATATTTACATTTTAAATTGCACCAACCAGCACTAAACATTTCAGATGCTTGAGGAGGTGTATTCTTACTAATACTTAAAGTTGACATAGTATAATTCCTTATCTACTACTTTCTACTTACCATCTGGTTTACATTTTCTACATTTACCTATTATATAATCGTCATATTCTAAGTTTATATTAAAATTTACTTCACTTATAAATAATTCACCACAATCACACTCACCATAAAGATAGTATTTATTACCATCTGTGAATAGTCCTCTATTGCTATCATATTTTATATTTTCAATAAGCTCCCAACACGGAGAAAGTCTGGTATTAAATTTTATAGCATCAGGATTCTCTCTATTTATACATGTAGGAGTATCACTATTACAAAAAGTATAACAACCGCTGGAATCGTATGTTGACACTCTATTGAAATCAGACTCATTAATATCTATTTCTTTTCTGTCTACTTCTTTACTATTCCATTTAAAAGCCATAATAATTCCTCATTCATATTCCGATGGCGTGTAGTATTATTTATCCAATATGACCTTTCGCTATTTCCATCAGAGTTGGTAAATTAGTCATAGTTTTAACCTTTAACTTTAACCCAATGTCTACCGTTTACTTTTATCTGTTTTTTAACTGTTCCAAACGATTCATCGAGTTCAGGTTTCTTATAAATAGCGACAATACGTTCAGGATATTTCTGAGCAAGATTTCTACTCATTAAAATTAAATTTGCGTTATCATCATTCGTTAATATATCACCACTTTTATATGTATAACCTACAACGGGATTAACATAAGCAAGTACCCATCCAGCTACTGCTATAGGAAGAGTATTACCTGGAACATTACTTCCTAAACCGTGACCGAATGTATCACTTGCAATTCCGATTATAGATTTTTGACAATGTTCAGTACAAAGCTTAGCTCCATATTCAGTATCGTAATAACATTTTCCTGCTATTAAATCTTCACCATCTGCTAATTTTTGGAAGTCAGCAACGTCGTTCCATACTGCTGCCCAAACTTTATAGGCTATAAATTGTTGATCTGGACTGTTATCATCTTCACTGTTAAGCATAAAATCAGGCCCTTCTCCAGTTGAAATAACTCCTAAACTATCATCTATATAACAACGTCTGAAAGTTGGAACACCTGCACCTGGAGGACCTCCAAGACCTGTTGGGTTTATTAATTCATCAGTAGGACCTCCTCCACCACCACTTCCATAAACAGTAGGATCAAGATGGTAAAGAACTCCCCAAGATCTTATAACTCCAGTACTGCCTCCAGTAACTCTTAACTTTATTTGCGTACCAGTATTAGTAAATTCGTGAATTTGATTGTTAACAACAGTTTCCCAATTAATTCCATCGGCTGAAGCTTCAATAATTGTTACTCCAGAATCATCTATATCAACACTTACCATACATTGATCAATTACATCAATATAAAGTGGATCAATCAAATTTATACTTTCTATAACTTGCCCTGGTGTAAAATCAAAACTTCCAAAACTATTTTCAGTATCATGAATCATTGTGGTGTTACCAACATTTATTTTTAACGTATCTCTAAAACTATCCCACGTTAAACTTAAATAAATAGAACCATCTAATAAATCCTGATACGAATCAAATTCAGTATCACCGCCACCTGAACCGGATATCCTTAACTGAGAAAGTCTCATTAGAATCCTCCAAAATTATATACCTTTTATAACTATTCTGCCTGCAATACTTGTTGATAGATTACTACTCCATCTAACAGTTACAGTATCAGCATCTGTCAATGTTAATAAATACGGTTCTTTTCGTACAGCTCCAACTCCGTTGCCCTCATAACAATCAATAAGTAAATTAAAACTACCTATATTATGTATAGCTGTCCAACTTACAGAATTTCCATAACTAGCAACATATTTATGATTAGATAAGTTATCTCCAATAGATTCTGCTCTTCTTGCAATACTAACCGCAATTTCAGCCTCACTATCTACAACAGCACTATAACTTTCAATTAAATTTGCGATTGAATTATCTGTTTCTGCTTGAGACTCATTATGTAATGCAATTGATTTTGCTTCCGAAGCGCTTATAAAAGCAGCATCTGCTTGTTGACTCAATGATTCTGCTCGTTGAGCTATGCTGTGACCAACTGTAATGTCTCCCGGCTGTACACGCTTAGTATTACCATTGTAAAAAGCTAGAGGTGTTACAATAGCCATTGCATTTTTTCCTTATAAAAAAATTTGAAAATCAGGCCAGACTCAAAATTATAAAAATGATATCTGACCTGACTATTAACTATATCTTCTATAAATTATTCATTAATATATATCTGATAATGGAGCAGGTCTAGTTGGACTTGCACCACCTACTACTTTATATTTCTTTTGTCTGTCATTACCAACTCCATTAGGTGTTGCACTAACTAACCATAGATCATGATTCATAAGTTCATCCATAATTACTTTTCTACCAACACCATTGATATTTTTATGTTTAATTCTAAATTCAACACTATTAGGTGATTGGTCGTCAGTAATTATAACTTCTGATTTACCAAGACCTTGAAGAAAGTCTCTAAATGCTGTAGTATTATCCATAATAAATTTTCTCCTTTAAAATTAATAAAATCAGGGAGAGGAAAACCTCTCCCTTATGTTATAACTTATTACAGATTATAAAGTTACAGTTCGGTCTGGATCAAAGTTGATATCAACATTACCACCAGCAGCAGCATTTTTAGCAGATCCTATTTTCTGAGAAACATGTCCCTGAGTAGTAGGAGCATTATCAGTGATTTTACCAGCTTCAATTGTAGATATGAATAGCTGCTCACCTGCACCAATGTTAGCATTACTATCATGTAGCACATCAGTAATAAGACCATCACCTGCACGAACAGTAACAGTTGTATCACCATCATGAATAATTACACCAAATGCTGGCATTGTTGCCTCTGCGTTAGCTTTAGCAAGACCAACAGTATTAGCAATAGTTGTTTGATAAACAACCATACCTGTTCTATCAGCCGTAGAAGCTGCCATTGTATAAATCTCACCTTCAGGAAGTACAGTACCTGCAAGAGATTCAGCACGTTGAGCAATTGACTCTGACCTATCAGCAGTACTATCCCCAACAGTTGCAATACTCTGGCTTAATCTTGCAATGCTAATTGTAACCTCTGCCTCACTATCTACTATAGTTGCATAACTAAGTGCTAGGTCAGCAATACTATTATCAAGTGCTCCCTGTGATTCTGCTCTACGAGCAATACTGATTCCAAGTTCAGCTTCGCTATCAACTATAGTAGCATAGCTGTTTGCTCTTACTGCAATTGATTTTGCTATAACACCAAGAGAATCAGCTTCACTAGCTGCATCCTCACCAAGTCTGGCAAGAGATTGACCTCGTTCACCTATTGATGTAGCTTCACTTGCTCTATCCTCACCTATTCTTGCGATACTAACTGCGATTTCAGCTTCGCTGTCTACTACCGCTGCATAGGATTCAATTATATTTGCAATGGAATTATCTACGGCTGCCTGAGATTCATTTGCAGTCGCCATTGAACGAGCTTCGCTAACTGCTTCACTAGCATTATCTGCATAAAGGTCAGCTTCACTTCTTGCTTCAGATGCTTCATCTTCTGCTACTCTTGCAATACTAATTGCATCATCTGCTTCTGATTCTGCTAGAAGTGCAATACTTCTACCTCGTTGACCTATAGAAGCAGCCTCAGAAATATCTGAGGTCTCAACAGCTACCCTAGCAAGAGATGCTGCACGTTCTGCTATAGAAGATGCTTCAGATGCCCTATTTTCTGCAATTTCTGCAATACTGTCAGCTACAAATGCAAGACTAGCTGCTTCACTTAGGTCAGCAGTTCTGGCAAGTGAAAGTGCAAGATGCCCCATTGATTCAGCAATATCAGAAATACTATTATCAAGTGTTCCTTGTGATTCTGCTCTACGAGCAATGCTTATTCCAAGTTCAGCTTCACTATCAACTATTGTTGCATAAGATTCAGCCAATACAGCGATTGAACGAGCTTCACTTGATTTTTCAAGTCTGGCAAGAGATTGACCTCGTTCACCTATTGATGTAGCTTCACTTGCTCTACCGATTGCAAGATCAGCAAGACTGTTATCAAGTACTCCCTGTGATTCTGCTTTACGAGCAATTGAAATTGCAAGTTCAGCTTCACTATCAACTATGGTAGCTAAACTGTTTGCCCTATCAGCAATACTATTGTCAAGTAGTGCCTGAGATGCATTTAATGTAGCAATTGATCTTGCTTCACTTGCTGCATCTGTTCCAGCAGTCTCTGCTGTTCGTGCAAGAGATTCTCCTCTTATGCCAATACTAGTTGCCTCCGAAACACGACCATTAGCAAGATCAGCAACACTATCTGCAACTACTGCAAAACTTTCTGCCCTATCTGCAATACTGTCTCCTACAATTCCATACGATTGACCTAAAACAGCAATACTTCTAGCAAGTGCTGCTTCAGATTGACCAGGAGTATTATCTCCAGGTTGAACTACTTTAAGATTTCCTTGATACAATGCCAAAGGTGTAACAGTTGCCATAGTAATTTCCTCCAATTTGAATTAAAAAAATAATTATTACCAACACCAACATCAACAGCTCTGTCTTCTATATTCGTATTTCTGTTATATATCTATCTACTATGGCTTACAAAATATAATTATCTACTATTGTTAAAAGATTTTCTGAATGGCTAAAGTTCAATTACTTCACTAATGAGTAAATTGATCTCTATTTTTCCATTTGGTTTTACTTTAACCGCTGATCCAAGTTTCAAGCATACACCAGAACTTGGGCTTATATTAGTAACTCTTCCAGATTCGAGTGAACTTAAAAATACTGAATTTCCAAAACTGAAACTAATTCCAGTTTCTGGAACAACATCAACATCACTTCCTGAAAAGTCAACTGAAACACTATTTCCATAATCTCGTTTAATGACTCCGATAGCGTTTGCTGTTAAAACATCTCCAGCATTTGCTAAACCTACTCTATCGGCATGAGAAGATACTAAATAAACAACAAGACCTCCTCTTCCACTTCCAGACGCTATACCATAAATATGAGTTGAATCTTCAATTACTGATCTGATTCGAGGCATATTTACCTCCTTGCTATTAGATTTTTTGCTTTAAGTCGTTTTCCATTTCTATCAAAAATAAACTATGCAGATTTTTGAGCTTTATCTAAATTTGGATACATGATTATTTAAAAGCTGATATCGTTTCTGTTTTAGTAAGTCAATATTTCTTTGTTTTCTAAGTTTGAATTTTTCTAAAGACTCATCATTCATTTGCTGCGTTGAAACACCTCCATGATGAATAACATAAGTCTTTAAATCTAAAGCTAACTTATAACCTGGATCAGGATGGCGATAATGCTGAAGTCTAAAACAAAAGTCGTCGTCATCTCCTCCCATATCAAAGTCTTCATCAATTAATCCTACTTTATTAAAAACTTCTATAGGAAAACATACAGCAAAGAAAGCTAACATTCCTGACATAACCATGTAATTCTTATTAAGCTCTGCAAGCTTGTTATTGATTAAATTAAGGTTCAAGTTATCAAACCGAGGCACTGTTTTAAATCGTTCAGCTACGTTGTTAATATACTGCCAGTCTCTTTCACAGCTATTTAGTGGCCCAACAGCTCCTATTTGTTCATCACTTTGAAGCACTCCAACCATATTATCGATCCAGTTGTTACCAACTTCGATATCATCATTTAAAAAGAACACATAATCATAATCACGTTCTAAAATAAGCTGTAAACAATGATTAAGGCCACCAGCCCAAAACACGTTTTTCTCACTCGGAATAAGAACAGTGTTATAAAGTTTATTACTTTTAGCGTAAAGTTGACCATGTTCATCAGGTTTGTTATCAAATAGAAATAGATGCCAATCAGCATGATTTTTTGATCTGTATATACTTAATAAAGTTTTATATAAGTGGCCACTATTATAAGTAACACAAATTAGTGCTACTTTAACATTCTTAAGTTTTTCAATCCTAATTTCTTCATACATAATAGAGTTATCTTTACATGATAAACCTATAGATGTCATAATAATACCTCCATATGGTATTTTCTTATTAATAAACTGTTAAGTTTTTATTTTTAACTTATTATAGAGAATTGTATAAGCTGATGAATTTCTGTACTGCTTTTCTCATACAGAAGGTCTCTCTGGCATAATCAACGTTAAGTTGGATCTGTTTATCTGGATTTGTTTTCAAATCATCCCATGCTTGAGAAACAGCGTTAACAATTGAAGGTGTATGCCTGTTACACACATATTTAGTATGTTCATCTGTATAGGCAACAACGCTGCATCCAAAAGCCATGGCTTCCATCGAATCTCTTGAAAATATTCCGTTATAATTACTATTAAAGCTTATATCAGCTCCAGCAAGAAACATTCTCAAATCGCTAAACTTGTGTTCATAGTGTTCAAGGCTATTGCTTATTTGATTAGATTTTAAAACTAAATTGTCCCAACTTGAAGCAGAAGCTACGCTTATTCCGAAAACGTTAAGTCTTGCAGTAGGAATCTTTTTTCTTATATCAGGAATAGCCCAAAATAGAGGA
The DNA here is from genome assembly GCA_964447685.1 of Candidatus Woesearchaeota archaeon. GTDB lineage: Archaea > Nanobdellota > Nanobdellia > SCGC-AAA011-G17 > CAYUTI01 > CAYUTI01. The sequence continues at coordinate 46,096 of CAYUTI010000002.1, forward strand.
GCAGGATTCTTATTAATCCTTATATTTGATGTTGAAATTATAGCTGGTCTAAATCGATATTGATATGGTTGGATCGCTGTTATATCATATTTATCCATATCAATTGCATCTGGAATATATACAACGTTATCGCCATAATTTTTCATGATTTGATAATCGTATTTTGTAATAGCAACTATCTTTTTAAATGTTTTCATGAATTCAATATGCATATCAAACTTTTTAGATTTACCACTGCTTTCGATATCATGAAGAACTAAGATCTCAGATGTTCCATGAAGGATAGCTAAGTTTTTCTTTTTAGAAAGAAGATGCATTAGCTTTGCAGGAATAGATCTATGAAGTACCCATACATCACATTCATGAGCAGCGCTCCATGGTTTAGCTACTACTTCCCTGTCACGATACCTATTAGGATCTGGATTTTCTATATCACTAATAAATAAATATGGTTCAAGTCCTGCTTTTTTTTCCTGCCTACACATGTCTATGCAATATTCGTGCAAACCGCTGAGATTGGGTCGATTTTGTTACTATTTATATATAAATAGGGTAAGTGATTTCTCCTTACCTCTTTATGTTTCCATAAAGTCCAGACTATATCATCAACCTTAAAAATGTTTTAAAGGCTGTCGGGCGCTACCTATAGGAATCACTCCCTATAAGTGAAAAACTCTTCATAGTTTTAAAATTAAACCTTAGAAGTTTTTTCTAAGTCGTTGAACCTTTCCACTAATTTATTAGTAGACTTGGCTGCTGATTACCCAATTCTTTAACTTTTCAAACATTCACGCTCATCGTTTCCAACCACGTTGTAGTGTAAAGACTCTCAGGGCTTTCCAGCAATTCACCCGATTTGCAAACCAATATTACTATTGATTGGGGTTATATATTAGCCCATAAACTAAAATGTGCAATTTTCATATTATCTCCTTTATACTTTCTACTTTATTAAAATAAGATAAATCACTACTATCTAAAAACCACCATTCACAATATTTTCTATTTTGATTAGTCATAGTATGACAACTTCTACAAAGAGTAATTAAATTATTTTTATTATTATTGTTCTTAATGTAATCAATATGATGTACGGAATTTCCACAATCACCGCAAATCTGACAAATGTAATTATCTCTTTCCCTAATATAAGTTTTAATTAAATAAAACTCTTTAGGATATTTTTCAAAAGAAGTACCTCCATTCCAATTAGGGTTTCCTTCTAAAGAATACATATTAGAAAAATAAAGTTTTTTACACTTATTACTACATGTCTTAACAGTATTCTTTTGATTTGGAAAAACTTCAATTCCAGAATTACAAACTATACAACCCTTTTAAAGATTGAGATAATTTATTTCTAAATTCGGGGTTACTTGCTTTCTCTCTGTTTTGATCTTGAATCAGTTACTTTGTTACCACATTTACAAAAATACCTAATCTTACCATCAATTATTTTCTTTATTGCCATAGTAATCTCCGCTAAAGATTAAATATAAATAAAGAAGTTAGACTGAATATTAGCGGTATTCAATCAAGACCGGCCAAAGTCCTGTCCTCCTATATTTATTTTATGCGTTCCCATCCATTTATTCTATTCTTATTATCGATATCATAACCGCTGATACCTTTGTATTCCCAAAGTTGACCGTTAGCAAGTTTGACAATCTCACCATAACCAGCACTATGTTTTGGTTTAACTTTGCTAATATCGTTGTGGCTAACTTTATGGCTGTAATTAGTCGGAACAATTTTTCCAGACTTACCGGGTTTGGAAGCGATACCACCACCAAAAATAGTATTAATATCACGCATCCTGATTTTCTTTTTAGTGAGTGGAATCTCTTTTCCATCAATAACGACAATTATCTTAGCACCGAAATCTGAAATTTCATCTGCTTTAAAACTGATCTTATCAGATAATCCATTATCGATAGCATCTGTTAGTTTGTTAACAGCAAGAGCGTACCATGCAGGGCCATCCATATACCTGTTATTCAAACTCCTGTTAACGGTTTTCATATCATGCTTGATAACATTAGATAGAATCTTAACATATTTCATTATTACCTCATTAAGCTGAATATTTTAACCATGCCAAAGCTTCATTCTTGCTATCGAAAAATGTTATTACGTTTATCTTTCCTTGTGAAACAACAATATACCTATTTTTAATTGGTTTAATATTGCCACCCCAAATATCAAATTTTTCAACAGCGGTATCCTGCTTACTATAAACAGGAACTTCAAAAACTGATAAATTTCCCTTCTTTTTTAAAGGAGTATGATTATTAGCATAATTAACTAAACCCTTTGTCAAAGAGTTATCTTGATTTTTGTCACCTTGTTTATCAGTTATATAAGTTGATCTAACAGGTACTGCAATACCACTTCCTGGACTGTAACTAATCCAGAAAGTAATATTTTGGAAAAATATTTTATCTCCTTTATCCCCTGTAGCAGAATCAACTTTAACTTTTACGTATTTCATTGTAACCTCACAATTTGAATTTTAAGTTTTAAAGTGCTGCAATACTTTCCCATTCCAAAGCCCAATCCTGATTTTCATCTCGTGTAATACCATAAATCTTGTGTTCACCAGTACTTGGAATTGATCTAATTGCATTACTGCTAACTTCTCTTGCAATTGATTCCACCTCTGGAAAAGCAATAGTGTTATCTGAAAAATATCGAAAACTCATAATGTTCTCCTTGATTTATTATTTAGTAACTACAATATTTGCATATTGTTTATGTTAAGATCTGTAATAGTCTTAATAGAATTAATCATTTCATTCTTTGTGCTGTCATTTTCTGAAACAACAAAAGATAAACTATTAAAATAAATTTCTAACATAAACTTTTTATTCTGTAAGATAATAAATTGATTATAAGTACCATCATTTCCATAGCTGATTGCATAGTCATTTAATAAAGGTTTAAAAAGATCTTTAAATTCATTCTCAGTAAACTCTTTATTATGATAGGCTGAATCCCAAAGATTTCCATCTGGTTTAGCAAGAGGTGTTGTTAATACTGCAATTTTTGGATTCATATCTTTAATTTTGAGAACAGCATTTTCAGGATTTGTAAAATGCTCAATAACCTGACTCAATAACAGACAATCTAAATTATGGTTATTTGGCAAATCAAAGAAGCTTTGAATTGTCATTTCTATTTTTGTATCAGGTGGAAGAGGTAATGATTTTACAACTTCAGTAATCATTTTTTCAGCAAGAGTAACTGCAAATTTGTTTGTTTCAATTATATTTACATTGAAACCTTTTCTTGCCAGCTTAAAAGCAATAGCTCCGTCACCACCACCGATATCTGCAATATTTTTGAAATCATGTATCTCTCTAAGCTTTTCAAATATGTTAATTAAACTATCAACATAGTTATTGTATATAGCATCTTTACTGTTCCAGTGATAAGGCCCTAATCGCTCATATTTATCAAATGTTTTACTGGTTTTAACTTCGCTTAAATTACTTGAACCAACAGCAATATTATTCTCAGCAAGATAAGTTCTCAGAGATAATGCCAAGTTTGCAACCGAAGCTTTAATATCACCGATTTCGTTTTTAATAAAAGCTTGACCTTGTTCTTTAGTAAGAGTTCCTGTTTTAACTGCGTTATCAGCTTTATTTTTATTTACGATTTCATTAAGTATTGATATAGTTTCTTCTTTAGTAAGTTCAGTCTTAACTTCAGAAGGTTTAACTACTTCGTTCTTAACAATCTCACCAGCAATATAAGATTTATTGTTTTTAATAGCTTCATTTATTTTATCATCAGAAGGTGACGCTGATGTTTTAACTTCTATACTATTTACTTTACTTTGTACAGGAATAGAAGTAGTGCTTGCAACAGGCTCTGGTTTAGGAACAGGTATTTGAATCTGATTTCTTTGTTTATTTATAGATGCTTCAATTTCAACAGCCTTAACATTATCAGTTTCAAGTTTATTTTTAATGATACTATTAAAACTAACAATTGATTTTATAACAGCCTCATTATCAATGGAATTAGATTGAATTTTTTCTAATTGATTATTCATAAAATCTATCCATCGATCAGTGTAATTGTCCCAGTTAAGTTTTGAAACTTCAGTACGCCCCATTTTTCCAAAAGCAAGTCTTATCTTATCATTATTTTTATATAGTAAAATTCTTTTAATAAGAAGATCACTGCTCAGATCAGGACGTTTCATAACTAATGCTGTCTTGTGATGAAACGCAAAATCTTGAGTTCCTATATCTGTACAAATTACAGGAAGCTCACAAGCCATAGCTTCAGCAGCGCAATTTTGCCAACCTGCTAATGTCTCACAACTAATATAACAATTATAGCTACTATAAATATTTTTCATATCCTCTTGAGGAATATTAATATGGCTTGCTACATCGTTGTTTAGATTGATTAAAGGTTCTGTTGCAATATATCCAAATTTGATATCTTTATAATCTTTAGAAAGTTTGTTACAGGCATCGATTATAATATTGAGGTTTTTCCAAGGCCTATTACGTCCTTGAAATAATACTTTAAACTTATTAAACTCTCTTGCAGTATTAACCTTTCTAAACATATCAAGATTAATAGCACCTGGAATAGTATGCCAGTTTAAAGGTATTTCAACATCTTTTAGATGTTCAGGATTTTGAGCTTCCCAACCAGAGCCATTGCCTACAACAACTATTTTTGGATCATAGATAACCTTTCCATATTGACCGATTATATAATTACTCCAATATGGAAAAATAATGTTAATAATTTTTAATGGTGCCTTGCTAAGATAAATATTTTTACTTAGGCCAGCATCACCACAAATACAAACATCAGCATCATAGTCTTTTAAATTGATAAGTGGCTGTATTGATTTTTGTGGAAAATTTATTTCTCTTACGAAATCTGTTACTAATGGGTTTTGTGCGTGAATTACAACTTCACAGTCTTTATCAATAAGACGTTTCCCAAATTCTAAATATCTGCGTACTCCACCATATTTTTTAAAGTGTGGTAGTAAAATTGATATTTTCATTCAATATCTCCTGTTTTACTTTAGATGTTTTTATTAAACAGCTATGTTATAATTTTTTATTCCAGATTTGGTGTACTTAGCACCATTCTTTAAAAGCCAATCAACTTTTTCTTCAAAAGAAGGATTGCCTTTCTTACTCCATGTATTAAAATCTACTTTTTTATTAAACTGTTTAAACTGATTTAAAAGAGAATAAACAAATTCTTTTTTTAGCCGATCACTTGAAGTATCTTTAAGCTTAGAATTTTTAAACTCTTTCCAAGTAGCCTCCCTCAAATCTGATTTAGATTTATCATCTGTGGGATAATAAAAAAATAGACCTAATCTACCTGTTTTTGAATCTTGATATATTCCTTTAGATTCAGGTTGATCATCAGAAAGTATTTTAACATATTTCATTATTAATCCTCCTTTTTTAAGGAACTGTTATAGTCTTTAATTGTCCATCAAAAGTAAATGATATGCTATTAGCTGCATTACTCGTTCTAACTCGAATTGTCTGATCATTTGTCAAAGCAATTGGAATTTGAAAACCATCATTAGCTGGAACATTTTTATCTTTAAATTTCCATTCTTCAATACCAGCAGCACCTGGATGGAATGTAACAGCTAAACTTGCTTTCTGAATAATTGAAGTTACATTACAAATCGTAACCAAACCTATTGCTGTTTGTCCAATACCTGGAGCATAAAATTCTTCTTCTGTCGTAACAGTTGGACAGATAGTTGCTATTAATCCATAATAAAGCATATTAACCTCTTACTATTTACTGTTATCATTGATGTTAATCTTAACGTTATTAACTCGTGAACAGACTGAAAAAATAATTCTCTTGTTCTAAATCTTCCAACACTTTACTTTTTAAAGTAGTCATAGTGACTTTTTTACTTTCTGGAAGTGAAACGTCATCAATCATAAACACGTCATCACTTTCAATATCGTTCTGACTTATTTCTGGAAGATCTGTAATTTTAATATATGGCATAATCTTCTCCTTAATTATTATGGAATTACAGCTTCACTTGGAAGTACTGTTAACGGATATTCAAAACTATAGTTACCTTCGCTACAATGCATTGTAACTGTAGCACCATCAACATCCATAATTAGATCTTCATCACTATGATTAATAGTAAGTCCATTTCTTCTAATATAGATATTGTTAGTAGCGCAACTAACATCCTTATCAATAATTTTTATTTCACCAAGTCCATCTTGCAGGATAATCTCACAGTCTCCATAACGAGTTAGACAATGAATTCTGTCTCCCATTACAGCACTGTGAATTATACCATTACTTACTGTAATATCTCTAAATGCAACGTTATCAAATAATCCATGATGTGCATTTGGATCAGCATTATGACTTTCAAAAGCAGCAGGATTTGCTAAACTATCTGCATTGTGTTCACTCATTCTATCTTCAAGCATAGATATATGAGCATTAGGATCAACGTTATGATCACTTATTTCATTAGCTTGAGTATAGTTGAATTCGTAAAGACTTGTTATATCAATATTTGCTATTGTTATCTGAAGTCTTAGGCTAACACTTCCGCTTGGATCATAAAATATACTTGTTTCAGGTTGTGCTAAAAAAAGTAGAAACGGATTAGAATAAATATCTTCAGCTAAAAGATAAATTTCATTTATCTCCTCAACTGTTAAACTTTGTCCAGGTGGAATAGTACAATTGCATTGAATCGTATTAGGACTCATATCAACTTTCCCACTTATAGGAGCTGAATACCAAGTAGGCTCTAATGTAGAGTAATCCCTATTAGCATCAAGAACACCAGCCGTACTTGCTACAGCAAAACCCGTAGGGAAAATATGCCAACCTTCATGGGAAGCAGCTTGAATAGATTTTGTTAAACCAGAGTTGGTTACAAGGCCAATGACTGCCATTTACCTCACCCCCTTCATTTTTATTTGTAAGTCTTTATTAATTTTTCAGCAGCTTCTTTAGGATCTAAGCCACTATTTCTAAAATAATTTACCGTATCCCAAAAATCTTGAGGAGTAGATCTTTGAATCATAGGAATTTCTTTTTTAACAAGATTTAAAACAATACTATTATATTTTTTATCTTTTGGAGATAAAGCAACAATACGGACGTATTTCATAACAGTCTCCTTGAATTATATATTTATAATAAACTGGAAAAGATTTTATTGAAAAATTACTTAGGGATGGTAAGTTGCTATTACATGATCATTAAATTGTGTGCGAAGTCTGAAACCATTTTGTGATATAAGTTCATAAATATTAGAACTATTACTCAAAGTTGTTAATATTAAATTATCATCTTGAGTTAATACATCATAATCATTTTGAGTTCTCAAACTTGGTGGAGATTCTTCACCTGAAGCCCAGTAAATATGATCACAAAAACCAGCTCCAGTTGTACCAAATACAGCTAACATATCCTCAAAGTATAGGAATAGGTCTGAGAACCCACCAAAGCTAATACCCAGTTTCGCAATCTCAGCAAAGTAACTGAGTTCAAATTCCGTTAGCTTAGGATAAACATAATGTTCAAGGAAAGCCAGCATCGCTTGCAAAGTTCCAACTTTAATACCTGACATTGAAACATCTACGAATAAACTGTAGGTATCAGGAATACCTTTTGGATTCTTTTCCCACCACTCTTCTATTTCATAACTGATAGTTAAAAACTTTAGAACAAGCTCAAGGCCTGATTTAGTTCCTTTTAAAAAATGAATAGCATTTAGATAACCTGCAAGGGCTGATAACTCATCATGGCTAAGTTCCATAACGTCATCAATATAATCATAACCATACTCACTTACAATTGCTTTTAATGCATCTGTAGAAAGTTTATCTCTATCTCTATGCTTTTCGCTTATATCGTAAAAATAAGGAACCTGACTATCAATAAAATAATCCAGTATCTCATAAAACTGTTTATATGTGTTATCTTGTTTAGCAAGTTCTTTAGGTAAAAATTGTTGAGCCGATATTTTTGTTTCCCAAACAACCTCACCATCAGTAAAACGCTCATTATTTTTATATCTCCAATCAGGTTCCGATTTTATGGAATCTACTTTGTACATATAAAAATTGCTGTTCCATTCAACAGGCCCTGTAGTTGGAATAACAGCGTCACCAATAGCATAGGATGTATCAGCTTGCCATGGATCTGTACCAAATACATATGGAACGAAAATCCATTTTATCCTATGGTCGTAAACACTCGTATTTATCAACCATGTTGGTTCAGAGCTTCCACTATTTCCTGATGTTGAACTATGGCTATAACCAGCACTAATACACTTATAATAACGATTTCTTCTATCAGGAGGGTAAACATAAAAACCCTTCTCATAGTAAGTGTCTGGTTGCCACGTTCTTTCGATTGTAACGGCCATAACTTATCCTTATACTTTTACATGAAGACCTTGAGCTATTTTATAAGCTCTAAATCAGAAGCTATTTTAGCAATGGCATCTTTAATACCAGTCAGTGCTTTTATTATTTTAGGCATATTATGCTTTTTTAAATTCATCAAGTGATCTATATATTTTCTCACCTTTAAATCTGCCTTCCAGTATTTCTACAGTTGCCATAGGAATTGAGTATGTTTTAGTGTCAATTTGAATAACTTTACATTTTCCAAATTTAGGATGTTTAACTACATTACCTTTTTCTATAGCTGAAGCTGATTTAAGTTTTACATATTTCATAAGCAACCTCTATTTTGTTTTTATGTAAAGATCTTGAGCTAATTTTTTCAAGTCTTTAGAATCCATAAAAATTAGTCGCATCAAAACATTATCAATAGCTGGAACTTTATTAGCTTTTAAAACATTTGTTATGTCTTGAATTAAAGACTTTCTAAGTTTATATTCTTTTTCTGAAATAGTTGAGTCGGCTGCATCTTCAACAATCTCTATAATATTTTCAGCTTTCAACTTAATTTTATTATTTTTAATAACGACTTTTTTCATTAATAGCGTCTCCTTAGATTAAATAAAATTAACAAGCTTATTTGAATTCATATCTAATGAAAAAGAAACAGAACCATCTTCACCTGATTTAGTATAGATATTTAGTTTTGTATTATTACCTAAATCATACTTATCCGAAATTTGAAGAAACTTTTCTCCTTCTTTTTTAAATATCTTAATTTCTGCTTCATATTGTTTTAACATTTTATCATACAAATCATTATAGTCTGGATAGGAAGCCTTATACTTATCAAATATTTGTTTTATTCTTCTTTCTGGAACACCATCACTAAGATCTTCTTTTAAATCTTGAACACTAACTGGTTTTCTATTAACTGTATATTTATATACTATAAAATATCCCCTACGATAAGAATCCATTAATTTTTCATTATCAATTTTCCAATTTAAGGACTTTGCAAGTTTTTTAATATCATTTGTTACGTTTTTAGCTAACTGAGTAAATACAATCTTAGCAGAAATAATATCAGTTTTAACTGTTACATATTTCATTATTATTGTCTCCTAATAAAAAGGTTTGAATGGTTTAACAATTTTCCATTCTTTTTTAAATTTAGATAACGGAATAATTCTTATTTTAGATTTACCATCAAATTGCATAAATGTTAAATCGATTACCTGATTACCAACTAAGCATACTACATGGATTATATGTTTTTTATAGTCTTCTTTTTCTGATTCATCCACTGAGTAATGATTAAAGAAATCTTCATCGAGTTCAAACATAGGATTTGTTCCCGATATCAATTTAACATCTATGTTTTTATCTTTTAAGAAATGAAAAAGATCTGTAGAAACTCCGTCACAACTACCATAGAAATCTTCTTTTGATTTTTTGTATTTGTAGAATTTATCTGTTTTAATAAACTCGTTAACAAGATCTTCTATGTTATCTGATTTAAGTTTTACATATTTCATTTTTATACCCACTTTTTAAATTTTCCAAATTGATCTTCAAGTTCTGTGTATTTAGGCTTGTGGTCAAACACTTGATCAATATTAACATGAAAATTTCTTCCACCAGAATTAATATCTAAATAAGTATTACTTAATCCTTTATTATCAATATTGTTTACACGTTCAATTTTACCTTTAGCTATTTTTTGATCTAAACTATCTTTTTTAGTAAATAGAAAGTAAACAATATCTCCTTCTTTAGGAAGTTTTTTATTTTCAAGATATGACCCTTTTGAAGATATTATTTTAATATTTACATATTTCATAATTTATATTATCCTATTAATAAAAACTAACCATTAATTTCAGCAATAATTTCCCAAGGTCCAACAACAAGACCTTTATTTTTCAAAACAATCCAACCTTTTTTATCAGATAATGTTTCAAGAAAATTAAAATCATCAGTTACAAATCTTTTTAACAGAATGGCATGATAACCTCTTTCTTCTGATTGTTCAGCAGCTTTTTCCCATTCTAACTTTGGATATTTTTTATAAATCTTTTCTGCTTTATTAACTTGTATTTTATATTCATCATAATCTTTACTTGATATAACATTTACATATTTCATAACTAACCTCTTTATTTAAATATCTTTACCAGGAATTGGTGTAATTACTCCTTATTAGCCACGTTTCCTTATTATGTTTTTACCGAAGATGTAATATTCTTTCCAGTTACACCACGGAATAAAAGTAAGTGGGTTCTTAGCTTTCCAGTAGATTTGACCATCTATTACTACTTCATCTTCAACTGTAGGCCAATCAGGTTCAATGTCAACAATAGCTGTTAACCTATACTGAAAACCTGTAGCTATAGTAGGTAACACAATACTATCAAGTTGATATAAAGTATCGGCTTGCCACGTATCAGGAGTTCCAACAATAGTTTCAGCAGTCCATTCCAAATGAATATTTTCAATAACTGTGTTACCAAGCATTGTTGGCCAAATAGGTTCGTGGTTAGTTGAATAGCCTCTATCCGTCCATTGACTACTACCATCAAGCTCACCGTCTCTAATATAACTTGCAATATATACAAGACCATTAGGAGTAGAAGGATAAACTAAATCTCTTACATGATAGCTTGTTTCTTCTGCCCAAGTCGTAGATTTATTTTCACTAGTTACTTCAACCCTGGCAATTTTCATATAATCAAGCTCTTCAACTTTTTCTTCAATGTCTTTATAATCAATTGCATTACCTAAACTCTTCTCATAGCTTTCTAAAATATTATCTATATCAACACGAATGTTAGAAAGACTTACTGAGTAATCATCAAGGTAAAGTGTAAAAGTAAGTTCAGTAAAAAGAATAACTGGATCATCTATTCCAAAAACTGGCTCGACACCAAAAGGTCTAAAGGTTTCAAGTTCTGCTAATGCAACATTTTTAGGATAAAGATCACTATACAACTCATCATAACATTCCCAAGTTACAGTTCCATCAATTACCGTGTCACCGATTGTCATAGGCCAATCTGGTTCATTATCAACATCAGTAATTCCTGCAACTATGCAACTATAAAAATATCCGTTTTCTAAAGAGGGCTTAATATATTCATCAAGCTGTTGTTCTCTGTCACCTTTCCAGATAGGAGCATAATAGCCACCGAGAAAAATAGTTTCATCACATTTCCATATTGCATCACCATCTTCAACAGTATTTCCTATAACAACTGGCCAAATGGGTTCAATACTAAAACTATTAGGTACATACATGTAACCATTATATACCGTAGGTTCAACAATTGAATTTAGGTTATATTCAGTATCTGCTGTCCAAGTATCAATAATTCCATTATGCAGTACCGTTCTCCATATAACCTGACCATCTGTTATAGTTTCACCAACAACTGTTGGCCATACTGGTTCTAAACTTCCACTAAGTCCATAAGTGTTTGCATGAGTGTAACCTTCAATATCTGATATGCATGTATAAATATAATTATTTGGAGTTGATGGCATTATTTGTTGGTTAGGCTTTACCAATAAAGAAGATTGCCATAACAACGTAGTGTGTTCTTTACAGTAAGTAAGAGCAACTACAGCAGGAGATATGTCACGTCCATTTGTATCAGCTATATTATCAAGAAGAAGTTTTAAACTCTTTAAATAATCATAACGGCCTCTAATTCGTTTTTGAGTTTCGTGAAAAAGAGGAGCATTATTTTTTATGTTATCTGTTGACTCTGGAGCAACATATCTATTCTCAGTTAAGGTAGTTGATATTTCACCATAAATAAAATCGATATCACTTTCTGTATAAATAAGATTAACCAATTCTATAAAGCTGAGTTTTAATTCGTCACCAACTCTATATGGAAAATTAGAGTATTCATAACTTCTAACACATTTCCATGTTAAACTACCCTCTATTACTTCTGTACCTATAGTAATCGGCCAATCAGGTTCAATAGCACCGCTTGCTTGAACAGTAGGTGTTATAGATCTAAAATAAAGATTCCCTCGCAATACGCCAACACATTCCCATTCAATATCTCCATCTATAACAGTAGCTCCTCTTTCAACCGGCCATGCTGGTTCAGTTGCTCCGCTGCTACCACCACCTGGAGTAATACAAACATAATAAAAATCGTCATAACTATAATTTGTTTTCATAGCTATACTGTTTTCACTATAAGTAAAACCAGATCGCCATGCATAGTTAGGAGTTATATATTCATTTGGATTGTAAGGTTTACTTCCCATCCAATATTCAGGAGGAAACCTATTGAAATAAAGAACGTCTAAACTATCAAGACTATTTGTTAACGTGATATACTTATCAATTGTCATATCAGTAACAAGTTTAGATGTAGGTAATACATTATCATTTAATGTAAGGATAAAATCTTCACTTACTTTTTCTGATAGAAATCTATAAACAACAATATCTTCAGTTGCAACGGTTATCGACTCTTCTATTTTATTACCAATAATAACTTCAAGAGTTGTGGTTTCTCCGAAAACAACATTCTTATCTTCATTAGCAACTAAGTCATAACCAGCAACGCTGCCTACGATATCAAACTTACTTATACCTATTGTAGAGTTGGCAACAAATGTAAGTTTCAAATGGGCGTTCTTTCCACGAAAAACACTATAGCCTAAACTCTCAGCAGTAGCAACATGGCTACTTCTAATCTTAGCATCAAATAAGTAATTTTCACGGCGATTAACCATAGTGTGATAACTGTTGTAGCTACCAAAATTCGCAAGCATTTCTATAAAAGTTACGCCGGTATCACTTTCATAAAAATCACGCCAGCTTGCATAATCAACTTTAGATTGAACAAAAGTTATTAGCGCTTGCTTTATTTCTTCTTGCGATAAATATTCTGGATTAATTATGTGTCCCATTTTCTTACCTTTATTAAATAAATTTATTTATTCTATGAATTTTTTTCAGAGCATAATCGGACAACTCTTTATAAATTTTATCTGCAATATTTTTATAAAGGTCTTTTTTTTTGAAGATAAATATGTTGCATAATTTAATGCCTATGCAGCAAGGTCTTTTTGATCACTGAATTAAATATTAAGCTGTAAAAGCTCCGGTAAAACTAAACCGAGTAAACTGATTGTCTTCGAGTCCACGTATTGAACAAGCTAAACGAATTTCATAACTGTTATCATCTTCATTAGGAATTACTTCGCTGTTAACTGTGTCAATATAGGCCATTGGAATCCAACGTTCTACTTCAGTAATTATGCTTTGAAAAATAGAAAGTGCTGTTACGTCATCGATAAGTTCAAAAACCCATGGTTCAGGAGCAGCACCAAATTCTGGAAGATCCACTCTTTCTTTCTTACTCGTAGAAAACAGGTTTATAAATTTTTGATAAATAGCCTCAACGTTTTCAAGTCGAGGCTTATCTATCCATGCTAAACCATTTATATCAGAATAAACTATGAAAGCCATAATAACTCCTCAATTATTAAATGGATATAGTCCAAGTAATACCATCATACTCAGCTTTGATTCCATCTTTCTTACCAGGAGCTACCCATTTTTCAACATTATATAAAAAAAGAGGCCCAAATATCATTCCAGTATTGCTTACAATTTTAAATTCTTGTTTTCTATAATGCAATTTACCTTTAATGTTTGCAATAAAGTTTGAACCTTTGAGTAGCTCAGCATAAACAGTTTCTCCATCATGCTCTTGTAAGAATTTATAAAAATCATTTCTATCAAGTTTCTCAGCAGTTTTAACTTTAACTTTAACTTTCTTCATGGTGCCTCCAATTAATAAAATATCAGGATGATATTAAGTTATCAAAATATAAATCTCTATCCATCATAGGATCAGGTTTTATTCCTACTTTTATAGCCCAATGTTTCCATTCAAAACCATGTGGATCTGCTTTAGGTTCGTTATCAATTTCTGTTACAGCTTGATGGCACATTTCATGTAGCATTATAAAATTTAAAACTTTATCATTCTTAAAATAGTCTATAATATTTTGAGAAATAGCAAATGCACCGTCTCTAACTCTTCCTGTTGATGGATCATACATAAATTCCCAATAACCTAGATTAGCGGTTTTCTTTCCTTTCCTATTTCGTAACCATCTAAACTTAGGATATTTAAGTTTACCACCAAACTTTTCTTTATTAAATCTCTTCCATAGGTTCTGTATATATTTTAATTTAACTTCTTTATTAGATTTTTTTAGACTATCAAAACTATTTAAAGATTTAATCTTAATATATTTCATAACGTTCTATTCTCACGTTATCAATTAATAAAAGTATCTGGACTTCCAGTTATTTCTATTGCTCTAACATTATTCAAATCGGTAAGTCGTGACTGAGCTAACCCGTTAGCAAATGTATCAGGGCTTCCTGTAACTTCAATCATTCGCATATTGTTTAAATCAGTTATTCTGTGACTACCTAAACTGTTAATAAAAACATCTGGACTTCCTGTTATCTGAATACCTCGTAAACTGTCTATGTCTGTTATTCTTGCTGCCGGTTTCATAACCTAATTCCATTCAGGGGTTGTTTCCCTTAAATATTCGCTTATGTTAAATTTTTGATTTTTTTGGTCTTCAATCTTCTGAATAAAATCAGGTTTAAGATTAGGGACAGTTACGCATTTTAAAATAGTTCCAATCTGTTTATCACCGATTGCAATAATCTTATTATTAATAAGCTGTCTATTTACTCTGAGTCTTCTGTTAAGAACGACAAAACGTTCAAACGTAAGATCACCAGGATTAGACGTTCCTGATGGAAGATCGAATGGAGTTTTAACTATTTCAACAGCTCCTGCAATATAACGTACAATTGCAACAGCTTCAAAACACTCTTCAGGCGTTCCATAATAATTTCCTATTGAAGTAGGGCCGTGAACTGGGTCAAGAACACCTGCTACACATGGCCATTCGATTCCGGCTACAACACCTGTATGAATAAGATTAATGTATCGCCTTTTCTTGTAGGTGAAGCTAAGGTCATTAATAGGCGTGTTATGTTGTTCAGGTACCAGTTTCCAGATTCCGTAACAACTCATACAATCACTAACACCGCTTGCTATTGTATGAAAACATCCATTAGTTGGGCTAAGTCCGTATTCATAACATGCTTGACCATATTGAGCTTGACTAACAACTGCATTATATAAAAACTCAGCTCTGCCACAACTCTGAGCTATTATAATACGTCCACGTTCTGGATTAGGAGGTGTGTTAGCTTGATACCTACTAAGGCTTGCAGTTCCACCACAAATAGGACAAGTTGTGCCACCCCATGCATCATATTCAAAACCACAGGTTGAACAGAGTACTAAATCGTGAAGTCGTCTTAACAAGGGAATTGGTTCTGGATCAAGACCTGATGGAACGTTACCACAACAACACGGATTTTGATTACCTATATAATTACGCTGAGACGCAAAAGCAAGTCCCCACCATCTTGTAGATATAGGATCGTCTCCACGCATCCAGTTACCACCTAAATCGGTTCTGTAACGAGACTTTATACATTTAACATTTCCAACATAACTTAATTTACTTAAGTGGTTAAGAATTTGTGATGTTACAACTGCTGGCATTGCTGGACATTCAATAGTAGAGAATTCTTCAATAACTCTAAATACCATATCTTCCCATTGAACTAAAACACAATCAAGAGGAAGTCCATCACTTCCAATACTATTTGGATCAGTTACTTTATAAGTAAATTGAGTTGTTAAAATACCACCAATATCTTCAGCATTACATGCAACCCATTCCTGATTTTTTAATTCTGGTGTATCATTATCAATAGCGTTATGATGATAAAAAACAAGTGGCAATATTCCGTATTCATAAAAAGCATGTTCCTGTGGAATAATTTCGGTAACAGTTCCAATACCTACAGCAATACTTCCAGGAATTGAAAATCCATTACTTGCAACACTTGCTGCATCACTATCCGCTTCACTGTTATAAACAATATCTGTATACCATTGAATATCTGGATATACTGTTGGTTCAGGATTTTCAATATAATCCTTATTAACAGCTCCCCACATTGGTCTAACCCACAACGTTTCTTGATAAGTAGGTGATGTTAAATTAGGATCAATCCAAATTTTTATTTGTGGATCATTAGTTTCACTTGTAGTAGGAAGATCACTTAATCTTCCTACATTAAATTCTGGATAAATATTACTACTATTATGTGGAGTTCTACAAATCCAGATATGACCTTCATTTCCAAAACTTCCCCAAGTATCCCACAGATCACTATTATCAACATTATTTATATTTAAATTATGACTTGGAAAATTATCAATATCGATAGCATCTTCTTGAAACGTATCTATGAAATCATATTGTTGATAACTGTGATTTGGTAGCCAGCCTTTGCTAAATCTAAGATCTGTTCTTGTTGTTGCATCTGGACACAAAACAGCATAAACAAGATCATGTAACTCATCATAAGTATCATCACTATACCTCTCTCTTGGTTCTTCTTCGTTTAACTCAGTTACACCATTCTTTCTAAGTCCTGGTTCTATTAAAGCAGGAGGTGAAGATGAAGATAGTGCAGAAGTTTCATTCTTTGCGTTTTTAGAAGTAGAATCAACCGATCCTGGTTTTGACATTATATCATCAATGTTTCCAAGTTCATTTGATGTTATCTTAGATTCATATTCTGTTCTTATTTCTTCAAACTGAATATCAGTCATAAGTGATGGACGTTTAGTATAAGCTAAGTTGTAATCTTTATTTTTAAAACCGGTTAACTTATTAACTGTGTCAACCCAATTTGTAACATTTTGTTGTCTGTTAGTTTTAATGTCTTCCCATGCTGCCATATCACCTGCGTCAACAGCAGCTTTATATTCTTTGAGAAGTTCTAATTCGTTCAGTATGCTGTCATAATGATTAACCGGAACAGCTATATTAGTTTCCCATAATGGAG
This sequence comes from Candidatus Woesearchaeota archaeon, assembly GCA_964447685.1. Taxonomy (GTDB): domain Archaea; phylum Nanobdellota; class Nanobdellia; order SCGC-AAA011-G17; family CAYUTI01; genus CAYUTI01. Next base: position 63,508 of record CAYUTI010000002.1, read on the forward strand.
CAGCTCCTACTTCATCCCAAAATGAAGGAAAGTAAACTGGTTTTACAATAAGAGCGTCTCCACTTGTAAAAGCTGAAACAACAAAGTAGTAGCTATTCTTATAAAGAATAATGTCATTAACAGCATAAGAAGTATTAGCTTCAAATTCTCTTACTAACATTTGAATCCAGTCAGTAATAATAAATTCGGTTCCACTTATGAAATCAGAAGCAGCTCGGTAAAGTTGTTCCTGATAGATAATCATGTCACCATATTTAGTATAACTCACGGGCAAGTAGTTGTTGTTATTACCGTTAAATATTTCAGTGTTAATAACAACGTCACCATAGTACTGAGTTTTAATTTTGAAAACAGATGGAGTAGGAAGTGGAACAGAACCTATAATTCCTGAATAGTGATACGTGTTACAACTCATGAGCTTAGGGCCATTATCATTAGTTAGTATCATGTACTGACCTGGATAATAGGCTTTGTTTGCTACTATTTCAAGACCAAGACTTTCTTCTTGTGTTATTTCAGCATCAAGAGCTGATATTTTCATCTTCAACTTTTTCAAACTTTCATCGTCGTTGTAATCATAAGCTAACAACTGATTTATTAGAAAATCATAAGTTGAAATGAAGTTGTCTTTTCCCCTAACAACATCCATGAATGTCTCCTAACTTTATTCTATTTTAGATTTTCTTTTAATTCATCTAATTTTGAATCAAACAGTTTTTTATGTTTACTATCTAAAAATTGTATTATATTTTTTGCTAAATCAATATCTTCACTAAACTTGACAGGATTATTAACTATTAAATCTATCCAGCGATCACCACCAAAAAATCCTTTTTTATTTATTACATCAGTTTTGATATCTTTAATTAATCTATCTATACCCTTTACAGAATTTAATTTCTTTAATTCTTTTTTAAGCAAAACAGGTAATCTTTTTTCAACATATAAATAAGCTCGTTTTTTTAACTTATTTTTATAAACACCTTCTAAAGGTTTAAACAAAAGAAAACTATCTATTATATGATTTCTTGTGTATTTATTATCACTTAAAATTTCAAGTTTACGTGCAATATTCATATCGTCAAGACCATCTTCAAAACTCGAAATAAACTGTAGAAAGTGTGCATTAAATTCATGTGGATTACTGAAATATTTTGAACCTTCTTCAGGTTGAACTATTTTCGGTATTCCAGTTTTATATTTAAGGTTATCTAATAGATGGATATACTCATGTATAAAAATTCTTTTACCTTCATTTGAACTAAATTTTTTACTTATAGAAGTACTATAATTTTTTAAATCTTTTTCTTCTAAAATATTTAAATCAATACTTTTAACTTTACTACCCTTTCCAAATGTTCCAAAATCACTAAAACTTCCAGATCTATTGTCACTCTTTTTTGAGAAAAATAGTATAATATTTACAGGAGGTATTAATTTTTTTATACTCGGTATATCATGTAAATTTAAAAGATAACCATCATAATTATCACCACTACTATGTCCTGAACTAAAACCATCTAAATATTTATCTCTATCTTTCTTACTTAATAATTTAGAAATAGCTGTATAAATGATTTCAGCTTCTTCTATCATATTAGCATCACGTTCTATATCATAAGTTTTTATAGTGAATTGCTTAAACTGATTATCAGCTTTTATTTTCACATATTTCATGATAACTTAACTTCCTATTAAATTTTTTATTCAGGCCCTTACCTTTAACATTAGTTTCAGTTAGTTTATGTTTGTTTAATAGAGCTTGAAGATCATCTCCAGAGTCTACAACGTCATAACTATCTTTTTGCTTATTATGAATAAAAACAGCATAACGTGGTAACTTAGGTAAATATCTTTTATTAACTGGATCATAAATAATCGGCTGTCTTCCTAAATCATTTATAAAACTTTCTTTAGTTTTTAATTTAATATCTGCCATAATCACCTCGTTAAAATAAATTTTTAATTTTATTTTTAGCTGCTGATTTAAGTCCATCCATATCAGCCATTTTCCTAACAAGACTACCAACATCAGGAACACTAGCATTTTGAAATACTTTTTTAATATCTAAAGAACCTGTAACCTCATCAACATCAAGTTCGTCTAATAGTCCTGAAACTTCATCACCTATTGAAGATATGTTAATATTACATTGATAGGCAAGACATGATAAATTAGTATTAATATCTTTTAATTTATCTAACATACCTACACCACTAAAAAGTTTATTCATACTGCCTATTTTATTATTCATATCAACTTCTGGAAAATCCATACCATCAAAAGGATTATAAGTTTTAAGAAGTGTTGATTTGGCAATCTTTGGATTAATAGCAGCACAATCGCCAAGACCTAAATTAAAATCAGTTGGCACCTGTGGAATATCAAAATCTGATGGAAGAAATCCGTCAAGTAGTGATGCCAACTGATTTTTGTATTTTTGGAGTTGGGATTTTAATGACCGAAGTTGATTTAATTGTTTACTTATATCGTTATTAATTTTTGAACATAAATTATCAGCACCAGCCATAATTAATCTCCCAGTGTTTAATAGATTAATAGATTAACAGTCTTAGTTAAATTCTATTATTTGGATATTGTAATAAAGAGAAGAGGCATCGTGTGCTGTTAAACATTGCATCCTAACAGTATTATTATTTTGTATATCATAAAAACCATAAATATCAGCACCCGAAGAATTATGTCCTGTTTTTAATATTACTAAACATTTTTGTGAATTTACAGTAGATCCTATAGAAATATCTACAATAGTTCCTATTGATTTAGCTGTAGTAAACGAACCATTTACATTAAGTACTCTCATTACACTTACCTCCATTGATCTTATCCATCTTCCGATGGCGTGAATAGTTATTTGACCTTCATGATTTTTAGCCGTATTCATTAAAGTAGCTAAATTAGTCACATCAGATTCTCCTCTATATCTTTTATTTGGTTAATGATTTCCTCCTCTCTGTCTCTCAAGTCGTCATCAACATCATTAAGTTGAATAAGTAGATCAATTTTCTCTTCTATTCCTAAATTTGGATTTGATTTTAAGTCATTCAATATTTTAATTCTTCTGTCTTTAATTTCGTCTTGAACTTCGTGAAGATTATTAACCAAATCCAATTTCCTACCTACTTTTTCCCTATAAGATTTAGCAGCTTCGGTATCAATAATCTGCTTACTTAATCTGGAGTTTAAATTAAGACTAGTTTTAAACAGATCATGGAGTGTATCAACATTAAGTCCACGACTTACAAAATTAGTTTCTCCATCAATAGTAAAAGTTAAGTTGCCCTTAATAGTAAGACAAATACCACCATGATAAATTATCTCAGGATTTTTAGGATCTTTAATTATAGTAAGAACTGGTTTTTTATTAAAACATAAAATTTCTCTATCTTCTTTTTCTATAACTGTTAAAGCTGACATCGTTAGTCTCCTAAAATAAGTTTATTACTACTATCTAATCTGTTATACATTTTTATTCTTCTTTATGCCCTATTACATAATATCCATCAATACTTTCAGGAGAAGTTATTTTTTTATAAGTAAGATTAAAAGTATTTAAATATTCAATCATACTTATCATAAGTAAATAATAATAATTATTAATGTTATTAAAATTCTTAATATAATTATACATAAAATTTACTCCTTATTTATTATAATTAAACGTTAATCTCCTTTTAAACTATTGGCTTTACTTTCTAATTCAGATTTGACAGTATCTCTATGTGTTTTAATTGCTTTAGCTATTGTTTTTAACTCTTCCAACTTATCTTTTAACTGATCCATATAATCTTCTAAATCAGTTATTCTACTATCCAGTTCACTGTCTACTCCATCAGGTACTTCACCTGGAGCAATACCAACTACTATTCCATCGTTATGATGAATAGTTCCTGCTTGATCTGTTATTAGACTTGCTTTAGTTCCGTGTTGACCTCCAACATCAAGTTCACTGTCACCACCTACTTCTATTGCCTGATCAGCACTAACTTGAATACTTCGTTTGTTTTCTACTTTTTTATTGTAATTGTTTTGAATATGATTATTACTATCATTAACTATTCTAACATTACAATTATGCTGAACCTTAGCCATTATATCATTAATGACTTCAATATGCATGTCGTTGTTAACTCTGATATATAAATCTTTAGGGATGTTAATCCAGAAGTTACCTTCAGCATCAACTTGAAACAGTTCGTTCTTCCAATTATCATCATTACCATCAAGATGACGAAACCATTCAATGCTCTCCTTACTAGATTTTTTATTAACACGAAACCATTCAACTAAGCTATCAACAAAACCATAAACTTCTGGATAATCTGGATCTGCAAGTTCAGTTTGAGTAGTAGTTGTGCTTTGCCAGTATCCAGTATAAACCGGAGTATATAAATCATCAAAAGGAAATTCAATAACAACTTCACTATTAATTTCTGGAATAATAAAACTACTAAGATCAGGTCTACCTCCAAGTCCATAAGCATTAGCTGGAAAACACCATGGCAGTTTAGACACGTCACCAGTTTCAAACTTCTTATGAATTTTACATTTGATTCTTTTTAATTTTTTCGGATCGTTGTTATCAACAACAATACCACGGAATAAACCTTTATTAGTTTTTTCGGTTTTAAGTACATCTAATAATTTGAGTAACATGATTACATTACCTTAAATTGCCTGTTATCTCATTGAAACTCTCACGATAGGCCTCAATTGTTGTGATAAAATTACTTGCACTTACGCTTCTCCCTACTTTACCAACAATCCATTTTCCACTATAATCTTTAATAGATTCTGTTGTTGTTGAATCTAAACTGTCATCATAGAAATCGATTAGATCAAATATCTGGATTTTATTAAACACATTTCCAAATGTAAATGTATTAACCACAGATGACATTATAGACAAGCCTTGAATATTTCTATCTGCTGCTTGCCAATATTTTTCATGACAGTTATCGTTATGAATACCAAGTGCTAACGATCTTCTTTCAACTTCAGCTTTTCTGTTAATCTTAGAAACGTTTGCAATAAGTTTTTTATACTCTTCACTGGTTACATCATGACTATCATCTTCTATTGTATGAATAGGTCGTTCAAGTCCATATCCAGAATAACAATTTATAAAACCATTACTATTATCAATTATGTAATCAGGTAAATAACTTAGTGCAACATTATCAGATCTTGAATTGGAAAATATAAATTTTGATGTTGTATTAGCAAGTTTAGCGAAATCTCTGATCACGAGTTCGTTTTTAATATTAATTCCATAACCAATAAAACTTTTACTTAAATAGCTGTGTAGCCACAATTGAGTTAAAAACTTCTTAACGCTTATATGATCTCTTACCCAGTATTGACTGTCTTCTGATTTAGCAATATTAGTATCAATTTTTCTAAAACATTCTTTTCCAGTTTCAGACATTATTTCAATACCACTTTTCTTATCACTTACATTAGTTTTAGTGTTAATAAGATAAGGAATGTTGTTCAGCGTTCCGAAAGCGTTAATATAAAATTTAGATTCACCATGTTTAGGTGGCGTTATTTTACTGATATAGAGTTCCATGTCTTGTAGTGGATCATCGAGTTTAACACCATAACTTACTATAAACTTATTGCCTTCATTGAATTTCTTTAACAAGTTTTTGTCTTCAGTATAAAAACTAATTTCCCAAGTTGGTAACGATCCACCGGTTTCTTCAACGAAATTAAAATAGTCAAGATTTCCACTTACAATAAAGTCATAGTTATTATCCAAAGTGAATCTAAATATATATTGTCCATCTATTCCGACTGGCATAATCTCCACCACCTTTGTTATACTATCTTATCCTATCTTATCTTATTTTATTTTATGCTGTCATCACTGGTTATTATCTAGGGCATACTGTTTACTCGCTAAGCTGAAATAGATCTGTTCTACATCATTCAAGTTAGGGAACTTTAACGTATTGCCTATAATGACATCATTCCTATCAATTATATTGTTATAGATCATTAATATGAATTGAAGTTGAACATATCCATAAATTTTATAACTAATTAAATCAGGTCTTGCTTCTTCTTCAGTTATTGTAAATGTACCAGCTTCTTCAAGATCTAACAGCTTTTCTAAAAAGTAAGATGTAAAGATATCAAACCCACCTTCAACATACCCAAGAAATCTACTGAAGTCGTACCGGTTTTTAGTGTCACGATCAATATTAATATAATGCATGGTTTCACCTATAATTTATCAGGGGAAATAAGAAGCTATTTCAGTTGCGAAAATATCTTGATATGGTTCAAAACTAATGCTGCCTTGACAGTAAAGAGGGACACCATTTTTAACAACTTGAGTACTGATATCAAAATCAACTGAGGTTAATACTTGATTAACTGCTTTAAACCATTTTCCAATAGTAACAGTTATCTTTCCACTATCTGAAGTTTTCTTATAACCCCAAGGTGGATGCATAACAGTACCACCTCCACCTTCAGTAGGAAACGTTCCTTCAAGAAGTTTGATCATATTTTTTCTCGGATCACTGTTAGGCCCACTACTCTCAGTAGCAACAAAAATAAGATCAAGAGTGAATTGGGGTTTCTTACTTTGCATCCATGCTAACGTAGTTTCATTTTTATTCTTTAACGTTATACCACCAAACTTCTTCATCTTTTCCGCAACTTTTCCAAGCCAAGGAATACCCTCAACAGCTCCTTGTTCAAATAACGCTTCATAAACAGCGTCACCTCTTATCTTAAATGTTTCCTGAATAACAAAACCTGATATTCCTATATTAGATCCTGCAATAATAATCTTCAGGTTTTCATTATTTCTTATGTTATCGATATCAAGATTTCTTCCCATGGCTTCACCTTAACCTACACCTACATTAAATTACTGTTTAGAATAATCGTACCTGGATCATCGATACGAGTTACACGTCGAAGCGTATGTGCATCACTTTTTGGCGAGTTGTTAATTACAACTGGAGGTTGAGCAGGAGGCATTTTAATTTGGAAAGGTTCACCTCCAGTTTTAATAGTTTTCTCAGTAGTTAGCTTTTCACCACGTTCTCTTTCTTTAACATCTTTAGCAAGTTCACGTCCTGAAGAAATAACTGGTTCAATTGCTTCTGGTGTTACTGTTTGTACAGTCTGACCTTCTAAAGACGTAGGCACAGCTTCAACAACATCTTTTGGTTTACCTTTAATAACTTTATGGGTAACACCACTTAACTTAGTTATTCCATGTTTCTTAGCAAGATCGGCATCGGCTTTCATTTCTGCTGATCGTTTAGCTAAACGTTCACCATTGTTATCACCAAATCTAATAGGAACAGTAGCGATTCCATAAAGCATTTCACCGGTTTCAGGATGTTTCATAGCTGCTTGAATCGTAATAGTTTTGCCACCATTCATTCTTTTCTTAGAACTATCAGGAGCTATGGTTTGTGTAATAGGTTCAGAGTTTCCAATTCGTTCAGTTGAACGTTCACTGGTTCCTGGCTTAGCTGGAAAGAAATCCTGTGGTATTACTTGCTGACTTCCTTCACCTACTTTAACAATATAGGTTCCATCTTTACTAACATCTATTCCAGCTTGTTTAGCTGGTAACATCTGTTTATCAGCAGCTTCATTGCTAATAGGAATTGTTACAACAGGTTTACCTAATTCTGTTTTAGTTTCTGTAGTTGTAACATTACTATCAGGTTTTTCAACTTGAGTTGCAACAGCTTCTTGACTTTGTTGTTCCTGATTATCGACTTCAGTTTTATCTTCTTTTAGGCTGTCATTATATTCTTTAGCTGTTACAAACTTACCGTCTTTTAACATTATACTTTGGCCAGCTCTGAGTTTATTATGTTTCTCAATTCTCCAGATACCTTGATCATCTTTACCAAGTTCAAAAGCGTCATCACTTGACATTTTTTTAACATCAGTTTCAGCTTTCTTCCTCATAGTTTCTTTAAACTCTTCTGATTTCTTAGCCTGTTCTCTATCACGTTTATCTGTTAACGGAGCAAGTAACCAGTCCTCTCTTCCAAAATAATCAGAAGCTAATTTTTGAATACCGGTTCCTATTGCAAATCCTGCTGCTCCTGCTGCAACAACTCCAGTTGCTTTTGTACCAAATCCTAACTGACTTGTTGGAGTTTTAAGAGTTGTTTTTAATCTATTGGCAGCACTTCTTATCCGTCCAGGTTTCTTACCTGATTTCTTATTAACGTCTATGCTGTCTTTATCAAAAACATTATCTCCACGTTCTTTATCTTTATTAGTCTTAATAACAGCATATGCAGCTTCTTGTATAGTTTCTACTATTTGTTCTTGACCTTCACCGATTTCTTTAGTTTGTTGTTCAGCGGTTTCCTTAGCAGATTTAGCAAGTCTATCAGTAGATCGCTGTTGTTCAGCTTCAGCTTCGGCTTCTTGTGCTGATGTTTCTACAGGTTTAACAGCTTTTGTTTCCTTGAGTATCTCTACCAATGTTTTCTTATTGATAGATTTCTTTTCTTCTTTTAATAGTTCAACATAAAACTCTTCAACATATTTCTTGGAATCTAATAAATTTTTCTTTTCTACACGGATATTTTCAACTGTTAACTCCAGACTTTTAATTTTTTCTTTGTCATCAGATTCAAGAGCTTGTTTTAATGATGTTAAAGTATTTTCAAGTTTATCCTTTAGAGCATCAATATCTTTATCAAGAATCTTTATATCAGTAGCACGTTCTGTTGTTAACTTAGTCTCAACTTCTTTAAACCGTGTTGTTCTTGCCTCTTTCTCTAACTCGTCATAAGTTTTCTTAGGAGTTTCAACTTTTTCAGCAAGTGCTTCTTGAACGTTTTTATTATTTTCCTCAGCTCTTTCATCGAAGTTTTTTCCAATTTTTTCCAGAAAAGGAATCTCTGTTGATTTTAATCTCTCACTTGCAGTTGATAAGAAACTTGCTTTAACTTGTTGCTTTAGAATATTAACAGCACTTACATCTTTATCTTTGATAAGTTTCATAAACCTGCCAAGGTTTTTAACACTAAACTTATTTTCTAAGTCAAAAGCTTCTAAGCGCTGTTTTTGTGATTTATTTTTAGCTTTACCAGAATAATCTTGATCATCATCTTCATCACTATCATCATAACTACTGTAATCTTTTTTACCTTTACGACGACTTGATTTAATATCAATGTCATCAAATATATCATCAAGTCCATCCAATCTATCAACAGTATCTTCGATACCATCTCCACCTCTTTTAAAGAAAGATAAGCCTTTGTTGATATATTCTTTGAAGCTGTTGAGGAACTCTTTAAAACTGATATTCATATCAGACTTATTAAAACCTGTGGTAATACTATCAGTAAGATCCCTTATGTTCTCAATGTTCTCTGCTTTTGTAGCAGGAGGAGCTAATATACCAAGACGTTTGCTGAAACGAGTTTCACCTACACCTTCTTGTAAATAGTTTTCCCTGCTTTCTTCTCGAAGTGGCATGTTGTCACCTGTTGTCCATCTACACCTCTATATCTTTATCTTTATAGAGTCTGTTAATTATCAACTCACCATCAACGGTTAAGAACTGAGCTTGATTGGTGGCGTAGTCATATCGATAATCAATAAGTTTAATCTCTCTTTTCTTGTTATCGATTTTTAAAAAAATCAGTTGTTGTGAAAGATAGGATTTAAAAAGGAACCGGAAATGTTCATCTCCATCAAAGATTTTAATTATTTTCCTGTATTCAAGTTTGTCTTTAACATCGCTACTGTTTTTGAAATAATCAAGGAATTTCATAATTGGCTCCTTAGTTATTGTGTTAATCAGGCGATCTGTTATTTCATTCTTTCTTCTTCCAGTCTTTCGCAATGGTTGCAAGTTGTTGAATACGCAAGAAGTCAAGTTGTTGTAACTCTACATAACTAACTATACCAGATTTAACCAAAGCTAATCCTGTCTCTAATATCTCCTTCATGTTCATGAAACGGCAACAGGAGTGCTTCACCTCCGAGAAGCTCAATACTTATTTTATTGTTACAAACCTGACGTTCATCTTTAACTCTAACATAACGTAACTCTTTACCTTCTTTAATCTCTGTCAGCTCCTTGTTTGGATCTTCACCTATTCTGTTTTCACAATTAAAAACAAAAGCTGATATTCCGTGATCAAACAGTTTATCTATTTCATTAATAAGCTGCCAATCGTCTCTATCTCTTATCTGACTAAACTCATAATAAGCGGTTTCAACGTCATCATAATCAATACACATTCCAGCAATCTGAGCACTGGTGTCATAGACTTTTTCCCCAAGTCGATTTAACACGTAGTCACCCTTCCGCTTTAAATAGACTAAATCTTTCCTGTAAAGTTCGATAAACTTACCTATTGTCAACGGCATAAATCGTCGTCTGCCTATTGAGTTAAAATCTATGTTAACAGGTAAGTTAGGTATCAGTTCTATTTTTAAATCGTCGAAACCTATATTAATCAAAGAGAAGATTTTTTTATTTGAAGTGTTGCAACGTTCACAGTAATAAGGAGTCATAAACTGAGGATTTTCAATAGACCTGAGTTTACGTAAAAGATTAGTATATTGGAAATCAAAATAGGTTAGATCATACTTATCAAACCCCTGAGTCTCAACACCTTCTAAAACAAACTCATAATCCATATCAAGTGGTAATGAACTGTCACTTAATACTTCAATCTCTCTGTATGTGTAGCTGTCTACAATAACACGGCTATGTTCTGGATAAGGATAAAACTTAGAAGGCAGATCAGTTACCATAAATCTGAATTTGCTTCCATGACTGACAATTCTCGATTCTAAGCCCATAGGTTTTCTTTCATTACGTAGGTTCTGTCTTGATTCATTAGTATTAGTATTAACATTAATAGTGTTAGTTAATGATCTAATATCATCGTCACTTATATCAAGTTGAGGCTTTTCTCTACCACTGCTTAAACTCGGAGCAGTTTTCCTAACCGGTTTTTTAGGTTCAGAATTGGTATCAGTAACAACATCTATTTTATTTATGGGTTTTTGAACACGTTTATTTAAACGTTCGAGAGTTTCTTTACTTGGAGTGAATTTAGTAGCGGGGTTGTTTTGAGCTGCTCGGCGTGTTGCAATTCTTTCTTGAGCTGATTCAGAATCGCTGCTATTACTCCCTGTAGTTTTACCGTTATCCTGTTTAGTAACAACTTTGTCTTGATCTTGCCCATTTCTATTAGCGGGTTTCACAGAGAATAATAATTCCGCATCTTTGCTTTCTATCACGGAATCTCTTTGGTTTTTGCTAGTAGAAATATTATTGACTGTTGGTTGAAATGCCATTTTCTACCCTCATTTATATGTGTTTATCTGTATTTAATTTACATGTTCTGTTATCTATTCTTTGGCTTCATAATAAGCTGCATACCTTTCTGGTTTAATTGACCCTGCTACAACGAATTTAAGTACAGCTTCATCTGGATTAGAATCAGATGTTCCTTCATAAAACAAAGCTCCAGTTGGGAACACATAATAACTTCTTAAATAAATTTGTTCTCTAAGCGGAGTTAGTTTAACAATATCTACTTTCTTAACAGCGTCATGTAATGGTGCAACCCACTGTACATTTCCTGTAAGATCGGTGTCACCAAATATTTCTATATTAACCCAGTCACTAACCCAGTTTCTAACATCATGAAAAACTGTGTCATTAAATGTAACTGATAGTTCAAATAGTGGCCTTTTAAACGGAACACTGAAGTTCATAAGACCGGCTGGTTGATCGAATGTTTCTAAGTTAAATTGATTTAAACTAATTGCACTAGCTGGAAACCAGTTAACAAATTTAGTTGGCCCATTTTCAAACCTAATATCCCATAAATGAGTTTGATCCCATTGATGCTTTCTAAGATCAGAAATTCCATGAAACCATACACCTCTATATTCAGGATCAGATAACTTAGTCCTGTAGTTAGCCATATAAGGACTTGGTTTTGGAAATGTTCCTACTCTAGTTCTGTTGTTAGAATTGGATCTAAAATTATTCATAAATGGGCTTGGTTGTGTAAAAGGCCCTGATCTTTCATGAGTTACTTTATTAGTTCTAAAAGCCATAACACGTCTCCTAAATCACGAGTTATAAAAGCGGGTGAATTGTTAAAATTAAATAATAACAATATCACCCGCTATTGAGAAGTAATGATTAGAGAGATGCACCTTCAATAAAGTATTCATAACCTAAGTTAATTATAGGTTTGAAAGGATCGGCACTTTCCCCTCCAGGTGTTCCACCAGGATCAGCTCCTTCAAGTTGACATCCTATTAGTTTATAAAACCAGATAGGTTGATCTAAACTGTCAAGAAGTGCTATAATCCAAGTTGATTCTAAATCAAGTTTGTACTCTGTTAATCCAGAGCTACCATCACGGGTTCGCCAATGTGCCTCTCTCCAATCTGCGATGAAATTACGAATAACAACATCAACGGTTTCAACAGCAGTTAAATTAATAACTCCGTTGTAGTTACCTATTCCAGGTTGTTTTCTTTTATGTCCACGAATATTTACTTCTGTAGGTGGATTAGTCATTGCTGGAAGTTCAATTGATTCAGCACGATAATTGATATCATCACTACTATATCCACTAACTACACTAGGAAACTTTTCAACTTCAACATACCAACGAAAACTTTGAGTGTAATTCGTTATGCTTCTTAACACCTCAAGTGTAGGTCTTGTTGCCATATTATTACTCCTTTCATATGAAAGTATTCAATTAAAAAAAAGAAAAGGGTTAACATATATAGTTATGCTAACCCTTTTTTATTAAGAGTTATTATGAAAGTAATTGTTATTAGTTAAGCTTATGCAATTGAGAACGTTGCGCCAGTACGAGTGATTATGGTTAAGAACTTAACATACTCAGATGATTTAACAGGCTGTACAAATAGCCAAACATTCATCTTATTAGCATCAATTACTTCAGGAGTATTGTTGCTTTCATCACAAACAGTCTGATAAGCATAAACACCACGTCTGCTTCTGATATTCTCCATGTAGCTATTAATACCGCTGCTAACCAGAGTTCGTGTAGGAGCATCATTAAAGTCAAATACGAAGTCTTCAAGGAATTCAGCAATTGCGGGTTCAATAACTATAAGAAGTAGGCGTACATTAATTCTGTCAAGTGCAGAAGGTCTTGCCAACAACGTTTTCTGCCCCCAAATTCGGATACCTTTACCAGGATAAAAGTCAATGGGATTAATTCCGTTATCATAAAGAATATCCATTTCACCTTCGGTAAAGCGTCTACGAACGTCAATTACATTAAGTTGACCTCGTTTTGCTCCAGCAGGTGGAAACCAAATCTCATAGTTTTCAGCAGTCTGAGAAATTGCAGCACCAACATAACCATCGGTAGGTACATAAATCTGTCTGTCGTTAAACCTATCCTGGATCTTTAGATGGCTTGTATAAAGAGCTGCATAACTTGTAGATGCATTAAGTTCTTCTTTCCTGTAGGCAAGAATTGCGTTAATGTAATCTGCTGAAACTTCATCACTATAAGGAACACTTAAAATACCAAAAGCGTCTTTTCTGTTTTCACAAAGATCAATGATTCCTTGCTTTTGATATGATGGAGTTGCCCAACCACCATCAAGCATTAACGTAATAAAGATATCTCTTCTGTTCCTGAAAGGTTCAATAGCTTGAAGCATGTGAGTATCGGTAATAGTTCCACCATCATCACCTTGAGTAAGCATAAGAGGCTGATCTTGATCCTGAGGATATATACTTTCATCAATAGTAGTGTTATCAATTGCTCTTATATATTTGCTACCTTCAAGAACGTTTTCAATATAAACATTCTGGCCATACCCATCTTTCTTGTTAATATATCTACTGCATAGCCATGGATCTTCTATAAGAAGCAAGTTACCCTCTGTTTGTTTCTGGTAAACATAAATCAAGAAACAATCAGGTTCTTTTACGGTTTCCGCTGCAACTTGTTGAAGTGCTGTCCAGGTGTCACTGTCTCCATAAGGATAGTGAAGAGTTTTAATGTAAATGTCATCTGTCCATGCACCTTGATTTGATCCGTAGATTAACAATAGTTTTTGTTCTAAGCCGAGTAACTCATTATTGTTTAGATTGTAAATCGTGTGTGTACCTGTTCCACCATCATTAATATCAATGAACTGCTCGATTTCAAGAGCTGCTACAGACTGAGCAAGTTTGATTTTGTTGTTATCAAAATCTGCTATGAAAACATAGTAGTCAGTTGATGCAACAAGTCCTGAAGGAAGTACAGTATCAGAAGCAACTTGTACTTTCTCGTTACCAACAAGCCAGCTCATGAAGCTTGAACTTACGGTAATTGTATCATTACTCAAGTCACCTTCTAACGTATCAGAAGCAATTTTGTTCTGAAGTGTCATCGTATGTGTACCGGTTCCATCATCGGTAAGATCGATAGCACCACCTCCAGATGTTAATGAAAGCTGGATCTCATTTGGAGTAACACTTTTAATAATGTAATAATCAGTTGCTATCAGTAATGGATCGGGAAGATCTGCTGCACTTGTTGTAAGCTGAACAACGTCATTATTAACAACCGCTGCATAGAAGTCTGCATCCACTGTTATAACATCAGTATTGAAATCAGTTGTAAAATTACTGATATCGGTTTTGTTGCTAAGCGTACAAACAACATCTGTTCCCGCATCACTAATAGGAATATAAACTCCGGCTCCAGCATCAGCTAAGTCACGGGCAAGTCTGATTTCATAACTGAGGTCAGTCTGAGGATCTACTTTAATAATGTTGTACGTAGTAACTCCGTCAAGAGCTGGTGCAGTTTCAGCAGTTGGGAAAGCTGTTGCTGCAAGAGTACACTCATCTCCAGTAGCTACCATGTCATAGAATTCTTGACTTACGTTAAACGCATCACGTTCAAGATCGATTGTGAAAGTAGAAGTTGAACCAGCAAGTTTACCGTCATCACTATTCATAACGTAGGTCTGCGGATTAGTCATTCCATATTCAACTTCACCATTAACATTAGATCCGGCTAAGATTAATGTAATATCTCCGGTTCCAGTTGT
This sequence comes from Candidatus Woesearchaeota archaeon, assembly GCA_964447685.1. Lineage (GTDB taxonomy): Archaea > Nanobdellota > Nanobdellia > SCGC-AAA011-G17 > CAYUTI01 > CAYUTI01. The sequence continues at coordinate 78,611 of CAYUTI010000002.1, forward strand.
AGTAAGATCGATAAAGGTTTCACTGTAAGCATCTTCTTTAGTTGCTGCGAGTTTAACACGTTTACCTTCTTCATCAAATTTAATCAGGTAATAATCAGTTGCTGCCATAAGCGGAGCAGGAAGACTAATTGTTGATGCAACCTGAACTTTTTCAGCGGTTGTAGTAGCTGCCCAAAACGTAGCAGCATCAGCAATCTGATCACTGGTAATTTGTTTGATGTAAAGACAGTCGTTAACATCAGAGGCCGTAATGCCAACGCTATCAAGTGGAAGATCACCAACAAGATAACATCCACCGTAAAGGCCACCATTGTTAGACCTACTGATTTGAATCTTGTTAGACTTCAGAAGAAAACTAAGTGCTGAGTAGTAACTGAAATCATAACCTACTTTAATAGTTTCATTTGGAGTGTAACGTTCAAGCAGTTGTGTATCAGTTGTTACCAGACTTGTTGCATTTACTTCACCTTTTAATGCAGGTATAACCAGTCCAGCGGTAATGCCTGGAAAACTTGGAACTCGTCCACTAAGGTCTTGTTCCGCTATTGTTACCATTGCTCTTGTCATAGAAAACTCCTTTACTTTACGTATAACATATAGTTTAAAGCTTAGCTGTCGTTATACCTCCGCTAAAAGTTTTAATTGTTTTGATTATTGATTATTGATTATAAAAATGGGCAGTATTGGTTGCCACATAGTGAGAATTGTTATTAACTGCTACATGATACTTACTCTAAAAAGTCCTATATAAGGTTGAGATTTTGAAGGCATAGTTTCTGTTAATATTTCAAATCGAGTTTTTTGTTTTAAATCAGTTATTTCGTCTTCTGTTATTTTGCTTTCTTTTGCAACAACAGCAAAATAAATATAATCCTTAGTTACGCCTCTAAAAGAATACTGTGCTCCAGGTGCTTCACTATCAACACTTCGTTGTATTTCTTTTATATTTTTTTCTATTTTTGTAAAGATGTAACTATCAATCATTTCCTTTGGGAATTTATAATTCAAAGGTGATTCAGCTTTTAACTTCAATACTGTTGATGTGTTAATAGGAACTCGAACTGTTTTAGGCTTCTTAATAACTTGTTTTTTTAGTCTCATATTTTGCCCTCATATTATATTGCTGACTCATCAATAGTTGCTTCAACTTAATAGGAATATTTTTTATTAACAATTAATTACACTATAATATTATTTATATTTCTTATTCATTACTTCTGTAATAATTTTTTTATAATCACCAGCTATTCTTGAAAGTTTCAAAAAGACTTGATCTGCAAAACTATCATCACCCATTTCTTTAATAAAATATCTAATATCAGTACTAACTTGTTTCAAATCATTTATTAAAACTACAGCATCATGAATAGCATTAGTGTTAGCAGATTTAATATTTAATGCTTTAGCTACATTAGCAGGAATCTTTACTGTTTTCATATTTTGCCCTCATATCCTATTGCAAGTTCACCAACAGTTGCTTCAGCTTCGTCGGCATATTTTTTGTTAACAATTATAAGAGTCTTGCCTCCGTCTTTAATTCTGAAATGAGCTACAGGTGAAAACACAAAGTCAATATCTTTCTTCTTGAAAATTGTTTCCAACGGTTTTCTCAAATCCATCATACTTTTACCTGTTTCTTTAATTAGATCAGCTACACGTTGTACGTTGTTAGCCACAACTTTCATCTTTAGCGCTTTAGCTACATTAGCAGGTATTTTAACTGTTTTAGTTTTAGTAGTCATAACATGTCCCTTATCTTTAATTGTTAATGTCTTAATGTCTTAATGTTATGTTTCTTAATATCTTATAAATTTGAGATAAGTGGTCTTCAATAGATTTCAAGTCTTTAACATCATTGTCATCAAGTTGGGCTTTGTCTCTGATAAGAACTATGTTAAAATAGTCGAGATAATCACCAATATTCTTAACAACGATTTTTAATCCTGAAGCTATAACCTTCTTCTTAATAGTTATCTTCTTCATGTTCATGGCTATACCTTGATATCTGTATAAAAACTTTTATCGCTATCTGTTGTAGCTTCAGTTTCTGGTTCTGATTCCGGCTCTATTTCAGGTTCAATCTCATCAGGTTCTTGTTGAATCTCACCACCGGCTTTCTTAACAACTGCTTTAAACTTTTTCTCAAAGTTCTGAAGTTTTCTATGACCTTCAAAGAACAGGTCTTGAATCGTAGAAACTTCTTTTGTAAGTCCAGGCCCTGCATCTATCAAATCAAGTTTAATTGATGTTAAAGCATTAATAGCGTTTTCGGCTCCGGTTTTAGCTTTGTCTATTTTACTGATGTTGTCTTCAATATCAAAAGCTCTAACAGAGGTCTTATTGTTCTTGCTGATAACGCTACTAAGTTTATCACCGGTTGAAGTTGAAGACGAAGCTGTTTTACCTTCACCGGTAGGTCTTTTACTTTCTTTCTTAACACCGGAACTTATATTAGATTTGAATAGGGAACTCATTTTGTTACCACTTAGTTTCATAACAGTTCTCCAGTTTTAATTATTTATAAATCATAACTTCGCTAGGATCATAAATAAGATCGGCTTCAACGAATTCTTTTTTCGTGCGCTGTTTGTGGGCAAGAATGAACTGTTCATCACTGTTCTTAAATTTAATTGTTACCGGATGTTTCACTTTTGATATAAGTCCAACTAATACTTTTTTAGGCATGACTGTTCTCCTTTACTTTTAGAAATTAGTAAACAATTCTAATTGATCTTTATAATTCACAATATGTCCTGCATGACGGATTAAACCATACTTTTTCATCATCTTTTTCATAAAAGACTTAGCTTCTTTTTCAGATTGAAATTTTTCTTCTTCAATAACTTCTGGTTTTTTATTAATTTGATTGTACTTAGAATCCATTTTTTAATAGTAACTATAAAGATATTTTCACTAACAATTTTTAATTTTAAAGCAGTTGCAACATTAGCAGGAATTTTAATTGTTTTAGATTTCATTATGTTAACATCTCCTAATTTAAGTTAATCTAACCAGAGTCGACCAATCAGGTCTGTCAACAATTAGATCGTATTCAAGTTGTCTGATAATTGGTTGATCTTTAAAATATATTAATAAACTGTTAATTAAAAAATTTCCTTCCAAAACGTAATAAAGACCACGATCAAAATCACGGCCTTCTCTGCCTTCAGGAGGTGATGTTAATGGGCTTATATTAGTTATGTTAGTATCAACTTGCTGTTCTATGTTAACGCCATCAACGTCATTGAATGTAACCATAGTCGAAAACTGAGATTGTTTGGCGAGTAAGAAGTAATCTTTTACATATTTGAAATGCTCTGTAATGTTATTACACATTAACATAAAACTGATATCTACTTTAATCGGAATAAACTCAAAACGTTTTCCAAGAGTTGTTGACAGGTTAACATTAGCAAGCCCTGCATAAGGTTTAGTGTTCATGTGTTCACTGCTTATATCAGTATTAGAATAAGCTATTGCTGGTAAGTCAACTGGAAGCGTTTGATCGCTAAGTCTGTTGAAAACAAACTCACGATCAGCATAAACTATTCTGTTTTTATCAAGGCCGAAACGTTTTGATAAATGGTTTCCTAAGTAGGCGAGTGAATTTTCAAGCATAAATCACATCCTCGCTTCCGGTTTGTATAATTCTACATTGATTTCCCATACGTCATCATTTTTAAATTCTTCATCACGAAAATTAATTCCAGGCATCTCTAAATATTGTAAATCCTTTTCGGTGAGTAAAGGTTTCATCTTAGTATCATATATTACCTCAATTCTCCAACCACCTAAATAGTTAGGATCTTCTTTAATTTTATCACGTAGAGACTTAGATAAAAAATCTTGTGGTCTTTTTTTAGTTCTTATATAAAAATGTATGTTTTTTTTAAAATTACTATAAATAATAGGAGTAATTAACTTTCCAGCTTTCTTTGCAATTTTAATAATATCGGAATGAACTTTTTTTGTAAATACATTATCATAAACTTGTTTATATGGTTTAGATGTTATGGTTTGTAGCCGTAGCGCTTTTGCAACATTTGCAGGTATTTTAACAGTTTTCATAATTACCTCTTTATTATAAAATCATGTAGAAAAACACGGGATCAAAATCTAAGCCAAAATAGTTATTAAACATGATTTAATTGTTATCAACTTTGCTATTGAGATTAACAACTAAAGCCTAATAGAACACAACTATTTCACATGTTTCAACCTATAAATAAATAAAAAAGCGACTCCTAAATCGATTAAAATCTAAGAGTCGCATAGTAAGGAAAGAAGTTGAACAGGAGTATTCAATTATGGATGATGTCAGTGTTAGTTTAATCAGTTGTTGAAACACTTATATACTGGTATTATCACTGTCATCTATGTCTATGTAGTTACCAACAGGCAACTCTTTAATAAAGGAAGATCCGTTAGATAAAGCTTCTCTAATTTTTTCCGTGTTCCAATCGTGGCCATAACGTTCGTTTAAAAAATAAACTGTTAAGCTGAGAGCGATACTAAATATTTTCTCGTCAATGAGTTCAATAGGAGCTGACCAGCCACGAAACTTAATAGCTTCATCAAGAAACTTTGCAGCAGCTTCACGTTTATCTTCACCTTTAATATCTTCAACGTCAGATAACGCATCTTTACAAACAAGTTCAGTTGCTATTACAACATCCTGAATGAACTTACCAATGTCTTTAATGTTGGTAACAATTTTAGTTAAGTTGTTCCAGTTTTCGGCGCTATCAATACCATCTTTAAGTACTTTGAAACTCAATTCTATTTTTTTAAGTTCTGCCTTAATTGCTTCCACATTTGTATTCATAAACTGTTTCCTTTATAATAAAATAAATTATCATTATGTTTTTAATAAACTGCTATAATTTCTACGTCGGTATCCACAGATGTATTTTCAATTTCAATTGATATTATGTTAAAACAATTCATCATTAAGAAACTCATGCTTTCAGCGGTAAATGTTTCAGTAGCTGAAACAAATGTTATATTTAGAACTTCATTTTCCATACCATAAGTATCGGCATGAAGTATGATAAAACTGCTTCCACTCATATCAAGAACTTCAGTTTCTCCAGCTTTAACTGTTAACGGTTTTCGCATGTTGATACTGTCACTTGAAAAAGCTCTGTAAAAACTGCTAAAAAGTTCTCTTGTTTTTTCTGTAGAGAAACTAACTTCTGCTTTTATTCCTAATGTTGCCATAATTTATAATCCCTTTTTCAAGTTAAGTAGTGACAACGATAACTTTGTACAAAAAAAAAGCCCCCTGCCTTCCACTAATCAATTATGATAGTGAATAGCAGAGGGCTTTATAATTTAACTACTTATGGAAATATTATATTAGTATTTGAGTCTCAATACACTTGCGACCGTCTGAGGAATCTCGATGCCTTCATCTTCTTCCTCTTCATCCATAATATTTGTTTCTTCATCGAACTGAGCACCTAGATTTTCCTCTTCGTCTTCAATTTCATCATCAAGACCGAAATCTTCTTCTTGCTCAAACATATCTTCTTCCTGAGCTTCCAAATCTTGAATTGATTTTCCAATTCCATCCATTATAACATCCATATTTTCGTCGTTACAAAGATCGGCAAAGATACGAGCACCTTTCTTTCTGTTGCCGGTTTTCATTGCGACATAGGCTTTAAGAAGATTCTTACTTGCCACGATAGTTCTTTTTGGTGTAATCATATTACCTCCGGTAAATTTAAAAATGTTGATAATTTTAAATCGTTGCAATATATATATTAGTTTATATTCTGTATCCACGGCATACTGAAAGAGCATTGCCTAGAACCATGCTTACGATTTCATCCATAAACCAACCCTTCTTCGCTTCACCCTGTGGGAATCTATTAACAGGCTCAGAAAGCATGTTGCCACGTAGAGTGAAAACTCCATGGTTGATAGGAGCACCAATCATGAAAATTTCACCAGGATCGAGAACACGAAGATTTGCTTGTCGGAAACTATCAGTAGTAATTGTTACTCCATAGAGAGAACCAAGAGTTCCATCTTGAAGTAATTCCCATTTAGTTACAGGATCAAGTACTCCTGCAAAGTCGCCATTAGCAACAACATCTTGCCACAACGTAGAAGACAGCATACAAGAAACTACAGGAATTCCCCATCTTGATACTTGTTCAGTCATACGTGCAAATACAGAAGGAGTAAAGGTAGAGAAGGTCTGAAGAGTATTTCTTACTTCAGCAGCTTCAACAGCCATTTCTTTCCATAGTCGGTCTTCACCAACCATGATACCTTCGAGGCCTTCTTCATATTTTTCTTCAAGAATGTCATCATTAGATTTGGCAAGTTCGCCAGTATCTATCAGGATAAAAGTATTGATATGTACCTCTGGAGGACGGATCAATCGTTGCCTGATTTCGATAGGAGTTACTTGGCTTGCTGAAGAAGCAACAAAGCCCATAACTTCTTTTTGTTTCAATTTAACTTCGTTGTTTTCGCCTTGTCCGATTTCTCGGTACTGCATAACTTTACGAACGAAACCTTCACGATTAGTTGTCTCATGAATTTCAGCAGCAATAGCTTCGCCAAGAACTTTCATAGACTGATTAGAAGCGTCATTCATTGCCTCCATCAATACTTGTTTACGTTCAATAGCAGCTTTTACTTTGATTTCATTTGTTTCTTTGTTAGATAGTTGGTTGTTTTCACTTGCTTGAAGTGCGATACCAATCTGATTAATAAGATCGGCAACGTTTGAAGCATTAATATTTCCTCTGTTATTCGTAAAAGCATTATCCTGACCTGGAAGTTTTGTTATTCCAGGAACGACGGTTTTCTTAGACGCAGAAATAATACCTCTATACGGATTATTTTTCATTGATACCTCCATCGATGTTGAATTATTTTTTATGGTTTAATAATTAGATTTAATAGCTATTAAATAGCACTAAATCTCAGTCCAAGAAATGGTAGTTCTTCGTTAGGGAAATTAACTATTACAGCATTAATAGTAGTTCCACCACCAGTCTGATCTGTTACTAAACCTCCTGCATCGAGTTTAACAGCGGTTGCTGCGTTCCAATTTATACCGGCATCAAAAAGATCAGTATAAACTGTACCACTCTGGATAACGCCAGTAGAACTAATTGCCTGTGGTGATGCCCAAGTAGTAGTTGATACTTTGTCATTAAACATCAAATCTTTTACAGTTGGTGAATAACGATAAGTAAAAGTTTCAGCTTTACCAGCTTGACCGCTGTGGAAAGTAACAACGTTATTCAAAATTGAATATTCATTTACATTAGCTGGAGCGCCAGCAGCCTGAACAGTTCCGTCCTCATTAATAATGAAGAGCTGACCTGCAAGAGGTGCAAAAGAAAGCGTTACTGTGTAAGGCCCTGATACTGGACAAACAACAGTTTCAACTTTTGATTTTACAAGCGGAGTTCGTGTTTCATGATAGCTGAAGCCAAGAAATACTTCGCCAGCACCACCAGTTGCAGGGATGCATTTTTCAATGCTGTTCTCAAACATTTGAACTAATGCCATACCTTCCTGATCAACTGTATAACCAGTAGCTATTGCAATTTCCTGAGAAACAACAATTTTCGTCTTGTGGTTAAGATTAAGCATAAATCAAATCCTCCCGTTAATTGATTGTTAACCGATTCAGCAATTATAATTTATCTTATCAGTAGTTAATTGCTTTTTTGTTTTTGTTCACTATTTTTTAAATTTTATTTTATTTCTGACTTCACTAACTGATGTTTTGTGAAGATTAGAAAGAGTGTTAAAACTGCTTTTCATTAGATCGGTTTTAAAAACCATGTTACTTGAACTGGCATTTAATTTCTCTCTAACTTGCAACTCATCTTCTGACAAATGAGATTCAGCGGTAATAACACTTGCTTTAATCTTACCTGAAGCTTGAATTGTTGCTTTGATTTCATTAAATGCTGAGTCGTCTTTGTTAAGCAGCTCCATTGCCTTAGCTATGATAGCATTAAATACTGTTTGAGAACCGCTACCAAAACTTGATTCGATAACACCTACAGCTTTATCTTTTGTAAGACCGGCTACAAGGAGTTCATCAAAGAATTGTGCTTTAAGTTCGCTATTAAGTTCTGGATAAACGCTTTTACAAGCACCTTCTATCGCAAGAGCGATACATTCATTGAACTTTGGTAGAACTTTATCGTTAAGATGGGTATAAGCCATTTCATCGATATTAAAAGCACTCATCATTTTTGTTGGATTGATAATTTCAGCATTGAATTCTTTTAGAGTTTTTGAGAAACCTTGATTTTTAACTCTCTGCTCAAAAGCATTTACAAAGCTGTCTTTATCAAAAATGTATTGGGCTTCAGCTTGAACTTTTGATTTCATAAGTTTGAAAACAGGAGTTCCTGCCTTAAAGAATACCCAACTTGGTTCAGGTTGAGAAATTAAACTTGCTTCAAGATTACCTTCAGAGAAAGATTCAAGTTCCTCAATAACTTCGTCTTCATCTTTGGTTATATCTTGTTCCATTTCTTCTTCATTGCCATAATTAGATCCATTATCTTCCCCTTCAGCAACAGGAGTATCAACAAGATTATCGCTTTCACCAGCTCCATCTTCTTGATTTTGATTTTCATCAACAGCCTCCGTATCTATCCAAGGGTCGTCAACAATAATCTCATCATTGTTTTCTTCATCATCAATGATCTCTTCAGCATTTACATCAAGTTTAGGCTTAGAAAATTTTGTTGTAAGGTCGCTCTCACCGCAGCTAGGGCAAAAACTGGAATTAACCAGAGCATCATCTTTAAGATTACTATTAGTAAAAATGAGCTTACCACATGCGGAACATTTTAAGCGAGGTTTGAAGGTTTTTGAAACGTTAGCTTTTAGGTTAAAGTTTTTCTTTTTTCTTTTACCTACTGGCATGTAACATTGTGGACAAAATCCATCATCACTGCCAACTACGATTGTATCTCCGCACTCCGTACACTTAAATTTACTAAACTTATTCTTTGAAGTGGAGAAAATTAGAAGTTTAGTTTTCATGTTACATCTGTCCTCCATCAAATTAATAATAAAAATACCCGTTATGAAACTAAAATTAATAAAGTTATTAATAAACTACATAAATGCACATATTGTTTTGTGGATATTATCAAGATATTCAAAGATTGGTTGAAAGAAGGGTTCTATATAGTAAAGTTAGATAAACAGAGAACGATAGAAGGCAACAAAACTCTATTCTTATGCAATCTGTGTTTTAACAAAGTAATGCTAATATTGTAAAAAATAATAACTAAGTTCAAATCTTAACTTATATTATAGATTCATGTCTAACATTTTTACACTGATTTTATTACAGTTACCATAAGTTAACTTACTTAACCGCTTAATAACGGTTCTCAGAAATAGATGTTACCTTCTAACGCTCTCTATTTATCTAAGTTTATGTCTAAGTTTATGTCTAAGCTGATATCAATATAGAATTAGAGTCGTGCCTTATTGTTATATTATTTATTAATCCTGAAATGAAGTGATTGTTGGTAGGTAAGGCACGACTCTAAATCGAATATAATTAGCTGTGATTGTCTTTCATATTCCGTGGAAAAGTTTTGCTGGTGTAGCTTTTTTAAGCGCTCGATATATAACTTCATCGCTCTTGACGGCAATGTTACCAACCCAGTTTATGTTTCCCTTATTATTCTTAGCAAGAACCTGTCTGCCCATGCTAATCTTTTCAAGCACTTTACCATCTGTATAAAGTATTCTGCCCTCTAATTCTTCACCGTCAAGAAATGCAGAAATAACTTTTTGATCTATGGGTTTAAGTGCTGAGCTTATTTTTGTTTTAATTGTTTTAAGCTTTAATGCAGCAGCAACATTAGCAGGAATTTTAACAGTTTTCATAACATTTCCCTTATAATTTAAATATTAATATTAAAGAATATCAGAAACCGCTGTTATATCGGCTGGACTTGATACGCTACTGTTTTCTACGAATACAGGATCACCAGCCATCAGATATTGAATAGTTGGGACATCATCAACTTTAATAATGTTTCCATAGTTTCTAAGATCTTCAAAAGTTAGGCCTTCACATGTACAGGTTCGTCTAACTCCAGGGCCTAAGATACCACCACAAACACTACAATCAAAATAGCTAACCGTAGCACCCATGGAATAAGCATTACGTTCACCTTTTATAATAGCGTTACAAAGTCGTGTATCTTTAGTTCTATCAAATCCAGACAAAATACTAATCTTAGCGATTCCATATTTTTTTACAGGAAGCAAGGAGCTGTCAAAGTTAACACCTTTACTTTGTTCTATGTCATCAGAACAATGCTCAACGAAAGTAGGTTTACCTATAAAAGTTTTATATCTAACACAACCTTGTTCTGTATCAAAGTCAACAAGTCCTTTTAAAGGAAAAGCTTGGCTATTTCTGTTAGGAACATCACTGGTTATAATTCCAACAGGAACAACAATATAATCGTTAATATCTGGACTGATATAAAGTTTCTTAGATGCTTGACTTAGCCAAGACAGATCAAGAAGATGTTTGGTTCCCGTAATATCACTGACATCTATTTTTGATCTCGTTACTCCGTTCTCATCTTTACCTGTCATGACCTCCCTTTTATAAAGAGGTATAACTCTTTCTTCTATAACAGTCCTACCTGTTATTTTCATCCGTTTCATAATCAACCTCTATCATAATAGTAATTAATATGTATTTATTTTCATGTTTTTAGCTTTTTTTAAATCAAACCTATATTCACCACTACCATTCTCAGTTGTAAGATAAACTCTATAAGTATTACCCATTAAAAACACGTTTTTCATAGTACCCAATATATTATTATCCTCATCGAATAAAGTAGCACCCATACCTTTATTAAAAGCAAAATTAAATACAGAATCAATTCCTTCAACTATATCTGCTAAATAAATAGGTTTTTTACCAGATTTTACTATTTTAACTTTTTTCATAATAGGCCCCCATATTAACTGATAGCTTTGTTAATGGCTTTATCAATGGTGTTGAAAAGTTCTTGATAACGCCTGTTATACTCTTTAGGTTCCATTCCTGCCAAGTTTGGTGTATCAAGGGGTAATACTCTTTCCAATTGCTTTAACGCTGTTTTAGTGCTGCCCATTATAAGCCTTGCCATAACATCAGCAACTTCTTTACTGCCTGACTCTATTTTAGCTTTATGAGAAATTTTAACTTTTTTCATTTCAGTCTCCTTATATCGGTTTATTGATTATTAATTATTTATTCCGTGAACTGTTTTTGTTATCGATTCAGCAACTTTGCTACTGAGTACCATTTCTTTAGGAGCTGATTTTATAAACTTTTTATCACCATTCTTTAATTTGGATTTTGCTAAGATACCACTTAACATATCTTCATCTTCATCTTCATCAACACCACCACCGGTAAGACCTTTTAGTTTTAAGCTGTCCTTAAATTTCTTTAATTTAGTTCTAACATTAATATCATGTTCCATTGATTCAACAACGTCATCGATATTAACACCGGCTGCTGCTGCATACATTGAAATAGGAATTGGAACACCTTTTTCTTCTAATGCACCAAGTCGTTCAAAATAAGTATCGTCTGCATCATTACTTAATTCTTTATGCCAGTTGATTGTAGGAATAATATATTCACCTGCATAAGCAATATTCTTATAACTGTAAATATTAGTTTTAGTTTTACCGGATTTTGAATCAAGTCTAATATTGTGTTTAAGCTCTGCTTGAGTTCTTTCTTTCCAGCCGTGATATTTTGCAAGTGTTAGAAATATTTTATTGTAAATAACATCTCCAGTCATTTGCTCACGAAAGTTAAGAAGATCCTCAAGTAAGATAGTGATAGCTTGTTCTGTATTGTTATAGCTGCTATCACCGCTGAGAAGGCCTTCATTCATTCCAAGCGCTCTCATTTTAGCATTAGCGAAGATATCAGATTCATCACTTACTTTCCAAAAATTAGCTCCATCTCTTACTTCTTCACTACTAATACCTTGTCTTGTTACAACAACGGCTCCTTGTGGGTCTTGATCCGCTGATATAAAAAGCTGAGTGATTGCCTCCAACTGTTCATCTGTAGGCTCCCACTCTTCGTTTCCTGCGGTTACGTGAAGTATTGAACGTTGTCGTTTCCAAGCTCCAATAATTGTTCCACGCATAAGCGCTTTCTCAATTAGCCATATTGGTAAAATACGAGTGAAGTAACTCATGTAAGGACTGTTAGGAATATAAGTTTTACATAAGAACAATGTTGAAATAGGTTCTAATGGTACCTTTGTACCTTTTAACATTTTAGTAACAAGTTCAGGACTTATTTCTTTGAAAGCTTCTTTATCACGTTCATCAGCACTTCTTAAAAACTTTTTGAATTCAGGTGTTACTTTTAAATCTATTTTAGGATCGTAACCAACAAGTGGTATCGGAGTTATATCAAGGCTATTAATATCATGAAGTATTAAGTCGCTAAATATACCACGCTGTTGATTAAAGATTAGGCTACCTACAGTTATTCCTTGAATAAGATAGTTAACACTAAGCTTTTTCATTAGGTTTTCAATATCAAGTTCTTGAAGACATTGATTACAACTATCCAATATGCTTTGATCGGTTGTTCCCATCAAAGAATAGCTACTCCATGGCAATGTTGATTTGATATCAGCAGCAGGGCCAGAAACTCCATCATAATAATAGATCTCATTATAAAGATTTCGTATTACCTCCTCACTAGCATCATCAACAAAACCTTCAAGCATTTCTGTTTGAAAATTGGTACCTAAGTTGTAACTATTTGTACTAACACCTGAAGCTGTCATTGAAGTTCTTGACTTTGCAGTGATTATATCACGTCCCATGCCTACGCTATATGTATTCGATAATATCTTTCTTTTATTAATACTAAACATTTAATCACCTAATATATTTTTAAAAAAATTTATAACGTTTCTCAAAGTAAACCAGCGAATTAAAGATTTGCTGGTTTACTATTTTATTAATTATTCATAAAATACTACACAATAACCTGATCCACCATTACCACCAACTCCCCAATCATAACCGCCACCACCTCCACCACCTGAATTAGCTAATGCAGAACCTCCAGCAGCAGACTGAGCATTAATAGCACCATTACCACCATTACCGTATGAAGCACCGCCACCTCCTCCACCATTTGAGCCTGTAGCAGTTCCACCAGTAGAGTTAAACTGATAGTTATTAGCCCCATAATAGGCAAAATAACTATTCTGAAAACCCTGTCCACCACCACTACCACCAATTGATATTAATCGAGGACCAACTTCAGTTTTTCCTACTTTTGCATTACCATCTATTTCACCACCACCATAACCTCCAATTGAGGCTATTGAATTGGCAACCCAGTTAGAAACCACTTGACCACCACCTTGACCACCCTTACTACCAAAACTGGTTCTGGTTTTTAGTCCACCTAATCCAGGATATGCTTTTACAAAATTTCCAAATGATGAAAAATTACCATCTTGACCTACATTATTAGTAGTTCCACCAAGACCACCACTACCAATAGTAATACTTACTTGTGTAGTACTTCCTAAATATACAGTACCTAATACTATTTCACCACCACCACCGCCACCACCACCAGTGGTAGATCCCTGAGAAGCTCCTCCTCCACCGCCACCAACTAATAAAACTTGACATACTTTTACTCCACTTGGAACATTCCAAGTACCTGATGTTGTAAACTCTTGAGTTTTGATCATATTTCCCTCCATTGATCTAAACCATCTTCCGATGGAGTGTATTGATATTAAAGGTGAATGATTTTTAACCACTGACATTAATGTTGATAAATTAGTCACATTAAGATTCTCCTTAAATATAAATTTTATTAAAGTTTAATCATCCTTTTAAAAATTGATACATTATTCCAAGTTCTGTTTTAATTAAATTCTTATAATAAACTGGTATCAATTTACTATCACCTAAAAAGAAAGAATGAAACTCAGAGTTAGTTTCTATTTGATTAGATAAAAACCAGAAGTCTCGACTATCAAGTCTCCCATTAATACTCTGTAACACATAATACAGTTTAACCAGCCATGTCTTACTTTTCATTATTTTCTTGAAATTGTTTTTCCAATTACAACTATAATCGACTAAACTTGCATATTGCCTATAAAACTCTATGGGATCATAAAGTAACCTAATATTACTAACAGTAAAACCATCAAGAAGATTGTAAGGGACATTTAGAATCCTCCTATCTTTTAAATATTTCTTCCTCAATGGAGTTGAATCACCAAACATGGTTAATGTCTGAAAGTTAGTATAAACTTCAGGCGTAGTTCTTATAAACTCCCTAGTTAGGTCAAAATGAGTTGTACCCTTACAGTCAGAATCAAGACCAAAAAGTAGATTGAGTTGCATAGCTGGAACAAATGAAGTAATCATCTTAACCTGTTCACTAACTTCTCTAACTTTATCAATTCCGGTTGCATTACTTATTGATTTATCATTGTAACTATTCCAAGACTCTAATCCAGGTCCAAGACCAATGAAGTTACAATCTCTTAACTTCTCACAAATACTTGGTGAGAGTCTATTTAAGGAAAGTTCGGCAATGAATCTTAAATTAGTTAAATCAAGTTTAGACAAGACACTTAAAAGTTTTTTTAAATTAAATCCTAAATTTGGATCATGAATTAAAACTAAATATTTAGATCCCGTATTTGCTAAATAGCATAAATCATCATATAAATTTATATCAATAAGACTCTTATATTGAACATGTCCGTCAATACAGAACTCACATCCTCTCCCACAACCAATACTTGTTAATAGTGGAATAGGTTTATAAGATAACCATTTTAACATAGTATGTGACTTGGTTATGAACTTCATTCTCTTTTCAACAGATGGATAGTTTTCACATGGTGGGCTATCCATTATAAGACCTTTAGTAGCTATATCAATATTCTTTGTTATAGTTTGATTGACAATATCCTGTATTAATTCTTGGTTACAATGTTTAACTACAATATTAAAATATTTACTTGAGTCTTTGCTATATGATCTTGCATGAGGTCCACCAAGAATTGTTATAGTACCTTGTTTCTTATAATACTTTGCTAAACTATATGCTAAATAGGCATTAATGCTGTAACTACTAATGAAAACCAAGTCAAGTCCACTTGGAAGTTGTTTTAAATCTTTCGCTTTCTTCAAACTGTCAATTTGAATATGATAAAAGACTGAATGTGAATCCTCTTCAAGCCAAGTAGCAATAACTTGAGGCATTAAACTTGTCATTAAAGGTTGTAATAGTTTAGAATAGAAATTATCACTATTCTTATAACTAATAAGGTCAATAACACCTATTTTCATTTTATATCTCCAAGAAACGTACCATAGTAAGAAACGTACAGGTTTAAGATATTATTAATAATTAATAATTAATTCTTTTCTTCATAAACTATATTACTTTTATAATCATAATATATACCATCAGGTAATAATACTCTCTTTCCTAAATAGTCAGAATAAAGATGTTTAAATTTATTTGCAACTGCCATATCTATAAGTTCAGTACAGTAATAATTATTGTTACCTGATTTAAACTTGTAATCGTACTTAGCACCTAAAAGAGTATTGAGTTTATGAATAAAATAACTTTTCTCTTCATCATTCAATCCAAGTCTTATTACACAAACTGAATCAGTACGACAGAAATCAGCTAATGTTTCCTTAACTACACCTTCTCCAAGTGCGTGGATAACAGTAGGAACATCTTTAATTATTCTACCATTTAAATTATGATCTTCTTTACCAATATAACCACCTGCATGGCCATAAAAACCTTTAGTGAATTGAGTATTGAGATAACCATTATATCTTCTTAACAATATATCAGCGGGTTCTATTACACTTCTTATATATTCAAAACTAATTCCTTTAACTTTGTGGTGTGAAGGTTTGTATTGTATAAACATTGGTTTAGTACTTAAATAGGTGTCAGCAGTAAATTGAATCATCCATTTTGGAGTAATATTAGAAATAAAACCTAACAAACTATTCAACATAATAAAATCCTTTACTGAAAGTGAGCGTAAAGCACCGGAACTTTAGTCCGGCGTAGTTCACGTTAGTCGTCTTCTAAATAAAATAAGTCTGAAACATGCCCACCACTCATGATCAGGTAGTTTAGTATTAATAGTAACTACCATTCTAACACCATGACCAAGTTGTTCTATATCATGACTTCCTAATTCTATAGTTTCATCTCCTAGTAAAGGAAGTTTATTTATAAATCTAGTATCTGGTAAAACAATAGGATAACCAAAAATATGATATCTACCTGTTCCTGTGTAATTAGGAGTTATACTTGTATAAGTATTAGTATTTACGTCATAAACTGCATCCCAAAAACAACCAACAGGAGGTTCAAGTTCTCCTGTTGCAGGATTTTCTCTATTAGGTGAATATAATAATCCACCGTATTCTTCATTATTAAAACCAGTTATTAAATTAGGAGTTGTTAAATCGTTAAATATATCTATATAAGGTCCATACCCTTCACCAAAAGCTGAAGGGGCTACAAGATAATTTTGATAAAGTCTATAGTTAGTGGTAGACTTTACACATTTTATCCTCCATTTATCATTAAGAGTATGTCCAGTAGTAGCAGCAAAAGTTATTGCTAAACCCTCTTCAAGTATTTGTTGTGACCCCGTAATATCAATATCTGTAGCTTGCCAAGTCGAACCGCCATCATTACTCCATTTAAACGTATCAGTACTTCCGGGACTGTCAATAACAATTCTATAATCTTTACTTGTAGAACCTATATAAGTTCCTGATGCTGTTAAATCGTTTAAACCAGAACCACTAAACACAGGAGTATTAATTCCTACTACTCCATAATCAACAACTCTTGGTATAAAATGAACACTTATATCATCATTTCTAGCCCATAGACAAATTAATGAGGAAGTATGTAGCCACGTCTCATTCCATTCTGCAATCATATTAGAGTCTATTATCATTTGATGTGAAAGTGGATCACCAACTTCATGATGAAATTTAAACTCTTTAGTACTACCACCTACAAGTTGTGCATTAGTAGGATCATCTTCTACTCCTATAATTACAGTTTTAGTTCCTCTTTTTCTAGGAGTAGTCTGAACCATTAATTTACCATCAACTGATCTTTGTTCTTCTGTAATTAATTTTTCACCCGTATGATTAGCTACTATTCCATCTAAAATAGTTTCTTCTCCATTTGAGATATCAGTTTTAAAATTAAATGTAAGTGTGTCATTAGTAGTTGATATACTAGTAAGAGCTATTGTTATAGTTGATTCTGTAAGTTCATTGTAAAGTCTTGATGTATCTACTTTACTGTTAGGGAAATCATCTGTTATTGAATAATTAAATGAGGTTGCCATTATTTACTCCTATACAATTGGGTTACTTCTCCAAAATTCCAGTCTAGCTCGTCTTATATATGCTGTTTTTCCTAATGAACTACTACAAAAATCAATATCAAAAAAGTGATTACCACTAATTTGTGTATAAGCAAACCCTGAACATATTGAAAATTTATCGGGATCAGCAGGTGTTGGTCTTACATCCATAAGCATTATATCAGTGGTATCATCAAGTTGAAGTCTGCCTCTAAATTCACTAGCTGAAGAGGCATAAGCAAATTCAAAAAACCAACCAATTCTGTAATTATATCCTGAAGGTAGATTAGTAACATTTAATTTCAATTTTTCTATAAAGTCTATACCAGTTGTAGAACTTACTTCTTCCCCGCTATCAGCATAAAAATAACTACCAAAAAATCGACCACCCTCAAGTCCTGTAAGTATATCTCTAGCTAAAGACTCCGCTCTATCTCCTATTGAGTCTCCTTCATATCCATAGGAGTATGCTAAATTAGCAATAGATTGTATTTCAGCAGGATCAAATACTGGATATATTCTGCCTATACTATCTGCTCTTCTACCATATGACTCTCCACGAATTGCAATAGATTGAGATCTAGTAGCTTGTGACTTAGCTATACTTGACCAACTATAGGCGATATAAGAACTCCAACTTCTTGCTTCCTCTGCTTCACTTTCAGCTTCACTAGCTGATATATCAGGATGTTCTCCAGTAAGTATTAAATCTTTAAAGGCTAAATTAGCAGGAACATCGAGACTGTTCTTTACTCTAATTAAATCACCAATGTTAATTGCAACTTTTAAATCAAGACTATTGGATAAATCAAATCCCCCATGAAGTGGATACAAGTCTATAGTAGAACTTGCACCCACTAATTGTGATAAATCATTTATCCAAAAATCAGTAGCTCCTGGTCTTCTGATTTTAAATTCTGCCATGACTATCTCCTAATGATTATCTTATCCATGCAAAGAAAAGTGTTATCACTGGATTTGATACAGGATTACCCGCACTTGATGCATAAACATTAACAAAATCATTTGCAGTAAAATCAAGAGTTGGGCTTACAATAAATTGAGAATAAGCACTTGCTGTAAGACTGAAAGATTTTAATGTAGTTACACTCCCATTCTTTCTAATTTCAAAAGCTTTAGTTGTATCCCCACCACTTGCTTTTGCAGAAATTCCAATAAGTCGTGCATTTTTAAGAAGTGGATAACCAGTATTAATATTATTCTCTTCTCCTAATGATAAATAACTACCACTTATATTTCCACTAGTTGCATAAGTAACAGGGAATTGATAATTACTAATCCAATCAGTTCCATTATATGTATACCAAGTTGTGTCTCCAGTTGGAAACCATTCATCCCCAGTAGTAGGAGTAGCGGGTTCACTAGCACTTATAGTTCGTCTCGGAGTGTTAGCAACAACTGCAATTGACTCTGCATTTCGGGCTAATGATTCTGCTCTATCTCCTATTGAATCACCACTAATTCCATAACTAAGTGCTAAATCAGCAATACTATTAGTTAGTAATCCTTCACTTTCTGTTAACTGTGCAAGTGATTCTGATCTAAGAGCAAGGCTATATGCTTCACTTGGATCATAAATTCTTGCTAGTGATTCTGCTCTAATACCAATACTAATTGCTTCACTGGTACGAAGTTCTGTTAAATCAGCAACACTATCTCCTACTAATGCAAAAGATTCTGCAAGTATTGCTATACTTCTAGCTTCTGATGGATCATAAATTCTTGCTAGTGATTCAGCACGTATTCCTATTGAACTCGCTTCACTAGCTCTATCTTCTGCTAAATCTGCAATACTGTTATCAAGTAGAGCTTGTGATTCTGCTCTACGAGCAACGGATTCACCACGTAAACCTACACTATATGCTTCACTAGGGTCATTAAGATCAGCTAAACTTTCTGCTCTAACACCTATACTTCTTGCTTCACTTGTTTCTTCGGCTGAAACAAGTCTAGCTAAAGATATTGCTATTTCTCCCTCACTGTCTACAACCTTTGCAAGGGATAATGCCATATCACTAACACTATCATTTTCTACTGCTTGACTTTCAGCAATCCTTGCAATAGATCGTGCATAAATACCAAGTGATGCTGCTTCACTGATATCAGATGTTTCTACTGCTACCCTAGCTAAACTCGCTGCACGTTCCGCAATACTATTTGCTTCACTTGCTTTTCCTTCTGCAAGATCTGCCATTGAATCAGCTACTATAGCATAACTGGCTGCTAAACTAGGATCAGCAGTACGAGCAAGACTTTCAGCACGTTGACCTATAGAATATGCTTCACTAATATAAATATCATTATCTTCAGCATAACTGTTTCCACGTCTTGCTATACTTATAGCAATTTCACCTTCACTGTCAATTACTGTTGCATAAGACTCTGCTAAGTCAGCAACACTCTGAGCTTGACTTGCCCAATCTTCACTAAGTAATGCAATCGATCTTGCCCATGAAGCTGATATTTCATGAGGTGCTTCTTGTCCTATTACTAAGTCGTCATAAGCGAAATCGTAAGCAATTGGATTAGCATTTCTTATTCGTATTAGATGACCTGCTTGAATAGCAGCATGAAGGTTTTGACTATTTATAAGTTCAACGGGACTTTCAACTAAGGGCATTATATCTAGATCAGTTGATGCTGGAATGTCTTGACCAAGATCCTGTATATGAAAATCTGCAATAGATGGATTTCTTAAAATAAAAGTTTCCATTAATGGTTCTCCATTTTAAAAGGTTAATTAATATTAATTTATCTACCTATAATAACCACCCTAAACTAAGTGTTACTACTACATTATTAATAAGTTCATTTAAATCATACCTTACAAAAACTTGAATAGTTTCATTCGTTTCTACATCAATAACTGGACTTATATCTGAATTTGTGTAGGTAAGCGCACTAAGGTTAAAATTAAATTTACTAACTCCATCTACATAAATATCTAAAACTTTATCTACAAGACCTGAAGACGCTCTAGCAGAGATTCTCATTATTCTTGCTTTATGTAGGACTAAAAATTTAGCATCATCACCCTTTACTTCACCAATTCTTAAAAATGTTCCATTTGCTCCATTGACTTTATTAAAGATTAAAGTTTCTTTTTCATCACTAATCCAGTCATCAATATCTTCTTGGTAACTATACCAGATTCCATCAACTAGTTGTCTTGAACCTGTAATAGTAGCACTACTACCTATTATAAGACCAGGATCAGTGGAAACAAGAGGATTTCGTTGAGGCAAGGAGCTTCCTGATGGAAATTTAACTACAGTCATAAGTTCACCTTAATCTCTTATTGTTTCTTGTCTATAAGAACCTGTTGTCCATCTTTCATATTTAATTTCATCTTTATATTCTATAAGTAATAAACTACCTTGAAAATCAGGAATGAATATCATTTTTTCAACTCTGTATTCTGTTCTTACTGTTATCAGGTCATTATATCCAAATCTTATAGGAGGTTCATTAGCTTTATCTTGAAGAAAAACATGCCCTGTTAAATTAGGACTTCTTATCTGAACATAATCAGTTTCTCTAACGTTAAGAGTTAGTAACTGTTCATCTGTTTCATCTACAAAATTAACAATATGTTCAGCAACAATAGGGTTGTAACATGGATAAATTGATAGCTGAGTTATGCCAAGATTTGCATATTTTCCTAAAAGTAAGGACTCTGGTATAACAACAATTGATGAAACACGAGATTTAGCTTTAATATGGAGTGCTATCTCACTAACATCTACATCTAAGTTGCTGTTGTTATAATATGTAGGCATATTGTCACCTTATTTAATACTTTAGTAATAAACTGATTAGTTTTAATATCTCCAGTATTTGGCTTTAGGATCATTGACGTTCTCATGATAGAACTTATCAACTCCAAATAGAAACCAATAAACAAGAAAACCTATTCCAGACATTAAAGCTATTATTAAAATAATCAGTAATGGTTTTGCTAAGAATTTAAAAACAATCATTCTAACACCCTCCAACTTGATGTTAATACTCTATTTATAAATTCGATTTTTCCAATATCTTAAATTTAAACCTTTGGTTATGAAGTCTTTGTTCCTTTGACTTATTTTTTGACTATGAATTTTCTTAGCAGGTTTAATTATTTTAACTTTGTAAGTATTGTTATCATACCAAACAAAACTTTTATTAGAAATGGATTCAGGATCTAAATATTTTATTCTGCTATTCAATATGTAGATTAACCCTGTGTAAGGATGTAACTCCTCTACTTTAAGAATTTTCTTATTAGTTATTACAAGATAGTAATAATTTGGAACATAATCTAAATTAACTTTAAATTTAGAATAAGCTGAAGTTAGTTGTCTGTATTTAAATGATTTACGCCCAACTTGTTTAGCTTCATTAAGAAAATCTGATCTTGATGTTTTTATTTCATGCGCTGTTGTTATACCTGAATTGCTGATTGTTGTTAGGTCTGATTCCCAACCAAACATGGAATTATTAGGTAACATAATATAGTTCTGTCTTCTATTACTATCTAAATAATATTCAAAAAGAATGTTCTGAACTTTACTCTCGGTTTCTCTACCTGACATGGCACCACCTTTGTTAATTCGATTTTAACAATTCGGTTTTCGCTTTAGATTTAACACGATTTTCAACAGGTATCTGTTCTCTGCTCATAAGAATCTTTATAAAGCTTTTAATTATTTTATCTTGCTGACTGTTACTCATTTTAGACCAAGGGCTTCCTTCTCTAAATACAGAAAAGTTACTGTCGTAACCATCAGGGAAATAGCGATTAAATTTCTTTTTTCCCATGCTGGTATTACTTAGATCATTAATAACATTTCTAACTGATTTAACAATTAGATCGAGTTTTTCCTGAAATATTTCTGGAACATATTTGTAAATGTTATTAATTATCTCATAGACATAAGTTTGATATGTTTCAGATTTTCTGGTTTCAACAAGAATAGAAGCTGCAACACTTTTCTTAACAACTACTTTTTTAACAGAATAGATGTTAGGACAAGAATGAAAACTATTACCTGATTTCCATCCCAATTTCTTTAAATTGGATTTGCCAAGTTTCTTTTTAAAGATATCCATTATAAGGCCGTATCCTGGTTTGGAATTACCTTCTTTTGCAGCTTTCTCTGCTTTATCCCATTTATTTTCAGCTTCTTTTGTAGATAGGTCTGTCTCTCTAACAACTTTCTTTATTATATTACTTGGCATGATTTCACCTTTAATTCAGTTTTTTCAAGTATTTTTATTAGAAGTATGTTTCATAATAATTGCTATAGAACTTTGAAGTATTGTCTTCTCTTTAGGAGAAAGTTTATAATTGATAATAGATAACAATGCTCCCAAATCTTCTATTATTTTTTTACCTAACAAATCTCCTGTTCTAAACCCATTAGTATTAACTGAATTAATTTTTTTCTTTTTAATCTTAACCATTTTAGTCATTTATCACCTATACCCGTACAAAAGCTGTTTTATCACCGATAGGTTCCTTATCCCAATGACTATCAAATCCATCAATTATTTTACTGAAATTTGTTTTTAAAATAGGGATATAACTATCGCTTAGTTTTACATCCTTGAAAACTTTTTTCCATAATACGTCTTTCAACGTGTCATTTTTATCACAATAAATTTTTATACCTGGAGGTGAGTTAAGAACTTTCTCTAAAGTACGTGCTTGTTTTACCAAACTAAAATTATCTGGAATATCTTTACTTAAATATTTTCTTACCTTACCAGGATTAAACCTTGCAATTGTAACGTATTTCATTTGTCACCTATATTAGTCTAATTCTTCAAAACCTATGTTATCAACAAAATAAGCTTTGTTGCCTATTACAATAACATCACCAACACTCATGCTTGTATGGTCAAGACCCTTACTTTTAATTAAAGATCTTGCTTCTCCTTCTGGACTCCAACTTTCACCCTGAAGCATAATAAATATTTTATCTAAATCAGTAGATTTTATTTTACCTAAAAGAACATGAGATTTATTTAATGTTGCTTTAGTTGGTATTAATTCAGGAGCATATTTTTTAAGAAAATTTAATCCTCCAGACAAGTCACGTCTTAATTTAGCATTAGCATATAATATTTGAGTTGATCCCTTATCAAGTTCTTTAAAATACTTTTTAGCGTCATTAAGTGTTTTATATTGGTCACTGCTTGAGATTTTTATTTTAACAAGTTTCATTTTTCCTCACTCAGTTTAAAAAGTTTAGTTTCAATACGTTTCTTATATTCGATAGCATTATCATAATCTTCTTGAATATATCTATCATTAGGATATCGTTCAAGTTCACGCCTAAGCGATTTAACAATACAGTCTGCATTATAAAGTTGGGTTGTTATTGATTCGAGTTTAAAATCACCTCTCATATCAATAATACTTTGTTGTACCTGATCTAAGGTTTGTGATGTTTTTTGTTCAGACATTTTTACAGCAGGTGCTTGATTATATCTATCTTCAGCAGCAATAAAACCTCCATAAGCAGCGAAAATAGTTCCTATTCCTGCTATTGATGCCAATATCTTTTTTGTTATTGTTACTGCCATATCTCACCTCATTACTTGTCTGTAAAAATAAATTCAAAACCTGCATGTTGGAGAAAAACTGCGTCAATGTTTCCCCACTTGCTTTTATAAGTTGCTGATGTAGGATCATCTGCCATATACTCTTCCAGTGTCTCGTCTTCATCTAACATAGCCTGATAGTCAGCAAGTTGTTTAAATTTCTTTACCAGTATTTTCTTTTTATCTGCCATCATTTGATGCCAGCGCTTTTCATTTTCTTCACTTTGTCTTCTTAACCGGTCACACTGGCCAAGGTATTTAAACTTTTTACCTGATAATAATCTAACATATCTCATCATTCAGTCTCTACTTGTAAAGGTTTTATCCGCTCACCTGCTTCTTTTCTTTTCTGTATCTCATCATTAATCCAAGTTTTAGCAATAGGTGATTTGATAGGAGTTTTAATAAATTTATCTACTTGTTTCTTCACATCAGCAATAACATCTTTATTGTCATGACTAGAATTTTCAACTATTGCAAAATTATTACCGAATAGGTTTTTATAGTAACCACTTTTTAAATTGGTTTGAACAGCATTCCAATATTTTTCAACTAGTTCTTCAGCTACTTTTCTTTTACGTTCAGCATTTCTTTCTTTTGCAACAGGAAGAGTTGTGTTAACTACAATCATATAAGTATCATAACCTAAGTCTTCCAACATCTTTTTCTTTTTACTTATCTTCTCAATATCTTTACCTGTACCATCTATAATCAAACCAAGTTTTCCACGTAAATGATATTTCATTTTTATATTAGTTTTTTCTTTTGCACGTTCTCTTATTTTCTGAACTTCATCATATTCTTCTTTAGTCATTTTAGTCATATCTGCATCTTTACCAGCTCTTTTCAAATCAGCTTCAAAGATATCATCACTATTTACTACTTTTAAACCATGTTTCCAATTTATAGTTGATCTTGAGACAAAACTTTTACCAGAACCAGGACCACCGGCAAGAAAGATTGCTTTAAAAATACCTGGATCATAAACACCACTATTAATCTCAGTTTCGTTGTCACAATTTTTAGAATCTAATAATTCATTTAAATCTTCACTTTTTATAGTCACAAATTTCATATCAGATAATCTCCAATTAATAATTACTAAATACGAGTTTTCCATGCACTAACTGCTTGAAATATTAATATCCATATTAAAATAGCTATTTCTATTACAATTATTAATATTTCAAGCCAGTTCATGGCACTCTCCTTTATTTACCTGCTTATATACAAAGACTTGGGTGTAAAAATTCTTTTTGTCATTTTTGTTTCTTTTCTAAAATGTCTGTTTATAGATTTTATGTATTCATCACTGAAACGTATCTTAGGTTTTCTTTTCTTAATTTTTATTTCTTTACTATGATTTTTTACAACTATAGTTGTAGCCATAGAGGTATTCCTTCTTTTTAAAAAGAAAAGGCGCTCCCTTGGTAAGAGAACGCCTTACTTTTTACACTATGTTATTATTATTAATTCATACTACATAAGTTTTTCGGCTCGTTCCATAGCATCAATAAGCTTAGCATTAAGCTCATTTACCATAGCAGCCAATGTTGCGATTGCATCAGCAGCAGTACCAAGATCAACAATAGCAGCAATGGTGTAATCAGTTGCAGCAGTTCCTGTACTGTTATCAGTAACAAGATCAGCATCAGTTGTTACAACTACGCTTATGTTCCCTGCCACTTTCTCAGCATCAATAGCAGCACTGTAATTGTCTACCATTACATAACCACCTTTGGGAACATTGATTGCTGGACTGATTATAATATCATTACCTGTGTTGTTAGTTAGTTTGTAACTCATAGTTTTCTCCTTTGTTTTGTTGTTGAATAAAAATTATTGGTATTAACATTACCTAAATCTTTTCTCGCTTCCGAGCTTTTTTAAGTTACTTCTGTTTACTCTCCATCTTCTAAGTATAGTTCTTTTTCCTAAATAAGCTACTGGTAAGACTATCTCCTCTAAGTCTTCTCCTTCCCATGCTACTAAATCACGATAATGTATTCTCGTGAAATTAACCCTAACCTCAAATAAGTATAAATGAGACTTTTTATGAGTTGTCATTAAAAAGTCAAGCCAAAGCATACGGTGATTTGCATTAAACATAACATCTTTATATTTAGGTATAAAGAATACTGAATACTTAGGCATTACTGGATCAAACCAACGGTTGTTAAGCCACATCACGCCTCTACATTCAGGTGGACAAATTCTATATAATATATCCCTCATGACTATCTCCTACTTTACACCATATAGTCTTTTTATTCTTTTAATAACTTCACATTGCGAATTCTCCGTGGTATTTAATAGCTACCTCAACACCAACTGGTGATGTTCCTTATAAAAACTATAATTAGTTTACCAATTATATATTCTTAATTGAAATATTTATCTTTAAAACCAAGCTTCTTGGCAACTTGCATTATGGGAGATATAGCATTTAAACCTATTTTCTCTAATTCATTTTCAATTACATTTCGTCCAGTGGTTGTAATACCGCCACTATTACTTAACAATCCTTTTTTCTTTAATGCAGCTACGTGATCATCATACTTAACACCAAAACGAGACAACTCATCACGTCTATAAGAAGATTTAAGTTGTTTAGTAGCTAAGAGAGCTAACAACTCCTCAGCACTTAAATTAGCATCTATTTTGTCATCAAGTAATTCACCCATAGCATCTGGATGAACATAAAGTTTAGCAGATTTTGGATAACTATTTACAACAAGAACCATTCTGTCTGGAACAAGAACCGTTTTGAAACCTTGTTTAGCAAGGCGCTCTTCTTTGCTATCATTAGGTGAAACACCTCCTGCACCACTAACCTGTTTTATCTTACCTTTTTCATAAAGGTAAATTGTTCTCACATTAGCATCATGCCAATTTCCACCAATATCAGCTTCTTTTACAGCCTCATAACTAAGGTTCCCTTTTATTTTATGTGTTGAAAGAATATTCTTAACCCAGTTAGGCATATCTTTAATATCAATACTAAACTCTTTCGATTTTATAGTAACATATTTCATATTATTTAGTTCCCCTATTAATATTTAATTAAATAAATTCTATCCTCTCATGCAATCTATAATCATAACTGTTTGATTTTTTACTTAAGGTGTTAACTTTGCTTATTTTTAATTTTTACTCTGTTGTTTATATAGTTACCATGAGTTAATCTACTTGTCTCGCTATAGTGAGTTCTCGATTAGGATAGAAATTATTTTTAATTTATGCTACCCATTGGGATTTAAGTCCGAAAAGATTTTTAATCCAACCTATAACAATATTCCATATAGCTTTTAATCCAGTAGGTTTAACAGGTGCAGTATCATCCCAAAGAAGGCTAACTTCTTCACTAAAACTGGATTCATTACCACACTTATCATAGGCAGTTAAAACAAAGTAATAAGTTCCTTCTGTTACAATTTCTATAATAACAGAAGTTGGATGTGTAATAATAGTTCCATTAATTTTATCAAAAACAAGAGGAACTTCTTTTAAAAACTGACCTTTAATATGCGAACCGGCTTTATTACTCATATAAACTTTATAACCTGAAATATCAGTTTCTTTATTAGCATCCCAACTAAGTTTTGATGTTTTACAAAATGCCGGTGATGCTATAAATAAAAAAACGATTAGAATAAAAATGATTTTTCTCATAACTCTCTCCTTTTTTAATTTTAGTTTATATTTCCTACTTGTTGTAAACTTACAACTTGTGTTTAATCTCAGCCACAAGCATAATTTTGTTTAATAGTTACTTTTATTTTAGATGTAGGTGCCACTTGTTTCTGAGATTTTAACATAGATGAACCAATTGCTATGGAATTATCTAAAGAATCATATTCTCTAATGTTACAAAAATTTGGAATTTTTGAGGTTGACTGAATTATTTTACCGTGTTTGTTACAAAACTTAGGCCAACGTTCTCTATCTATAAATTTACATTGAAGACACGACCATATAATAACCATAAACAGTTCCAATTTATTTAATTTAGTTTTTAGCGTTTCTGATAATTTTTTCTATTTTATCAATAGCTTTTTCTATCTCTTCTTTAGATAAACGATCAAGATTCATAACCTGTCTTGTGGCACGAATACATTTTGCAATTTCAGCTCTTTCACCTTTAGTAAGCTCTTCTTTTGCAGCTTTGATACTTGCTTTAATGTGCTTTGTGTAATTCAATTTCATTTTTAGCTCCTTGTTAGCTATTAAATTGGTTTAAAAAGTTTTCAAGTTTCTTTAAAACGCTTCCATCTTTATTATTAAACAGAAAGCCGTGACCACCTGCACTATTCCAGTTTTTAATATTTTCCTTATCATCATCAATAAGGACAGAAATAGCATCTTTATCAATATAACGAGGTTTAGTCTTTTTACCATTAATTAATTTTGCTCGTGATAAATATCCACTGTCTAAACGTTTTTGAATCCAAGCTTGTTTACCTTTATAACTGTTTTGATCAGTAAGTTTTTTAACATTTGGATCGATACCAATTGCCGATAAAATAGTAGGGTCTGGATCATATCGTTCAACAAGTGAAATAAGATGTTTAAAATTTTTAGTTGGAATCATATCATGAAAGAAACGTCCATAATCACGAATTTTATTCCACATTTTTTCGTCATCTTGTTTTGACATAGTTCCTTTTTCTGGAAGATCAACTCCTGCAATTTTTTTATACATAGCATCAAAATCAGCAAGAACTCCATCCATGTCGAGAAATATCTTTATTTTCTTTTCTGGTTGAGATCTAATTTTTACATATTTCATAAATTGTCCTTATGCAGGGTTTAAATGTTTTTTATTAATAATCATCTCAAATCCATTAATAAACATATCCATATCACCATTCTTATCTGGATCAGTTAATGAATATGCAATATCTCCACTATCTTTAAAGATAAAAAGAACTCTGTAATCCTTAATTTGTTCTGGCGTATACTCTTTAGGATTAGCTGGAAACTTGTCTTTTACATGCTGAGAAAATCCTTTACTGTCCATTGTAAATTTTTTATCTCGTTTAATGGCTTTTCTAAATTTAGCCATATCCATAGATTTTATTTTTACATATTTCACAATTTACCTCATATCTTAATAGTTGTTATCTCCCAATTGCTTGCATTGATAGCAACATTAACTATTTCCAATACACATCTTGATTGCCAGAATTCCATACTATTAGCACTTATTGTTTGACCATCAGGTGTAATTGCTGAAGACATTGATCTTTGATACTCAATTTCAACAGCGTCTTCATATAAAACTGTTATAACATATCCACTATTTGATTGACACATTTTACTAATTGAGTAGTCCTCTTGAACCCAAATAATATCACCTGGAGTTCCGTATGGACTATGGCTTGCCCAATAAGTAGGATTAAGATTATTTAAGTCTGGATATTGAGCTGTATCAACAGTAATTAGGCCACCACCTCCGCTAACTAAAGACTGAATGGTAACAAGATTTAATTGAATAGGAGTAGTTCTAATTAATACTCCCTCAGTTGTGTATTCCATTTAATTTCTCCTATATTAATTATTAATAACCTGAAGGTGGAGTATAGTTATAAGCTGGACTTCCACAATTAAGAGTTAAAGTATCTCCATTATTAGAAAATGATCCACAAAATCTACTCCACCATCTCCACCTTGTTATCCATAAATACCTTCATACATTTCTATTTCTTTTATATGCGCTCCATCTGCTGCTGGTGGACCTGTAACATTAAAAGTAACTGTTAATTTATAATAGGAATAACTATTAGGATTACTAAAAGTAAATTCTTCAACTCCTACAGCACCTACAACTTGTTTATTAAAAGTATCTATTGTAGTAAAATCTGAGCCATTATTGCTTCCACTTAAAACCGCAACAGACCACTCTTCAACACCTGCTGTATTACCACATGACCATATAGCAACTTTTTCTATTTGTTTAGGTTCCGTAAATTGATATCGTATCCATTCTGGATCATTTGGATAAGATGAGAAATTCCATGAACCTGTATTCCATTGTTCTATAGGGCTAACTGTTTTATCACCATCAAAAGCATTTGCTGGTGTATTACCAGCACTTGCTGTTACTGTTCCCCCCACACATTGATTTGAGGTATATCCAACTAATTCTAAATTTTGATAATAAACATCTCTACTTCCTCTTCTACCAATAGCTGAAATAGCTATTCTTGAACTGTGTTGTTTCCAAGTATTTATTAAAGTTCTTTTGTTCATATTATCACCTCTATTTTAAGTATAGTTTTATGTTAAAAGTCTAGTGTTACCTGTATAATTAGTATATGCAACATCAATGGTAGTATCAGGAAATGTATTCCAGTTACTATTAGTAAGATTGACCTTTAAACTATTATAACTAGCTAAACTCATTGTTCTTGAATACTCTGTCCATCCACTACCAACATTCCATCCCGCATAATAAACATTTCCTACTCTTCTTATTCTTAATGTCCAAGACAGTGAATCAACAGTTCCCTGAAATCCAAAGTATTGAGGGTCACTGTTGTTTTGAAAACAACACCAAAATCTGTTGGTTCCCGTTGCGGGAGTAACCCTAATCCATATAACATCAGTGAACGCCTGATTATATATATAAAGATAAAATGCACCAGTAGAACTAGCAGCAAATGCAGTCGGACTAATAAAATTTATATTAGTTTCTAATTCAAAATCACCTGCATCAATTACTAAACCAGTTATACTTTGTATATAACTATTACCTTGAGCACCCGGAGCACTATACAATCTTAAAACCCCATTTGCCTCAACAACACTACCACCATTTTGAGAAAAAGTGCTCCATACATTAGTATTGATTACGCCATCTTCAAAATTATCTGTAAAACTAGGAATAACTATAGGAGGATAATAAACTTCTCTACTTGCTCTTCTTCCAATAGCCTGTAATCCAATTAGAGGTGAATGGTTTTTCCATATTTCTTTTATTGTTTTCAGATTAGTCATTTTTTATCCTATTATTAATAGCCAAAAATTGTTAATAATTCTATTCCAATCCAATAATACTGTCAATTATAAACTATCCTTTCATAATAAAAGCTAAACTGTAGTATGGTGGTAAGTAACTCACTGCTTTATTTAAACTCATAGTATGGGTATGACTCCATACATTATTAGGATAAGAACCACTATCTTCTTGTGTATTACTAAAAGTAGAATTATGATTATGATTAAAACTGTGACTAATACTTGTAGATCTACTAACAGTAATTTGATTAGTTCCTGCTCCAGAAGTTTCACTTCCATCTGTAGTCATTACAAAATAATCTCTCAGATTAGGAGTTCCGTTATTACCATCACATAGTAACCATCCATCTGGAGGGGTAAGACTTTCATACATTCCTATCATATTACTTAATAGGTTAATTTGTTCGCTAGCATGTGTCCATGCTGATAGTTTAACTTTCTTTATAGCTTCACTAACATCGACAGCTATATCTTCAGGAGTATGATCACCTGCATAATTAAATGTCATATATACTTTTTCTTGACCACCACCGTCCCATCTTGAATAATCATGTGAACCAGTATGATAGTGATTACCTGATGTAGATAAAGATGCTAAAGCTGTAGCAGCACCGGCTTGACTAATTGCATTACTACTCATTAAGAATCTTTCATTATTAAAAACCTTACTAAGTCCTGTAGTAGTCATTGATCCATAATTCAATAAAACTGATTTAGCAGGAAGTTTTGCATTTTCCTGTGTAGCTTTAATTAATACTATTTTATTTACTAACGGTGAATATGCTCCATT
This sequence comes from Candidatus Woesearchaeota archaeon, assembly GCA_964447685.1. GTDB lineage: Archaea > Nanobdellota > Nanobdellia > SCGC-AAA011-G17 > CAYUTI01 > CAYUTI01. The sequence goes on from CAYUTI010000002.1 coordinate 110,504, forward strand.
AGTTATATTATGTGAATGGCTACCAGTTTCATTTGGAGTCACATTATACCCTCCTCCTACAGTACCATAAGTTCTTGCTCTATAACCATAGGCATCAAAATGTCCATGACTACCACCACTTCCTGTAGCTTCATTTATACTAAAAGTAGTACTACCTCCATTTTGTCCTACGGAGTAAGTTGTACCTGCTCCAACTATCATTCGGTCATCAGCACTGGTAAATCTTGACCAACCTGAAGGTATTGAAGTATCATTAAAAGATATAATTAAACCAATAGGTGTCTTCGCTTCTCTATTTTTCCAACGTCCAATAGCGTGAACAGTTTTCTGTCCGGTATGTTGTTTTGCTGTATTCATTAATGTTGATAAGTTAGCCATTAATTTAAATCTCCCTATGCATAAGTATTTATAACGTAACCGCTATGCCTATCTGGATTTCTTATTGCATTTGAATAAGGTGTATCTACTGTATTTTGAGCATTAACAAAAAACCAGTCTTCAAAATATCTGAAATCATCTTCCATACCCATTCTTTTATCTATGGGTTTATCAGTTGTAAAAAAACTAAAATCAAGTACTACCCATTGATCATCACTTTCTCTTTTATAAGCTGTCCATCCATGACCACCGCTTTCAATACCTCCCTTTTCATTTTCATACACTACAAGTCCACCATAAGTACGAAGACGGTCTTGATCAACTCCAGCATTAAGACCTAAACTGTGAATAAGAAAACTACCGTCCTCACAATTATGGCATATAATTCCAAATTTATTCACAAAAGTATGAGTATTTTTAACTTCAAAATCAAAAACTTCCTCTTCACCTATATATTTATAATCTTTTATACTTACTTCACTTAAATCTTTAAATCCAAAATCTTTAATAAATCTACTATTAGTATTTAAACTTAATCTCCAAATAGGTTTATCTCCTACTCCTCCATGATTCTCCTGTAACCACATATATAAAGGTTTACCTAAACGTAATGATATGTTTTGTAAATCATAAGCTAATTGATAACTACTTGTAGAATAAGTTTTTTCTTTATTACTTTTATATAAATCATTATCATAAGCAGAATAATGTCCATCCCCTAAGAAATAACCATCAAGAATAGCTTGTAATTTTTTCTTAGGTAAAGAATAAAGTTTTTTAGGTAAATGCATATTAAAACTATTTGTTCCTAACTTTTTTAATTTATGTTTAAATTCAGCTTTTAAAAAATTAATTATAGGAACGCCATTTCCATTCTTACCAAGTGAGAATGGGATATTATGTTTTTCTAAAATAGGTGTAATTTTATTACTTTCATGTCCAGAACTACAAACATGACTATTTTCAGACCAACCTTCTGCTAAATAATGACCTATAACAAAACATAAATCTTCAGTAAGCCATTTTATATCTTTTACTTTATATGGAAATTTTGTAACACAAGGAACTTTCCTTTTCCACCACTTACTTAAATCAATGTCTTTTAATTTTGTTTTTTCATAAAATCCTCTTTTTTGAGTTCGTCTATTCCAAAAAGGATGATCTTCTGTAACATCAAACCAAGTTCCGTTTCTAAATCTTATTCTGTAAACAGGTAGTTTTCCTTTTTCCCATATTTTAGTTATGGGTTTATAACAGTATTTTTGATTATTAAAATCATAAGATAATACTTTATCTCCTACTTTCAAATTACTTACTTTCTTTAATCCTTTTTTTGTCCAAATTTCTTCATAATGAGCTACACAATCACCTGATCCCTTTCTTAATGTTTCACTTGGAGTAGCCCAATATTCATCTTTACTATAGTTCTTTATATCAGAAGTATACTCAAAATTCTCTATAACCCATTGTTCAATTTTATACATCTTTTCATCACTACTATCATTTTCATCAACTATTGACATAGCAACATCTTTTATTTTTTCAGAAGGATACTCAAGATAGCGTCTTAGTTCATTAGTTGGTCTTGGCTCCCCTCTTACCTGACTAACATTATACTGAGCAAAACTATCTTGAATAGCAAATATGTTAGTTAGAAAATTTGCAACCCTATCTTTAGTGTCGAAAAAAGGAAAAATGTTTTCCGGTAAAAGTTCCTGTTTTGGAAAAGTAGAAACAAAACTTTCATTCTTTTCTAATTTCCCTGTGCGTGTATAATTAGTACTTTCTTTATTTGCCTCAGTAGAATGTAAAACAGGATTGACTCTACTTGGAAAATAATTATCAATATTTGATATACCGGAAATCTTTAAAACTGTCATTTTTCTCTCTCCTAATTTTCTACTTTTCATTTCTCATAATAAAATTAAGTGTATAATAAGATGATTTACAATTCTAATATGCTGTTTTGTAATATTCATTAAAGTTGGTAAATTAGTCATTACAGCCTCCTATTCTTTCATAATAAAAGTAAGTGCATAATATGGAGGATTAAAACTTTTAGTTTGTGAAGATATAGTATGACTATGTTCTCCAGCAGTTGATTGATGATAAAAACCATATCTTGTATATGATCCTGTTCCAGGACTATATTGATGGTCATGACCTCCAGCAGTAGAACCACTACCACTAACTGTGACTTGTCCGGTTCCTACACTCTTTGTTCCAACATTTCCATCACTACCAAACTTAATAAAACAATCTCTTAAATCAATAGTAGAATTATTTCCATCACATAATACCCAACCTGAAGGAGGAATTTCACCTTCCCACATTCCTATTATATTTGATTTTAAGGTAAATGCTTCTGTTTTACTCCATGCTTTTAGAAATGCATGTGTAAGACTTTCATTACTTACCGATAATGAAATCTCATGATTACTATGTGCAACAAAAGCATTATAAAAATATCTAACACCTCCACCTACTGTTGAATAGTAGGGTTGCATTTTATGATGACCGTGACTACCAGCGGAAGATAGTGATCCTCCTGAAAAAGATTGTGCAGAAGCACCAAGTCCAGTACTACCACGCATATATCTATTATCAGGGAACAATCCTGTTAAATCACCTATAGGATCAATATTAGCATGAGTCAGTACTATTGCATTTGCTGGAAATTCAGGACGCTCACTATTAGCTTTAATTAAAATAATATTTTGTTGACTTGGATTATAATTAGCACTGTAACTGTGACTATGACTTCCTTGATTTCCATAATATTGAGGACTAACGTTATCAATACCATAGTAATTACTATTTTGACTAACACCAGCCCAAACTGCTATTTCAGTATTGGTATTTTCTGTACCTGTATGATCACCTGTGGTATTAGTAGCTATACCTGTTAAATTTAAACTTCCACCATTAGCATTTGGTGAATAAGTTGATCCTGCACCAATAATAAATCTGTTATCGGCTGAAGAAAATCTTGTCCATCCATCAGGAATAGAAACAGAATTAAGTGGTATAATTATTCCCTGTGGAATTTTTACTTCTCTGTTCTGCCACCTACCAATAGCATGAAGTGTCTTTTGACCGCTATGTTGCTTCGCTGTATTCATCAATGTTGATAAATTAGTCATTATAATCCCCCCTCAATTAAATAAGGCAATACATCTATGAATTAATATCAACATAGATATATTGCCTTATTAAGGTTTTTATTAATTATTAAATAGTAGGCCAGTTTACTATTATATTTTTAACTTGATCTTTATCAGTAGCAGAGTCAACACTTGCTTCTGCGTTATTACTTATACCTACTATTAAGGATATGTCATATTTAATCTGAGCAAGTTCAACTTCATTAGTATATCCTTCTACACCAAGAGCATAATTAATTTGTTTAAAAGGAGGCCATTTTGTATAGATAATATTTTTTGCTTCTATTCTAAGAAATTCTTTTTTCAACTGTTTTGCGTCTTCAAGGGATAGAAGATAAAATGGATTATCAACTCTGTTTTTAATAATTTCAGCATTAGTAATTAATAATTCATATTCATTAACTAAACCATTATTAATATTTTCATCATAATGATTAAATCTATCACCAAAAAGAATATCATCTATATAAAGATTTTTTTCGGGTTCATAATCAAGATAATACTTACCATGAAAACTTACTTCAAAATCACTACAATAATTATTAAATTGCTCGATTGAACTAAATCCTACTTCAATATCATTGCTATCTCTGATAATTACGATACTTCCTTTTTCTATAAGAATCATTTTACCTTCTGCCATTTTTTAAACTCTCCTTTTTATAATTCTATCTACTTATAAACTGTTATCTATAAATATCAAATACTTTATTAATAGCTTTCATGTAAGTTCTGATACCATCTAAATAATACTCATAAGGAGTTAAAAAAGTTTTAACTTCTTCTTGTTTTAGTTTACCATTAGGTTCTATTTTAATACTTGATATCCTTTTGCCTATTTCTGTTTGTTTGTGTCTTTCAGCCATAGCTTTTAAATGCAGTTGTTCTCTTTCGTAACCTGATTTAGCCAAACATTCAATTCTAACCCTGTATGTGAAATCTACTGAACCAGTTACCTTATTTAGAGTTGAATCTTTCATAACTGTACTCCTAATTAAGATTAAAGAAGACGTTTAATAAGGCCACATATTATAATAAATACCTTTATTACTTATTTCTTTTTATCAATTATGGTATAGTAATCAGTAATTTTAATTAAGATTGTTAGTTAGATTAATTATTTAATGATAAGAATTTTATACTTTTTTGGTTGAGAAAACTAAGTGATCTACGAAGTAGTCACTGAGTAGTTCACTGTTAGAAATAAAAAATGGCCTTTAGGAGTGTAAAGGCCAAATTGGATTTTTTGGATTTTTAATTTTGGATTTTTGTGTTTTTTATTTATCTTTAAAAACTAATAAATAATTATCAACAAATTCATCTTTTGTCAACACTTTAATAGATAATTCGTTAGCTTTATCAATTTTAGTTGAAACGTAATCACTATCCTTAACAACTAAAATATCTGTGTTCTTACTAACTGTATTTGTTATTTTACAATCACCGCTTTCTAATAATTTCTTAATAGAATCATCCCTAAATCCGGTAAAACAAACTGTCTTACCTTTTAGCTTAAACCCTTTTACATCATTTTTAGAAACAGGAGCTGCAATACTATATCGGCCTTTTATTGACTTTAAAAACCTTCTAAAAGGTTTTATACCTTTACTGAAATTGGTTGCTAACTTGAGGCTAAGTCCCTTTATAGCAACTACTTTTGTTTTAACTGTATCAGCATCTATTTCTTTATAGATATCAGGATAAATAGACGTAACAAGCTTAATACGATCTTCCTTTAGATCTTTAAATAGTTCTGATGATGCCATTAGAACATTTATTTCGATGCCTATAAGGGCTTCTTTGATGCCATCTACTATCTTATCAGCAGTTTTCTTTTTAATGCCGTGAATAGATACTAAATCAGATTTTTTTATCTTTACGATCTTATCTATGGAATCATAGCCCTCTTTATATAAAACTGTAATTAATCCTTCACTGAAATTTTCTACGCCAATTCGTTTAAAGAATGAAGTAATTAGTTTAATTTCAACATCTTGATCGGTTTTTTTACTGAATATTTCAACACCATTATCATTCCAAAAGAACTCCTGATCTGGAAATTGAGGTTTCTTAGCAGGTGTTATAACTGCAATAACTTTAGGTATAACATCACCACTACGAACTACCTTTATAATAGCTCCGGCTCCTATTGGCCTAATATTTTTATCCAGATTTTTATCCTTATCCTTATAGCTGAAACCATTTTTAATGAAAAAAGCGTTATGTCCTGTGGCTCGTTGAATAGTTACACCACCTATTTCAACAGGATCAAAAGTTATAACAGGTTTAAAGAGTCGTTGTTTCGACTTTTCCCATATAACCTCATTAACCTTTACCGTAACAGCATTATCCTCGCTATCAAGTTTAAAAGCTTTACTATATTTAGGATTTTTAGATCGTGGCCGTTTATAGTGGTCATTGATAGTTATAACAATACCATCAAGTTCATAACAACATCGTTCTTTACGTCGTTCGAGAATAGAGGATAATTTCTCTTCATCTAAAACCTGAAATACTTTATATGCAGGAATCTTAAAACCAAGTGATTCGAGATGCTGAAATTGATCAGAAGGTTTCATGTCTTGATTTAAAACTTCATAACAGATAATATCAATTAAGCTCAAGACTTGTTTATTTACCTTCAATTTTGTTGTCATACTTGATATAAAGTTCCTTGGGTTTGAATAATCACGTTTCAACAATTTTTTAGCTTTCTTGAAATTATCAGGACTGATAATCATTTCAGCTCGGATATCAATATTACAGGGTTTTGGTAAATTCAAACCTGATGAAAGATGACTGATGTCTTTTCCGTAATTACCACCTCCTGTTGATCCTTTAGTAAATAGCTTCCAACCACTTTTAGATGAGATGAGCTGCAAACTAATTCCATCAAGTTTATCACTAACTACATAAATGCCTTCATTCTTAGCCAACCATTTTTTACAGCTACCATCAGGTTTAATTTTATCCAGACTCGGCATTGAGTATTTAAGCAAGACTTTCTCAATTTTATCGGTTTCAGTGGTTTCACCACTATATAAAATTGGATGTTCTGGGTTTATCTTTTGTAATCTGTCATGAACAACGTCATAAACACTATCACTAATCCATTCCTTGCCTTCATCATAGTAACGTATTCTTGCTTTTTTAATAATACTTACAAGTTGATTATCACTTAAATTCTTTACATACTTTTTAGGTGTCTTTCTTAGCTGCTTAATATCTAACATAACTGAGTCTCCTTTTTACCCAGTATAAACGATATGTGTTTGATAAATCAATATTTATATTTTCTCAAACTAATATATTAAAAATACTATGTAAATTTCATAAAAAAGTCTTGACACTGCATTCTATTTTTGTTATTCTGTAACTGTAATGAGGACAAAAAACACCCTTAAAAATCAGTTATTGAAACTATTATCTTTAAAAAATAGGAGGCATTATGAACACATTTGATTTGGAATTAATAGAGAAACTTTTTATTGAAAATAAAAATTTTAACTATACTGTTTTTAAAACAGATAAAATTGAAGTTAATCGTGTGCGTATGAATCTATTATATGTAAAGTGTCATCACGCCACCTTTAAAAAATTATGGAATAATTGTTGTACTCTTTCTAACTCAGCAGTCAAATACTGTAAAGATCCTAAAAAAATAGGTGAAATTTATGTTATCGAGGCTATTGACAGAGATGGTTATGATGTAATTGATCGTATTCAGAACACTATATTTGGATAGACCTTCACTATTTAATCTTTAAGGAGATTTTTATGTCCATAACATTCTATATTTCCGACTATGAAGAACTGATTACTTATAATGCATTAGAACATTTTCAGGGTCTTACTGTAGAAGATTTTCAGTTTGATCCTTATGTTACATGGTTAGATGGTGTCCCTTACATGAGTGAACCTGCACCCGACACTAGTATTAACTTTTCAAACGATAACGCCATAGCAATACTCCTACTTTTAGCTGGACATACCGATGCAGTTGGGGAATGGGATGTAAAAACTTTACCAATTATTGCTAGAAGAATTATATCATTAATAAATAATACTACAGAACTTGCACCTGCTGTTAGGGAAAAATTACACATCAAACCCAAAACTATTATTGTAGATGATCGTATTGTAAAAGATGGTCCTGAACTTATCGATATGGGAACCGATATTGAAAGTATTATAAGAAGACTGAATTCATTACTAACAGTTATTATTAAAGCTCAAAAACTCGGTAAAAATGTTTGTTGGTGTTAGTTTTTATTTTTAGAATCTATTTCTTTCATTTTCTCTACAAGATCATCATTATCCATCGAAGGATCATTCCACATTTCTATATAGGCTTTTCTATATTTCCTTAAATGATCTAAAATCATTTTTTTTTGTTTAGCAGTTAAAAAAGCATTATCCGGCTCATGTCTAATTTGTATTAGATCAGGGTCATTTCTTAAATCAATGCTATAAGTATTATCCAAATCTCGTTTTCTAAAGACCTTTATTCTCATTTCATGACTAAATTTATTTTTTCCAGGCTGCTTAACATGAAATTTAACGTCAATTGGTAAGCCGTGATATTTATTGCTTACATTTGACATGCTGTGGATTTTGGTATAATCCATAATCCTAACCTTATAAATAATAATGATAATAATTGTTTAAATTTATCATTTTATTAAATAAAATGTCAATATTAATTATTAACAAGTTCAAAAAACTGTTCTACTGTAAAATCAAATGGAGCATAAATCATTTCACCACGTTCTCTATTTGTAACTACCAAGTCTTTAGCAGGTACTTTTTTACTAAATAAATTCTGACTACCATATTCTTTAGCAGTATCCTCGCTAAGAGCAACCCAATCACCGATTCTTATTTTACCACCATTTCTCCAAATATCTATTTTTTTATTACTGCTACTATATCTTTCTTTTCTCATTAGGTTTCCGGCTCTAACAAATCTTGCTAAATCAGAAAAACTATCCCAAGTAGGTAATTCATTTTTAAATCCTGAAGATGTTTTATAACGTTTAGCGAATTTTGCAAGAGCAGACATTTCTTTTGGAATCGCTGCTTTTATTTTTACATATTTCATAATTTATCCTATTTAAATTTCAGCTATTTCCATAAAAAGGTCTTCACTGGCGTTATACTGATTATCTAAACAAAGATACCAACTTGCATTACCGTCACATTCCCATCTTTCGTGTTCTATATCTAAACCAAATCCTCTAAAATACTTTGCAGAATAAAGAGTTCCGCTTCTACCACAACCTACTATTGCTATAGTTTTATCTGCAAGTTCACATTCAGTAATCATTATTAAATCTCCTTAAGTTCTTTTTACAGTTTTTCAGGAGTTTTGATATAAAGTCTTTCTTCATTCTTATTATAGTCTGCTGTAAATCCAGGTTTTTGATTAATAATATTTTCTACTCTTTTTAAATCTATATCATTAAATATAAGGTCTGTTATTTTATTTAATACATCAACCGAAAGAGAATTTATATTATTATTACGATTCCGGTATAAATAATCCAAAATTCTATTTGTGGCACGTATTAAATCACCTTTATTTTCGATATTTATATCAGGAATATTTATTTCCTTATCATTAGATTTTATATTTACATATTTCATAGTATTACCTTTAAAATTGGTATCACCAAGTTTAATTGTACGTTTAAATAAATCAAGAGTGTATTCACCAAGTTTACCACTACCATAACCTAAATACTTAGCAAAACTTTCAGAAAATGCTTCATCACTATTTTTTCTCGCATATTCACTTATAAATTCTAAATGAACTTTAGTACCACTAACTCTTTTTGCTAACTTGTCCTTGAAAGAATCTACACTCTCATCAACATCAAAAACAGTTAGTCTCGAAGCTATCTCTAAAAATTTAGATTTTTCTATTTGAGATAGATTAGACTTTTTTATTAATGGCATTAAATATTTTTTTCGTTGAGTATGTTTTAACTCTCTAAATTTTTCTATATCGTTAGCTATAAATAAATTAACAAACTTTTCAACATCTTTTTCTTCAATAGTTGCCATAGGATTATATATACCATTATCCCAAAAACTCTGTGCTTTTTTAGATAATAAATCATGATAAAACCTATGACCTATTTCATGTATTACTACACTCTCTTCATAACCACCTATAGATGATAAAAATATATCAATATCAGGAAAAGTATATTTACCTGCTGCATCACCCTCACTTATAAATTTAATCGTTATATTTAATCCTTTTAAAACTCTTTCAAGTCCTGCTTTTTTAATCTTACTAATTGCAGATTTTAAATTAGAAAAGAATATTTTTACATATTTATCATAAAATTCTTTTCTTCCATAGGGTGTTATTACAACATTAACAGGACCAAC